>JAFZLB010000105.1 GCA_017551665.1 Lachnospiraceae bacterium
ACATGATTTTTGCCTCCAAGTGCAAGCCTGAAAGCCCGTAAATTCGTTTTTGGGCTTAAAATACCTTGCACTTAGAATAGCAAAATACGCATGTAAAATCCTTATTTTACAAGCCTTTTGCGACCTGTTTAGCAAACTCTAGATAGAGGCTTTTCGCCACCTGGAAAACATTCACGATCCAATAAAAAACCACCCCTCCATTTGCTTGGCAAGGTGGCGCTTTACCAGCTAAGCTACTATCGCATGTCCACGTCGTTTTCAAACGTGAAGATATTATACAACAAGCAGGTACGGCTGTCAAGAACGGTAAAAATCCCTGTTTTTAGGGGTTTGCCTGCCTCCCGCCGACTCCTTTGGCGGCAGACACGCAAAAGATCCGCACTTGGATTGCTTCAGCATGGCTCCATAACGGATGGTTTATTCTTTTTGGTTGATCTTTTTTAGAAAGTCAATAGGGGTGATTACCGGTGTTTCAGCCACGGCAAAATCCTTGGTATTACAGGTTATTATGTAATCGGCCGCCGCATTGATTGCACATTTGTCTTGCAAACAATCCTCGAAATCCAAAATCGCTTTGTTCGATTGCCTTAACAATATCATCGTGGGGTGCGCCTGCAACGCGTAAAATATTGCATAACTCTCTTAGATACTCCCTACGCTTTTCGTCGCTCATTTTTCTTAAAATGTACCAGATAATGGAGAGCGAATGAAAAGCAAGGTAGCCATCAATCTCATCATTGGCACATAGTTTCATGACGTCAATGATTGCCTCTCATTGCGGATCGCTACGTTTTGTGATGAAATTTATGGCAACATTCGTATCAATTAAGACGACCATACTTTTGCTCGATTGCCTCCTCATACTCCTTAGCCGGATCAAAGTCGTCCCCAAAATCGCTTAGGAATTCTTCGCGCATTGCCATCAGCCGCTCAAAGGAACGCATTTTATTTGTTTTATTGCTTTGCGTTTGCGCATCTTGGGACGATTTATAAAGCAAATAGTCCATATACTCGATTAACTGATCGATGTATTTGACTGATATTCCACTTGCCTTTTTTGTAATGACATCCGTCGGCATATCTGGCGCCTCCTTTCTTTGGATATATTCAATTTTACAATATTTTTGGGCTGTTTGCACAGCTAATTCTTCCCCAAATTTATCTTAAAAATCTGTTTGGGTATGATTTTAGGGTATATTACCAATTGGTAACGCTCGTTATTTCACATCCCACTATTATCACAAAAAAAGCGAGCACCCTTTATTTTCAAGGGTTCTCGACTTATGTTTAAATACAACAAGCAGGTCCGGCTGTCAAGAACGGTAAAAATCACCATGTCAGGCGGTGCAGCCGGCCCTCGGTCTGCAAGCCTGGAAAGTGCTGTGTGCGGAGTGCCTCGTAAAGAACGACGGCCACCGCGTTGGAAAGATTCAGGGAGCGGGCGCCTTCCGTCATCGGGATGCGGATGCAATGCGCCTTGTCGGTAATCAGTTCTTCCTCCGGCAGACCGCAGGATTCCGCGCCGAACAGGAGCGCGTCATCCGCGCCGTAGCTGACCTCCGTGTAGAGCTGCGGCGCTTTTGTCGTCAGCATCCAGATCCGGCCCTGCGGAAAAGCCTCCGCATACCATTCGCGGAAGGCCCGCAGATTCACATGACGACGCAGCTCGAGTTCGTCCCAATAATCCATGCCGGAACGTTTCAGTTTCTTTTCGTTCAGCTGAAAGCCCAGCGGTTCAATCAGATGCAGGGGACAGCCCGTCGCGACGCAGGTTCTTCCGATATTGCCGGTGTTCTGCGGAATCTCAGGCCGGTGTAACACAATCTGCAAGGGCTTTTTCCTCCTGTGGACGTTTCTTTGTGTCAGGCGAAGCCGGCATCAGACCGCGGCTTCCCCGGCAAATATGCGCTCCGCAACGGTCACACCGCCCATGGCGTCCTTTGCGTAAAAGTCCGCACCGATGGCATCCGCGTAGGCCTTTGTCAGCACCGCACCGCCGACCATGACCCTGACCTCCGGTGCCTGTTCGCGCAGCAGGCGGATGGTCTTTTCCATGGACGGCACCGTCGTGGTCATGAGGGCGCTTAAGCCCACCAGCGGTGCCTGTTCGCGCAGCGCGGCCTCGACCACCTTCTCCGGGGGCACGTCCCTGCCAAGATCAATGACGCGGTAATTGTAGTTTTCCAGCAGCACCTTCACGATGTTTTTGCCGATGTCATGGATATCACCCTGCACGGTGGCGAGGACGATGTTGCCCTTCGAAGCCGCCTCGCCCTCCTGCCGCCGGAGGTGTTCCCTGATGATGGCAAAGGCCGCCTTGGCCGCCTCCGCGCTCATCATCAGCTGCGGCAAAAAGACCGTGCCCTTTTCGAAGCCCTGTCCCACCGCGTCCAGCGCCGGCATCATGTCTTCGTCAATGATGGCGAGTGCCTCCCGTTCCTTCAACGCTTCCTTCGCGGCGGAAACCGCCTCTGCTTTGAGTCCCTTTGAGATGGCGTGGAAAAGCGGCCCGCCCGCATGTTCGGAAGAGGACGGTGCCGCCTCCGTTGCGGGGACGGTGTTCACGCCCGCAGGCGCCGCCCCGCGTGTGGCCGCTGCCGCGATAAGACCCCCACCGCAGGCGTCGATATACGCTTTGAGATGCGGGTCAAATCCCTTCAGCGCGCGGAAGGCATAATACGCACGCATCATGTCCGCGGAACCGGGATTGATGATGGCGGCGTTTAAGCCGTTCTCCATCGCGAGCGTGTAAAAGGCCGCGTTGATGACCTCGCGCAGGGGAAGACCGAAGGAAATATTGGAAACGCCGAGAATGGTTTTCACGCCCAGCTCTTCCCGTGACCGCCGCACAGTCTCCAGCGTCACCATGGCGTTGCGTTCGTCCGTCGACACGGTCATGCAGAGCGCGTCGATGAGCAGGTCCTTTTTTTCGATGCCGTATTTCGCCGCCTCACGGATGATCTTTTCCGCGATCGCGATACGTCCGTCCGCCGTCTCCGGAATCCCGTCCTCGTCCAGACAAAGACAGACCACCACGCCGCCGTATTTTTGCACCAGCGGAAAAACAGCGTCCATGGATTCCTGTTTGCCGTTGACGGAATTGATCATCGGCTTGCCGTTGTAGATGCGCATGGCCCGCGCGAGTGCCTCCGGATCAGCGCTGTCCAGCTGCAGCGGCAGCTCCGTCACGCTCTGCAGTTCCTTCACCACCCTTGTCAGCATGGCCACCTCGTCGATGCCGGGCTCTCCGACATTCACATCGAGAAGATGCGCGCCCTGCTCCTGCTGCTTCAGACCGATATTCAGAATGTATTCCATATCCTCGTCCCGGAGCGCCTGCTTCAGCAGTTTCTTGCCCGTCGGGTTGATGCGCTCGCCGATGATGATAGGCTCATCCCCGATCTCCGCCGCGTCCGCGAAGGACGTGACGAGGGTGGCGTCACGACGCAGAGAATCAGAGCGCTCTGACATCCCAGCAGACGATTGCAGCACTTCGCGTAGGGCGCGGATATGCGCGGGCGTTGTGCCGCAGCAGCCGCCAAGACCCTTCGCGCCCATGGCGATAATCTCTTTCATCTGCGCGGCAAAATCCTCCGCGCCGAGATCGTAAACGGTTCTGCCTTCTTCGCTGCGCGGCAGTCCGGCATTCGGCTGCACGATCACCGGCACGGAAGCGTAGGTCAGAAGCTCCTTTGCCACCGCCGCCATCGCGTCCGGCCCGAGACCGCAGTTTAAGCCCAGCGCGTCCGCGCGCAGTCCTTCCAAAAGCGCGACGACGCTCTTCGGCGTGCCGCCGGTGAGCAGCTTGCCCGACGCGTCAAAGGCCACCGTCGCGATCACGGGCAGCGCACCGTTTTCCTTCGCCGCAAGCACCGCCGCCTTGAGCTCGTAAAGATCACTCATCGTTTCGATAAGAACGAAATCCGCGCCGGCCTCCGCGCCAAAGCGCACGACCTCCGCGTACGCACTGACGCAGTCCTCAAAGGAAAGATCGCCCATGGGTTCCAAAAGCTTTCCCGTGGGGCCGAGATCCAGCGCGACAAAACCGCGGCCCGTTTCCCGCACCGCCGCCTTCGCGTTGGCAACCGCCGCCGTGACAATTTCGCGCAGTGTGTAACTGTCCTCTTCCGTCTTCTCCTCCGGAAACTTGAAGGGATTCGCCCCGAAGGTATTCGTTGTCACCACATCCGCGCCGGCCTCCAGATACTCTCTGTGAATCTGTATCAGCACCTCCGGATGCGTGATGTTCCAGGTTTCCGGCAGCACGCCCGCGGGCAATCCCCGCGCCTGCAAAAGACTGCCCAGCCCGCCGTCGAAGAGAACATGTCCGTTTTTGAGTTGTTCCAAAAAGACTGACGTCATTTCATTCATCCCTTTCCTGATAAATCCCGATCACCGCCGTGACGGATTTCGTCGGGACCATGAGACAGCCGTCGGTCAGACGGATGCCGAGGCGTTTTTCCAGTTCCAGTACGCGCAGGAAATCCTTCTGGTGTTCCAGGGCGAAGTCACCGTAGCCGCAGGAAAAACGCGGCTTCAGGGAAAAGCCCTTCGCGGCGTATTCTGCTTCCCAGGCATCGTTGATCTCATTGCAATAAGCCTCAATCATCGCCGCCGCGGACGCCTGCATGACAAGGGCGCGGGACATCCGCGTTTTCTCATAGCGCCGGATCAGAAAGTCCGCACCGTCGCCGAGCGTCGCGCCAAAGAGCAGGACTTCGTCACAGCCCGCGAGATTGCGCGAGAGATCGCGGCTTTGCACCCCGATGTCCGCAAAGTGCAGCAGGGGCACTTCCTCCTCCGAGGCCGGCGGGACGAGCGCGAGCGGATAGGTGCGGAAGACATGCTTCGGATTGACCTTCGCGGAAAGCTCCCGCAGGCAGTCCTCGATCACCTCTTCCGTCTGCGCGTCCGGCGACGCCCCGTGGATACCGAGATAATGTGCGATTTCTTTTCGATTGACTTTTTCCGTGTTCACAGCAGAAGTGAAATCTCCTCCTGTATCCGCTTCGCCACATGCGGCTTGTTCATTGTGTAGATATGAATGCCGTTCACGTCATTGGCAATGAGATCCACAATCTGTTCCGTGGCATAGAGAATGCCGGCCTGCTCCATGGCGGCGGGCTTGTCCGCGAAGCGGTCCAAAAGCGAGGTGAAGCGTCTCGGCAGCGTCGCGCCGGAAAGCGAGCGGACACGCTTCATCATCGAAACGTTCGTGATCGGCATGATGCCCGCGATGACCGGCGTTGTCACGCCCATGTCCCGCAGGCGGTACAGAAAATGAAAAAAGCGGTTGTTGTCAAAAAACATCTGCGTCGTGACAAAGTCCACGCCTACGTCAATCTTTTCTTTCAGATGCTTTAAGTCCTCCGTCTGCGAAGCGCTTTCCACATGACCCTCCGGATAACAGGCCGCGCCGATGCAGATCGTTTCGTCGAAGGCGCGGATTTCCCGCACCAGCTCCGCGGCGTAGCGGTATTCGTTTTCCGTCTTCCCGTCTTCGGGGATGTCACCGCGCAGCGCGAGGACATTTTCGATGCCCTTTTCCTTCAGATCTTTCAGCACCTCGCGCACCCTGTCCCTTGTGGAAGTCACGCAGGTCAGATGAGCGAGCGCGGGCACGCCACATTGCTGCTGCAGATCCGCGGAAAGCTGCGCCGTGTAGCGGCTCGTGCCGCCGCCGGCCCCGTAGGTCACACTCATAAAGTCCGGACGAAGTGCCGCGATTTCCATCGCGGCACCTTCCACGGAAGCAAACTGTTCTTCTTTTTTTGGCGGGAACACCTCAAAGGAAAGCGTCGGACGCTTTTCCGCAAGCACTTCACGAATTTTCATGCGACTTCAAACCTCTCGTGTTCCTCAATGACAATCTGCGGCTGTCCCTCACCCTTGTACACACTGCCCGCGGGAATCCTGCCGTGGCTCTCCACGATGCAGTTTTCGATGCGGCAGCCGTCGCCGATATGCACGTCGTTTAAGATAATGCTGTTTTTGATGTAGCAGCCGTTCCCCACAAAGGATTCCTTGAAGATCAGCGAATCCTCCACCGTGCCGTTGATGATGCAGCCGGAGGACACAAGGCTGTCACGCACCCGCACGCCTGTGTTGTACTTGGCCGGCGGCTGGTCGGAGACCTTGGTGTAAATCGGCGGATAATCGCGGAAGAAATACTGCTGCACCTCCGGCTTTAAGAAATCCATATTGGTCTTGTAGTAATCCTCCACGGAAGCGATGTTCGACCAGTAAGCCGTCGTTTTATAGCCGTAGATTTTTTTAACATGACGGTAGCGCACGAGGATGTCCCTGGTGAAATCGTGACGCTCCTCTTCCTGCGCCGTTTCGATCAGCTCAATCAGCAGGCGGCGGCGCAGAATATAGATGCCGCAGGATACCGTGTGGGACTGCGCGACAACGGGCTTTTCCTCGAACTCTTCGATTCTGCCGTCGCTGTTCATGCGCAGCGTACCGAAGCGTTCCGCGGGCTCTTCGCCGGCAAGGTCCTTGCAGACCACGGTGATGTCCGCCTGCTTCTCAATATGATAATTCAGCACGTCGTGGAAATCCATCTTGTACACGCAGTCGCCGGAAGCGATGATGACATAAGGCTCATGGCACTTGCGCAAAAAGTCCAGGTTCTGCGCGATGGCGTCCGCGGTGCCGCGGTACCACATGCCGGAAGATGCCGTGATCATGGGCGTGAAAAGATAAAGGCCGCCCTGCTTACGTCCGAAGTTCCACCACTTCGCGGAGCTCAAATGCTCCTGCAGACTGCGCGCGTTGTACTGCATAAAGACCGCAACGGTCTGGATGTTGGAACCGGTCATCGCGCTTAAGGCGAAATCAATGGAGCGGTACAGCCCCGCCACCGGCATCGCGCAGACCGCGCGCTTTTTGGAAAGTTCTCTCATGCGGTTGGAGGAACCGCCCGCCAAAATCAAACCCACTGCTCGCATACGATTATTCCCCCCCTTCCAGGTCCAGCGTCCGGCCGCTTGCCAGATGTCCGCCGGGATAATCCGAGGCCTCCGTGCGGCCGTTGATCATCACGTTTTTGCCGATGGTCACGTCCCGCGGAATGACGGAGTTTTCGCCGATCGTCACAAGACCGTCCGCGTAAATGTCCGGACGTGTTTCGTTTTCCACCGCTTCGCCTTCGCCCAGACGGACGTTGTCGCCGATGGTGACGTTTTCGTCGATGATGGCCTTGACGATGTTACAGTTTTCGCCGATCACCGTGCCGTTCATAACAATGGAATGATCAATGACGGCACCCTTGTCGATGCGCACGCCGCGGCCGATGACGGAGTTGTAAACCTTGCCGTAAATCTCGCAGCCCTCGCCGACGATGGAGCGCTCGATCTCCGACTCCGTGCCGAAATACTGCGGCGGCTGGATGTCGTTGTTCGTGTAGATCTTCCAATACTCCTCATAGAGATTGAACTCCGGCACGATGTCGATGAGCTCCATGTTGGCTTCCCAATAGGAAGTCAGCGTACCCACGTCCTTCCAGTAGCCCTCGAATTCGTAGGCATACATGTTGATGTTGTTTTTCTTGCAGAAGGGAATGACGTGTTTGCCGAAGTCCAGGCCCGGCACATCCTTTCCCGCGATCAGCGCTTCCTTCAGCACCTTGAAATCAAAAATGTAAATGCCCATGGAAGCTAAGTTGGAACGCGGATGCGCCGGCTTTTCCTCAAAGTCCGTGATCTTCTTTTTCTCATCCGTGATCATAATGCCGAAACGCTTCGCTTCTTCCATCGCCACCGGCATGACGGCGATCGTCAGCCCCGCCTTGTTTTCTTTATGAAAACGCAGCATGGACTCGTAATCCATTTTGTAAATGTGATCGCCGGAAAGAATCAGCACATAAGAGGGGTGATAGCTCTCCATGTATTCCAGGTTCTGGTAAATCGCGTTGGCGGTGCCGGTGTACCATTCGCTGTGCTCCATTTTTTCATACGGAGGCAGAATGGAAACACCGCCGATGTTGCGGTCCAGATCCCAGGGGATGCCGATGCCGATGTGCGTGTTGAGCTTTAAGGGCCGGTACTGCGTCAGCACGCCGACGGTATCAATGCCGGAATTGATGCAGCTTGAGAGCGGAAAATCAATGATGCGGTATTTGCCGCCGAAGGACACGGCCGGCTTTGCCATCTTGCTGGTGAGTACGCCCAGACGGCTGCCCTGCCCGCCCGCGAGCAGCATTGCGATAATTTCTTTTTTGATCATGGCGCGACGCTCCTTCTACTTATTAGAACGTTATCTATGTAATAATACTATCACGTTTCGCGCGGATGTGCTATACTGAAAAGGCTTTTGCGGGAGGAGGTCGTTTTGGAGATAAATAATTCTTATCAGATAGATTTCGGAAGGCCGGTGCATGTGTACTTCATCGGCATCGGCGGTGTGTCCATGTCGGGGCTTGCGCACATCCTGAAGGACAGGGGCTTTGCCGTTTCCGGTTCGGACCGCGCACCCTCGGACATGACGCAGATGCTCGAGGAACAGGACGTCGACGTGTATTACGGACAGCAGGCGGAGAATCTGCAAAAGAGCGGCGCGCTGCCGGACGTCATCGTTTACACGGCGGCCATCCACCCGGACAACCCGGAATACATGGCGGCGCAGGAAGCGAAGCTCCCGATGCTGACCAGGGCGGAGCTTTTGGGACAGCTCATGCGTCTCTACGAAACACCAATCGCCGTCTCGGGCACCCACGGCAAAACGACGACAACGTCCATGCTTTCGGAAATCCTGATGACGGCGGATGCCGACCCGACGCTTCTGATCGGCGGCGTGTACGAGGGCATCGGCTCCAACACCCGCATCGGCAAGAGCGGCACGCTGGTCACGGAAGCCTGCGAATACACGAACAGCTTCCATTCCTTCCTTCCGAAGTATGCCTGCATCTTAAACGTCGAAGCCGATCACATGGACTTCTTCAAGAATCTGGACGAAATCTACGACTCCTTCCATCACTTCGCAAAGCTGTTGCCGGAAAACGGGACGCTGGTCATCGGCTCCGATATCGATGTCTTTGACCGCATCACGCAGGACCTGCGCTGCGAGGTGCTGACCTTCGGCGAAAAGGAAGAGGATGACATCCGCGCGATGGATATTGTCTATGACGAAAAGGGCAACGCCGCCTTCCGGCTGCACGCACCCTTTGCAGGCGTTTCCGCGCTGCCCGTCACGCTGCGTGTTCCCGGACATCACAACGTCTTAAACGCGCTGGCGGCCTTCGGCCTGGCCTTTCGCGCAGGCATTGATCCGGAGATCATCGCGCAGGGGCTTGCCCGTTTTCAGGGGGCGCACCGCCGCTTTGAAATGAAGGGTGTCTGGCAGGGCGTCACCATCGTGGACGATTACGCGCATCACCCGACGGAGATTGAAGCGACGCTGCTCGCCGCGGCGCGCACACCGCACAAGACCGTCTGGTGCGTCTTCCAGCCGCATACCTACACGCGCACGAAGGTCTTTTTACACGCCTTCGCGAAGGCCTTGAAAACCGCGGATCATGTCGTCCTGCTGCCGATCTACGCCGCCAGGGAACAGGATGTTTACGGCGTGTCGAGCGCGGATCTTTGCGAAGAAATCAGGAGCATGGGCGGGGAATGTACCCTGTTGGATACTTTCGAAAATGTCAAGCATTTTCTTTCGGAAAATTGCACGAAAAATGACCTGTTGATAACCATGGGGGCCGGGGATGTCTATAAAATCGGGGAAGAACTGCTCTCGTAGGCATTTTTTCCACGGATTCCACAGTTTGCGCAAGCGAAGGGCGAATGCCAAACGGTGGAAAAGCGCGTGAAACATCGACAGCGGAAGACACCAGACACAAAGGTTTCACGGAATCGCCTTCCGTTGTCCACCGTATCCACCGTTTCCACTTTCATTTGACAAAATCATTCCCGCGTCCCGTGCAATCAGAATTCCGTCGATTTGCATCATTCCTTTTCCGGAGGAGCTGTGCTACAATGTGAACCACGCGACAAAACTACCGTCGCGATTTCAAGCCGAGAGGTCACGCCATTTCATGTTGGGGAAGGTTCCGATTACAACCGAACAGGACAACGGTACCACCGTCGTTTCCAACGCATTCATCGATGTCTTTATGACGGAGGCCAATGACGCGCAGATCAAGATCTATCTCTATCTGCTGCGCGTGATGCAGGCTCACGGCAGCACCACGGTCGCCGAAATCGCGGACCGCTTCAATCACACGGAGCGGGACGTGAAGCGGGCGCTGCAGTTCTGGGAAAAGCGCGGACTCGTCCGTCTCGAATACGATGCCCGCAAGCGTCTGTCCCAGATCTGCCTCGAAGACATCGGAGACCAAGCGCACGCGGACACGGACGAAGCAGACTGCCTCTGTGTGGAAACGGAAGAAGCCTCCGCGCCGGCGGTTCCGCCCAAGCGCCGTTACAGTCCGTTGGAGCAGCGTCGTTTTGCGGCGGACGAATCCCTGTCCATGGTGCTCTTCGCGGCGGAAAAGTATTTCAACCGCGTGCTGAGTAATACCGAAATGCAGACCATCCTTTATATTTATGAAGATCTGGCGTTTTCCTCGGAGCTTCTGGATTATCTGCTCCAGTACACAGCGGAAAACGCGAAGGGGCGCTTTGCTCCTTATATGGAAAAGACGGCGCTCGCCTGGCACGCGGAAGGTCTCAGAACTGTGGAGGACGTGCGCACGAAGCGTTCTTCCCGTTACGGCAAAGAGGTCTACGAGGTCATGCGTGCCCTGGGACTGATGACCGCGCCGACGGACTATGAATCGGAATACGTCAGCCGCTGGCTTTCGGAATACGGTTTCAGCATGGAACTCGTGCTGCTCGCCTGCCGCAAGACGGTGGCGGGTGCGCAGTCCCATCGTTTTGAGTACACGGACGGCATACTCCGAAAGTGGCAGGCAAAGGGCATCCGGACGCCGGAGGACGTGAGCCGGGAAGACGCCGCGCACGAAAAGGCTTCCCGGAACGCGCGGCAGTCTCTTCGCAAGGAAGACGCGAAGGGAACGGGCATGGACACACGCAACCGCTTCAACATCTTCCGGGCACAGGAATATGATATCCAGGCCATCAAGGAAAGACTGGTCAGCAACAAGTAGGGGTGAGTAAGCGCGCATGGCCTTGAACAACGCACAATATGATGAGATCATGCTGTCGTACGCGAGGAGCAGAAGCGCGCACCGCCGGGAAGCGGAGCGGCGCGAGGAGGAAGTTTACGAACGGATTCCCGCCTACGCCGCACTGGAGCAACGGATTCCCGAAATTGCCGCGGAAGCGGGACGCGCCTATCTTGGCGGTGACAAATCCGCAAAGGAGCAGCTGGATACGCGGATCCGGGAAGTCCGGAAGGAGCAGGCGGCGCTGCTTTCGGCAAACGGTTTTCCCGAAGACTATCTTACCCCGCAAAACGACTGTCCCCTCTGTATGGATACGGGTTACACGAACGGTGCCCGTTGCGAATGTCTGAAGCAAAAAATCCGCGATCTGATGTATGAGCAGTCCCATCTGCGGACCCTTTCACAGGAAAACAACTTTTCCCTGATGCGGGAGGATTATTATACCGGCGAAGACCTGCGCCGCTTTCACGGTGCGCTTACGCAGTGCAACCGGCTTCTGGATTCGTTCCGGAGCGGACAGCCCGCGGGCTCTTTGCTGTTCTTCGGTCCCGTCGGCAGCGGCAAATCCTTTTTGTCCGTCGCGACGGCCACGGAGGTGCTGAACGCCGGATACAGCGTGTTGTACTTTTCCTCCGTCACCCTGTTTTCGCATTTATCCGACGTCACCTTCGGACAGGGGATGCAGGAGCTGCGCCGTCATCTGGAAAACGATCTCACGGAATGTGACCTTCTGGTCATCGATGACCTCGGCACGGAGCTGCCCAACGCCTTTGTTTCGACGCAGCTCTTTCACCTGATCAACGAGCGTCATCTGGCGCGCAGGTCCACGGTCATTTCCACGAACCTGGAGTTTGACGAGCTGCGCAACCGCTACTCCGACCGGATTTTTTCAAGACTGATGCACGACTTTACGCTTTGCGAACTGACGGGGCGGGACATCCGCCTCGCGAAGGCGACTGCCTGACAAATAGTTGAAAGGAAACACATCATGCCAAGAAGAGAAGAAAAACGTGACTTAAGCACCATCCCCGTCGGTACCCTGGGAATCATCCCCATGCGCGGCTGCCGCTCGCTCGCGGAGCGCGTGGATTATTTCCTCGTGAAGTGGCGTGCGGAACGGGAGAACGAGCACAAGGGCTCCCTTGCCTTTACCGGCTACGAACGCGCCTCTTATCTTCTCAGTGCGGACATCCCGCGCTTCGGCTCCGGCGAAGGGAAGGGCGTCATCAACGAATCCGTCCGCGGCGACGATGTCTATCTGCTGGTGGATGTGCTGAATTTCTCCGAGAGTTATTCGCTCTTCGGCAAGCAGAACCGGATGTCGCCGGATGATCATTACCAGGACTTAAAGCGCATCATCTCCGCCATCGGCGGCAAGGCCAGGCGCATCACCGTCATCATGCCCTACCTTTATGAAAGCAGGCAGCACAAGCGCAGCGGCCGGGAATCTTTGGACTGCGCCATCGCGCTGCAGGAGCTCGTCAGCATGGGCGTGGACAACATCATCACCTTCGAGGCCCATGACCCGCGTGTGCAAAACGCCATTCCGCTGCACGGCTTCGAAACCATCCGCACCACTTATCAGTTCATCAAGGGACTGCTGCTGAATGTGGAAGGGCTGACCATTGATTCCGATCACATGATGGTCATCAGTCCGGACGAGGGCGGCATGGAACGCGCGGTGTATCTCGCGGGCGTGCTGTCGCTCGATGTCGGCATGTTCTACAAGCGGCGCGATTACACGCAGGTCATCAACGGCCGCAACCCCATCGTGGCGCATGAGTTCCTCGGCACCAGCGTCGAGGGAAAGGACATGATCATCATCGACGACATGATTTCCTCCGGCGAAGGCCTCGTGGACGTGGCGGAGCAGCTGAAAAAAAGAAAGGCCGGAAGAATCTTTATCTTCTCGACCTTCGGCCTTTTCACGCACGGGCTGGAGCCCATCGACAAAGCCTATGAAGCGGGGCTGTTTGACCGCATCCTGACCACGAACCTGATCTATCAGTCGGAGAATCTGTTGTCCAGGGAATGGTATATCAGCTGTGACATGAGCAAGTACATCGCTTATATCATTGACACCTTAAACCACGACGCGTCCCTCTCCGATCTGCTCAATCCGGTGGAGCGCATCCGCTCCATCGTGGACAGCTACGCCGAAGGGGATATGTCCAACTACATCTGACTTACCGCGCGTAGGTGATGAAGTAATTGCCGCTGCGCTCAAACATGGCCTCCGCCTCCGACATCGGCAGGCGGTAAACGGCGTTGGCGCCGAAGGCCGGGTCAAAGAGCACGACCTCGCGGTCATTGAAGCCGATCAGCAGCACATACCTGCCGTCCGACATCCGCGCCATCACGGGCACATCGCACATGAGGTCCGTGAAATACAGCATGGCGCGCATGGGACAGCCCTCTAAGTTCAGGATGCGGGAGGAAGGCATGGCATCTTCCAAAATGCGCATCACCGTCTGCCCCTGCGCCAGCAGAGTTTCCGTATTGCGGGAAGCACCCTCGTAATCCAGGATCATACGGAGACAGGCAGCCTCCGAGGTCATGGTGCTGAAATCCCTTGTCTCCGCCGCTTCCGAAATCGCGAGGATCTGGTTGCGGCTCGTGAGATTCCCACGGTAATAAATGTAGCGGTTGTTTTCGTCCACCACCTGTCCGCAGAGCGCATAGGCCTGCGCGATGGCGGGGGCGGGATGCTTGTATATGCCGGCGATGCGGTTATGGTCCACGCAGAAGTAACGCTTGCCGCTCAGCGTCGCTTTCACCTCCGGAATCCGATGCTCCGAGAGCGTTTCCTGCGCCACATAGCGTTTGCACTGATCCCCCGGAACGGTATTGCGCAGCAGGATGCCGGTGACGCGCCGGCCTTCTTCCTGCGTGACCTCCAGGCGGTTGACGCCGCCGGAAGACCGCTCCGTGCGCATGATCTGGTCATCCTCCACATCCGTGTAAACAATGGTCTTGGATGCGGTCATGACAGGCGCTTCGTCTTCCCCGTCTTCCTCTCCTTCTTCCGCCGGTTCTTCCGTGCTCTGCCCCGTGCGGATGACGCGCTTTAAGACAATGCGGTCCTCCTCGATCACCACGTCCCGCACCGGCATGATGCCCGCGTCATATTCCGTGAACACGGTGCCGTCAAAATGCCGGATCACGACCTCATAGCAGGGATAGAGCGGATTTCCGGGCGCGTCCGTGCCCACATCCTCTTCGCGGAAGCGTCCGTAGACGATGTCGTTGCCGATGAACCCGAAGAGCCGGATGCCTTCGCCTTCCTCCGCGGGAATGTCCGCGCGCGTTTCCTCGTTCATTTCCATGAAGGTGATTTTGTCCGGAAAGGCGGAGACGTCCTCCTGCCAGGCCAGCAGATAGCCGCCCTCCGACACCATGTAAATATCATCGATGACGTTTTCGACGCTGCCCTGCTGTGTGCCTTCATACAGATCAATCGCCGTCACGTCGTTGCCGAGAACGGAATAATAAATGCCCCTGCCGTTGACATAGCCCAGCACATCCGCCGTGGAAATCAGCATTTCCTCGGACTGCGTCGTCGCAATCCAGATCAGCTCGTTGATCGTGTTTTCCTGGGCGTCAAACTCATACACGCTGGTGCCCACCTCTCCCTCGTGCGCACCGCGGTTGCGGTAGCCCGTCACGCGGAACAGCACGTTGCCGCCCTCGTCCATCCGCAGGATGTTGATTCTCGCGCCCTGGAAGCCCGTGCGGAAATCCTCTTCCTCTTCGAAGAAGCCGAAGGCCTGCGTCAGGCGGTTGTCCGTCAGGTGATAGACAAAGAGCCGTTCCTCATTGACAAAGGCAATGGCGCTGCCGCCGTCGGACTCCCGCATCTGCAGCGGCGTTCCGTGATAGGACAGATTCACCCTGTCGCCGGGAAGATCTTCTTTCGCGCCGGAGAAAACGTAATTCATGTTGCGGCGGAAGTCGATGAGGTACATGCCGTTTTCCGTGCGGCGCGTGAAATAATCCTCTATGACATGATAGCGCCGCGTGCGGCCGTCCTCCGTCAGCACCAGAGTGTAACGCAGCGTCAGCGAACAGGTCTGGCCGTGCAGGTCATAGAGGGAAACCTGGGCCTCGGTGCGGTCCGCGATCTCCAGTCCCTGCCAGGTGACGGCGGAAAAGGGCGAGTGAATGTTGACGCTCTCAAAGGTATCCTCCGAATAATCGCTGTCCGGTTCCAGAAATTCCTTCAGCGTCTTGTCCTGTGTAAACGTGGCTTCATGCAGGGTCCGGATGAAGGCCAGGTGATCGTCGAAGGTAATCAGCGTGTCATCCGTCGGCACCTTCACGCGGGTGTAATAGCGGATCTGTTTCCCGCCGCTTTCGGACAGCAGCAGCACCAGCATGTATTCCTCGTCCGTCTCGATCAGATCCTTCATCGTAAAGGACAGGCGCAGTCTGCCGTCGGATTCCTCCCGCACGTCGGTGACCGTCGTCTGTTCCACGAGGTTTTCGCCGTCCAGCGTGCGCAGCTCAAACATGACCTCATCGATTTTCGCGCCGTAGCGGTCGACAATGGCCGTCACCGCGCGGCTTTCCGGCAGGATTGTCAGCGGACCGCGCATGGAGGACACGTCCATTTCATAAGCGTAGCCGTGGAGCAGATTCATCTCCGTTCCGTTTTGTGTCATGTGAATTACGGGAAAGCTGGCCTGCTCCATGGCGGCGGACACTATGCCGCGCTCGCTGCGGTTGATGACGCGGTAAGCAATGAACAGCGTCAGCACAAACAGCAGGGCGGTATATGCGATTTTCGCCAGCAGCAGCCGGATGCTTTTTTTCATATCGCTTTGACTTTTCTCCCCGCGGGGGGTAAGATGTCTGTATGGAACAGTTTCTGATCCGCCGCGTACGCCTGATTCCGCAGGAAAGCATTCTTCTGAAGGACGACATCATTCTGTATCGCGACGAAGAACACATCATCACTTTCTGGGACGCCTTCAACAAGCGGCCGGAACTTGTGCGCGGTCTCTCCGTCTATTATCTCAAAGAACACCTCAAGTTGTCCAAGGTTTTTCACGAAGACGGAGATTTTCACTGGTACTTCGATATTGCCGATTACCGCTTTGAGGAAATCGAAGACGGCTCTGAGCTGATCATGACCGATCTTCTGGCGGATGTCGCCGTCTTCCGCGACGGCCGGATCCGCGTGCTGGACCTGGGCGAGCTTGCGGACGCGCAGGAACAGGAGCTCATCGATGACCGCTTATTAAAAAAAAGTCTGCGCACGCTGGACAGACTTTTGCGGGAACTCTATCGCGACGGAATCACACGCTTCGCCGCACCTTTAGAGAAGTATCAGTAGAAACAATGTCCCCCTATAATAATACACTTATCACTCGGGCCGGTATATAAGCGCGGCGCGCAGAAGAACAGGCAGTCTCCCACGGTGGAGTAGCCGCTCATCGCGTCCCTTGCCGCCTTGTAACAGGCTTCCGTCGCCCAGCCGTTGTCAATGGAGCGCTGCAAAAACGTCGGGTACACGGAGAACTGTCCCGGGGCCGTGATGACCTCGTACATTGTGTTCTGCTTAAAGCGGGAGGAGCGCATGCGGTTGATGACGACGGCACCCACGCCCACCTGGCCTTCGTACTGCTGATTTCCGGACTCCGTATAAATGACGTTGGCCAGAAGCTCTAAATCACTGATCCCCATTTCGTTCTTTTCATAGAAGACCAGACCGTCCACGGAAGTCCAGGCACCGGAGCGCGCTTCCTGGGAAATCTGTAACTGCTCCTGCAGCTTCTTTTCCCAGTCGCTGACCTCCGCCTGCTGCTGTGCCAGAAGCGTGCGGATGGCCTCCGCTTCGACTTCGGCAATGGAAATTTCATTATTATAACGAACGATATTTTCGGAAACGTCACTGATCAGACCGTAGAAGCGCTCCTGCTCCGCCACCTGTTCCTGCTGCATGCCTTCCAGCTCTTCCAGCTCCGTTTCCAGCTGTGTCTTCTGGAATGCGATCTGGCTTTCAATGCTCTTGTACTGTTCCAGCATTTCGCGGTCATAGATGCTGAGCGCTTCAATATAAGAGCCCTGGTTGATAAACTCGGAAAGGGAGCTGCTCTGCACCAGCATATCCGCCAGCACGAAGTCCTGGCGTTCATAGATGAAGCGGATGCGCATTTTCATCTGCTCATACTGCTCTTCCCTGAGTTCCGTGGCCGCCTGCAGCTCTTCCTCCATTGCTTCAATTTCCAAACGCTTGTTATCAATTCGGTCATTGATGGAAAGAAGGTTCTGGCCGACGGCATAGAGCTCATCGTTCAGGGAATTCATGTTATTCTGCAATGCTTCGCGGCCGGCTTCGAGGGTATTGATGTTATTGCGGGCATCGTTCAGCTCCGAACGCGTGGCGTTCGCACGGTTCCTTGCGTCCTCCAGCGCCTGCTTAATCTCCTCCGTCGCCTGCACGCCGACCGTCCCGGAAGCCGCCAAAGCGCACACAAGCCAGGCGCCCACGGCACAGCGGAAAGCCTTTGTCAGAAAGCGATGCAGTTTTTTCTTCGTCCTCTTTTTCATTCTTCCATTATTATAAGCGAAAAATGTAAAACTTTCAAAAGGGACTATATCATAACACAAGAATATTCAAATATCCAGTTTTATTTTTCTGCCCGACCGTGTGTACTTATAGTAGCGGACGCCGGCCGCGTCGAACATCCGGCGGGATGCCGTCATCATCGGCGTGTTATGGTATTTGTCGCTGTCGTAGATGACCGTGCGGATGCCGGCCTGGATGATGGCCTTGGCGCATTCGTTGCAGGGGAAGAGCGAGACATAGAGCTTGGCTCCGTCCAGGGAACCGCCGCGGTAATTCAGAATCGCGTTCAGTTCGCTGTGCACCACATAAGGGTATTTTGTCTCCAGCTCGTCCTCGCTGTCGCGCTCCCAGGGAAAGTCCTCGTCGGAGCAGCCTCTTGGCAGGCCGTTGTAGCCCATGGAAAGAATTTTGTTGTCGCGGCTGACGATGCAGGCCCCCACCTGCGTGGACGGGTCCTTGGACCGCAGCCCCGTCATCATCGCAACGCTCATAAAATACTCGTCCCAGGATAAATAGTCGTCTCGTTTCATTTCGCTCCTCCTATTTGGTACCAAAGATCCTGTCTCCCGCGTCGCCGAGACCGGGGACAATGTAGCCATGGTCGTTGAGCTGCTCATCCACCTCGCCGATGTAAATGTCCACGTCCGGATGCGTTTCCCGCATGCGGCGGATGCCCTCGGGCGCGGCGATGATACATAACAGATGGATGTGTTTGCAGCCCCGCTCCTTTAACATGGTGATCGCGGCGGAGACGCTGCCGCCCGTTGCCAGCATCGGATCGACGACAAAGATTTCACGCTGCTCGCTGTCCGGCGGAATCTTGCAGTAATACTCCACCGGCTCCAGGGTCTCCGGGTCACGGTAAAGACCGATGTGCCCCACCTTCGCCGCGGGAATCAGCGCGAGCATGCCGTCCACCATGCCGAGTCCGGCGCGCAGAATCGGCACGATGCAGAGCTTGCGTCCCTTGAGCTCGTAGGCCGTCGTTGTGCAGATCGGCGTCTCGATCTCAATCTCCTTCAGTTCCAGGTGGCGTGTCGCCTCATAGCAGATGAGCATGGCGATTTCGCTGATGGTGTCCCGGAAGTCCTTTGTTCCGGTGCTTGTGCGACGGATATAGCCGATCTTGTGCCGGATCAGCGGATGGTCCATCACCACAACATTTTCATATTGTTCCTGCATCCGTTCCCCCTCCCCAATCTTGTTTTGCTACCCTTTATCTTACCGTATCGTTCCGTCCGCTTCCACAAAAACGCGCCGTCCGCCGGAGGCCTTGCGCAGGCGGTTTGCGATGGCGCCGGTGCTGTCCGCTTCCGTGAAGTCCTCGCAGAGGATTTCTTCCGCACCGCGGGCGTCCATTTCCCGCAGCACCGCGTACAGCCGCTGCGCGATTTCCGCCGCGTCCGTCCTGCTGCCGCAGCTTATAATAACATCCGCTCTGTAAAAAGGCGCATTTTCATCGCTTGCGATTACACCGATTATTTTATCGCTCCCCGCCGCTCTCCGGTTGATATATAATATCACTTGTTCTTTATCTCCGGAGACAACGGTCATTTCGCCCTTCGGCGCGTAATGCGTATACTTCATGCCCGGTGCCAGTGCGATCTCCGCTTCCTGCTCTTTTGCCGCTGTCACCTTAGGTGCGGCTTCCGCGGCTTCCGTCGTTTGCAGCACCCGCGCGATCTCTTCTCCGCCGATCATGCCGGGACGCAGAATGCGCGCGTCTGTTTCCGTCAGATCCACGATGGTGGATTCCAGGCCCACCGTCGTATCCCCGCCGTCGAGGATCATGTCCACCCGGCCCTCTAAGTCTTCGATCACATGCGCGGCCTTCGTCGGCGAGGGTCTGCCGGAGCGGTTCGCGCTCGGTGCGGCGATGTAACCGCCGGCCGCGAGAATCAGCGCCCTTGCCACGGGATGCGAGGGAAAGCGGACCGCAACGGTATCCAGTCCTCCCGTCACCCGGTCGGGCACCTCCGCGCTTCGCTTCAGAATCACCGTCAGCGGTCCCGGCCAAAAGGCCTCCGCCAGACGAAGCACACGCGGATCCGCTGCTTCGGTCAGCCGGTTCAGCGCCGCCGTCTCCGCGATATGCACGATCAGCGGATTGTCGGAGGGTCTGCCCTTCGCCTCGTAAATCCTTGCGCAGGCCTCTTCCCGGAAGGCATCCGCGCCGAGGCCGTACACGGTCTCCGTCGGAAAGGCCACGAGACCGCCGCGCTTCAGAATGTCCGCCGCTTCGGCAATCGCCGCCTTCGCTTCCGGCGTGTCCGTTTCTCTGATTTCCGCAATCCGTGTCCGCATCAGTAGCCGTTCACGTATCCGGAAATGACTTCCCAGGCTTCCGCGGATTCCAGCCCCAGGCGCCATCCGGCCACACCCGCGATGTTGTTGGCCCGCATGACGGCGATTTTTTCCGTCAGCGATTCGCCGTCCTCCAGCCAGATTTCCACCTTCGTGCCGTCGTCGTAGGTGCGTCCGCCGTAGTACTGACCCGTCTCCGCGTCCCACTGGAAGCTGATGCCCCGTTCCGCGGCGGCCTCTTTTCCGCCGTTCATGCCGGTGGCAAAGCTCGTCACGCTGCCGTCCGGCTTTGTGGTCCAGACTCTGGTGTAGAAGGGCACGGCGTTGATGACCTTCTCCGCCGGCACCTGTTTGACGGTTTCCTCCACGCCGTAGCGCACAAACTCCACGGAAGCGACGCTGCCGGCCTCGGGAGAACCGCCGTAATGCTCATCATAGCCCATGATGATCACATAGTCCGCAATGATGCCCTGCTCTCTTCTGTCATAATAATCATTGAAGCCATAGGGCACGTAATTATCAATGGAGAGCACGATCTGCTCGCGGCGGCAGGCAATGGAAAGCTCGCGCAGCCACTGCACATAGTCCTTGCCGGCCTCCGGGGGCACGCCCTCGAAGTCCACGTTGATGCCCTCGCAGCCCAGGCGCTTGATTTCCGCGATGAGGTTTTCCGTCAGGGTCTTTCTCGATGCCGCGTGCGAAACCACCGCCTGCGTATCCACCCCCGCGTTTTCAAAGTTGGAGACGAGCGCCCAGACCTCCAGTCCCGCCGCGTGCGCGGCGTTCACGTAATCCGTCGTGCCGAAGCTTTCGATGCCGCCGAAATCATCCGTCAGGCGGATCCAGGTCGGAGAGATTACGTTCATCCCCTTCGCGGGCGCAATCACCTCCTGGAGGGTGTCATTGCCGCCGACCCCGGCGATCTGGTGCCAGCCGAGGCAGATTTTGAAGGGCCTGGAAATGTTGGTATAGACCGGATCCTGGATCGCGTTGCTGCCGTAGGTAAAGGACTCCGTCTCGCTTAAGCGCTTCTGCTCCACGTAGCCGGTAAAGGCATCCGGCGTGCGTACCTTGATCCAGTCACCGAGCGAATCGTCCACGATCACGACGCGGTCCCCCTCGGCAAGGTCCGTGATGATGGGGGATTTGATGCCGCCCGCGATGCGCAGCTGCGTGTCCTTCGTGACCAGCGCCGTCTGCGTCGTCAGCGTGCCGGTGTACATCCGCACGCGGTTCGGCGCGTCAAAGGTTTCAAAGGTGATGTTGTGATACTGTCTGACGTATTCCACCGCCACATAGAGCGTATCCTGTTCCATGCGGCTGATGACATAGGGCAGTTCGGTCACGCCGTCCTCCGTGGACGTGCAGCTGCTCCCCCCGATCTGCGAGGTGATGACGGCCGTCGGCGTCGTGTAAACAAAGATGCCGTCCTCCCTGCCGTAGTAATAACGGTCG
Source organism: Lachnospiraceae bacterium (assembly GCA_017551665.1). Lineage (GTDB taxonomy): Bacteria > Bacillota > Clostridia > Lachnospirales > Lachnospiraceae > Butyrivibrio. Next base: position 21,459 of record JAFZLB010000105.1, read on the forward strand.
CTGATCATCTCATGCAGCAGATCGAGCGGCATGTAGAGATGACCGTCGATGCGCTTTAAGACAATCTCCGTCTGCTCATCGTTCAGGATGACCGGATATTCCGAAGCCTCATGCACACCGAACCAGTCCGTTAAGTCCGCGCGCTCCGTGCCGTAGGAATAGCGTTTGTACAGGAAATAACCGACGAGTCCGCCGATGACAAGAAGCAGAAAGAGCACCGTCCCGAGAATCAGTTTCCACCTGCCGCCGTTCTTCTTTTTCCTGCTGTTTTTTCTTTTCTTCTTTTTTCTTGTGGGATTGTTTTCCATGAACTATATGATACCACTTTCTTGCTTTTCCTACCACCGCCGGCGGCACCTTTTCACGGAGGGCGGGAACCTCTCCCTGAAATCAGAACCGATAGAATTTAGAAACTGCATCCGTACATGTGATGAAAGAGTTGCCGTACCGCCGGCGGCGGTTTTGTACGCGTCTGTCCGTATCCGTTGCTTGTCTTCGCTACTGTTTTGGATGATACAGGCATGGCTTGTCCTGTTTTGCGATACCTCACTACTCTGCGATTGGTTCGCGATTCGCGAGACGGATCCGCTGGATCCGGAGAATGGGGATACGGTTGTCTTACCTCCTTTCCGACGTCATACCTCTTTCTGATCCGTATGTTAATATATTATTTCTTCTTTGTCAAGTATTATTTTATTTTTAGTTAATTTTATTTTTCGCTCACTTTATTGTTTGTTTATGATGCTATGATATTATTTCCTTTCTATTGACATCGTGGGCGCAATCGATTAGAGTGTAGGTGGTTTCCATTCCCCCTGACAAATTGGGGTACGGATCAGAGTGACCGCAAGATATGGTGGTTCCGGAAGGACGACAATGAAAATAGAAAAACTGAACGATTATCAGATCCGCTGTACCCTTACCAAAGAAGATCTCGCCAGGCGCGGGCTCAAGGTCTCCGAGCTGGCCTACGGCACGGACAACGCGCGTGACCTGTTCCGCGATATGATGGAGCAGGCGGCGGAGCAGTTCGGCTTTACGCCGGACGACATGCCGATCATGGTCGAGGCCATCCCTTACAGCACGGACTGTCTGGTGCTGGTCATCAGCAAATGCGATGATCCGGAGGAACTGGACACGCGCTTTGCTTCCTTTGCGCCCAGTGTCTTTACGGAGGATGAGGAATACGAATATGATTACGAGGACGAGGGGGAGGATTTCGCCTCTCTGTTCTCACGGATTCAGGAAGGCGGCATGCCCGGTCTCTTTGATTCCGAACAGCCCTCCGTCAAGAAGGTAAAGCAGCGCAGAGGCAGCAGCAAAAAGCCGGTTTACACGGACGACGCGGAATACCGCATCTTCTCCTTCCCGCTGTTGCGTGACGTCATTGAACTCGCGGGCCGCATTGAGCCCTCTTATCACGGGCGTAACACGCTGTACAAGAGCAAGCTCAGCGAACGCTACATGCTCCTGTTGCATCGCCAGGCCAAGGAGGATCCCGTCTTTTCCCAGATCTGTCTCATGTTGAGCGAATACGGGCAGGAAGAGCCCTTCAGCACCGCGAGCGAACAGTTCCTGGAGGAGCACAACGCGGTGCTCATCCGCGATAAGGCGCTGCAGATTCTAAGACGGCAGAACTTCTCCGGCTGAGCGCGTCAGAATTCCGAACGATTCAACCCTGCCTTCCCGGATGATACGGGAAGGCATTTTTATGCCATGTCACCACGGCGCCTCCCTGCGCATCCGTCGTGCATTCCACCACATCATAACGCATCGGTGTATTGTCTTTGATCGCGAAACGCACACGGTAAAAATCAGAAATTCTGCAGATGGTCTGCTGCTTTTTCAGATTCACGGCCTCCGCACCGCTGCCCTTGCTGCGGCTGCTGCGGTACTTGACCTCCAGAAATACCAGATATTCGCCGTCCCGGAGGATGAGATCAATCTCGCCGTTCCGCGCACGGAAGTTACGCATGACGATTTTTGCGCCCTGTCCCTGCAGATACTGCGCCACGAGTTCTTCGTATCGCGCCCCGATGCTGCGGGTGTTTCTCTTTTTTGTCTCCGGCGCGGGCGGTGTTCCTTCCTTCATGACGCACTCACCCCTCCGTCTGCGCCGGCTGTGTGCCGTGCTTCCTGGCGTACATGCGCGCGTCCGCCTGCAGATACACGCCGTGGGCGTCGGCTTCCGGGAATTCGTGGTGATAAGCGTAGCCGTAGGCAAAGCTGTGCGGGATCCGCTCGTTGGCCTGGTCCAAAGAGGAGAAGCGTCTTTCGAGCGCCGTCATGCAGCCGCGGATGGCATGCTCGTCCATGGTCTCGGAGATCGCGAGAAACTCATCGCCGCCGACCCGCATCACGTCCGTCCCCTCCGGCAGCACCGCACGCAGCATCCTGCCGAAGAAACGAATCAGGCGGTCGCCCTCGTCATGGCCGAAGGTATCGTTGACATATTTGAGACCGTTGAGATCCAGACTGATCAGACAGTAATCCCCCTCACCTTTGTTCAGCTCCTCATAACGCTCCGCCGTCAGCATCCGGTTGTGCAGGCCCGTCAGACCGTCCGTGTACGCGAGCTCACGCAGCGCGTCAAATTTGAATTTCTGCGGCGCCGCTTCCATCATCATCCAGCCGTAGACCAGGAAACGCGCCATGGCAAAGAACAGCGGTCCCGTCGTCAGGATGACGATGGAGACGGTCTGCACCTCAATGTCTTCGCCGGTCGGCAGATTGAAGCACATGGCGATGAACACCATCACACAAAACAGTGCCGGTGCCGCCATCTGGACCATATCAATCGCGGCGGTTTTCTTTTCGCGGATATCGATGACAAACATCCGGATCAGCATCATCAGGTAAAACGTGCATATGCCGTAATACACATAACGCGTGCGGTGCATATAAAGAACACCCGTAAAATGCAGCACAAAGGAGATGCCCACCGCCGCAAACACGAAGCGCTCAAACAGGCGGTAGAAGCGGTTCGTTTCATGCACCTGCGCCACCAGCAGGATGAGCAGCGGGAGCAGGAGGTAAAAGGAGAGATATTCCACCGTCATCAGCCACGTTCCTTCGGTAAAGAAGGCGAGGACGCGGTAATGGGTCAGGATCCAGATGCCCAACACAATGGAAATCAGGGAGGACAGACGCTGTCCCTTCACCTCCGGCAACAGCACGGACACCATCAGCGAGAAGAACAGGAAGAATCCGCCGAAGAGGCACATGAACACGCCGATCAACAGCGCGTAGCCGTAGCGCTGCATCATCGTATGATTCAGTTCATGGAAGGACCCGAAGCGCGGCGGATAAATCACGGGCGGCAGACGGTCCTCCGAAGCGTGAAACACGAGGGACAGACGCTTCCCGGCATAGTCCGCCGGAAGGCAGACATAATAGCGGTTGCCGCCGACATAGCCGCCGTCCAGGAAGCGGTCCATCGCGATCTCTCCGATCACCTCGTCCTCCAGGAACACCTCCACGGCAAAGTAATTGACCAGCAGCTCCAGCGTCGGGGACGCCTCGCCGGTATCAGGCATGGTGCGCTCGATGCGGACGGTTTCCCCGCGGGAGAGCTTGCGGTCCAAAAGCTCCGGCAGTTCGGAAAGCGCCGCCACCGGAAAACCTTCCTCTCCCACCCGGATCCGCCATCCGGTGTCAAAGCGCTCAACCTCATGCAGGTGGTCATAGCTGACCGCAAGCATGACGATGACGATCAGAACGATGACCGACAGAATCCCGGGGGTACAGGCAAGCAGCATTTTCCTGGTGTGCTCTCTCATACCACACCCCCTGTCCGCCCGGCCATGACCTTCACGGCATGGCGCATCCGTTTTTCCTCATACATCCGCCGGTCCGCCAAAAGATACACCTCATGGGCGCGGCCGCCGGCCCTGTCTTCCCGGTTGTCCGCAACGCCAAGCGAAGCACTGAAGCGGTATTTTGTCTCCGTCTTGTTCTTTTCCTCCAGCATCCCAGCAAAGCGCTTCCTGTAGCTCTCTAAATTGTCGCAGTCCCCGTCGCATAAGATGACGATGAATTCGTCGCCGCCCATGCGTCCGACCAGCTCACAGTCCGCAAAACATTCCTTCAGCACGGCGGCAAATTCCTGCAGCATCCTGTCGCCTTCCGCGTGACCGTAAGTGTCATTGACCTTCTTCAGATAATCCAGGTCAATGCTGACGATGCTGTAGCGACGGTTGCTTTTGCCCAGATTCTCAAAGAGCAGATCGCAGGCACCGCGGTTGGCCAGCCCCGTCAGCGGATCGGAATAGGCCCGGTCGCGCAGCACCTCTCCCGTCGCCTCCGTGCGGAGATTGACAACGCCGGTCAGGAAGTAATGCATGGAGATCGCCATGGAAAAGAGCAGACTGCCCGCCGTGACAAAGTTGATCCCCGCAGAGGCCTCCTGTCCGCCGGTCAGCTTCACCATCGTGAAGAGAATGGCGTCCGTGTAGCAGGCCAGCATGTAAAGGAAGAAGCCCGCCGCCAGCGTCCGGTCCGCCGTTTCCTCGAGTTTGTCGTAATAAATCCTCCTGCGGGTGCTGATGTTCCGGATGGCAAACACAAGGAAGGGCACCGTCTCCAGAAAGTAAACCGCGTAACCCGCCATCAGAAAGCGCGTGATGTGGATGACATTCAAAAAATGCAGCGCCAGCACCGTGAGGAAAAAGACACAGTCAAAGGCAAAAAACAGGCGGTACATCAGCCGCATCTTCCCCTCCAGGAAGGAGGCGAGGAACCCGCAGATCACGAGGGATAAAAGATAAAAGGAGGCGTACTCCAGCAGCGTGTTGACGCCCGGCGTGTCAATAAACAGGTCAAAGAGATTGTGATAGCCCAACAGATAAACGCCGAACATCAGCGTCGTCAGCGCGCTGAAGAGAAGCTTTCCGCCCGCGCCGCCGCCGCGCATCAGAAGCGGCATCCAGAACAGCTGGATGAGACCGAAGACCACGAGAAACACCGCGATGTAAAAGGGCACCGTCCGTTCCTCCAGAAAGCGGACGTAAAGATCCTCCGCCGTTCCGAAGCGGAAGGGACCGAGACCGTAAAAGGCATCGTTTTCCGAAGCCGTCAGCCGCACCGTCAGCGTCTTTCCTTCCCAGTCCGCGGGCAGCTCCGCGTTGCAGATCAGTCTGCCGACCATCTTTCCTTCCGCAAACTGCTCCGCGCCGGAGGAATAAAACGCTTCGCCGTCCAGTTCCAGCGTCGCCATGGTGTGCAGATTGCGGAACCAGAGGCAGGCGGAGGGCCAGACGTGTTCATCGGGCAGCGTCCGTGACAGTGTAAAGACCTCACCGTACATCACAATGCCGGTGTCGATTTTCGTCAGCGTATCCTCTTCCAGCGGTTCGCCGTTCCGCGTGATGAACCAGCCCTCATCCAGCGTCAACACGGGATGCTCCTCTTCGCGGCTCAAAATCGTGCCGCGGAGCACCGCGGGAATAAACAGGATGAGGAAGATCACAAACAGGATGCCCTGTGCAATTTGCGGATATTGTTTCAGGCTTTTCGGCATCGCATACCCTTTACAACAGAACCCCCGGTGACCGGCCGGGGGTCCTGTATGTGACGTTTGAAGCGGTGATGTTCCGCTGTTTTCTGCTTATTCGCCGTACAGCGTTTCCAGTTTCTTCAGGTAAGCGTAACGCTCCTTCGCGTTCTGCTCCGACTGTGCAAAGAGCTTCTCCGCGCGCTCCTTGTTCTTGAGCTTGAGCGACTGGTAACGGACTTCGCCGTCCAGGAAGGCCTGGTAGTCACCGGTGGGTTCCTTGGAATCCAGCGTGAACTTCTTGCCTTCGGCCGCCGGGTTGTAGCGGAACAGATGCCAGTAGCCCGCTTCCACCGCGCGCTTTTCTTCCTGCTGCACGGCGCCCATGCCGGCCTTGAGACCCTGGTTGATGCAGGGTGCGTAGGCGATGACGATGGACGGTCCGGGATACGCTTCCGCCTCGGCAATCGCTTTCATGGTCTGCATCATGTTGGCGCCCATGGCGATCTGCGCGACATAAACGTAGCCGTAGCTCATGGCGATGGAGGCAAGGTCTTTCTGTTTGATGTCCTTGCCGCCCGCGGCAAACTGCGCGACGGCGCCGAGCGGTGTGGCCTTCGAAGACTGGCCGCCGGTATTGGAGTACACTTCCGTGTTCACGACGAGGACGTTGATGTCCTTGCCGCTCGCGAGCGCGTGATCCAGGCCGCCGAAGCCGATATCATAAGCCCAGCCGTCGCCGCCGATGATCCACTGCGATTTCTTCGCGAGGAAGTCTTTGTTATCTTTGATGTATTTCGCGGCGTCGCTGCTGTCGCCCTCGATTACCTTGAGGAGCGCGTCGGAAGCGGCCTTGTTCTTTCCGCCGTCCTTGAAGGTTTCGAGCCAAGCCTTCGCCTCTGCGCTGCCGCCTTCGGCAAGGATCTCGACCTTTTCCTTCAGCGCGTCACGCAGGGCGTTCTGCGCCAGCACCATGCCCAGACCGAACTCCGCGTTGTCTTCGAAGAGGGAGTTCGCCCATGCGGGACCGTGCCCCTCCTTGTTGACCGTGTACGGCGTGGACGGGGAGGAGTTGCCCCAGATGGAGGTACAGCCGGTGGCGTTCGCGATGTACATGCGGTCGCCGAAAAGCTGCGTGGCCAGCTTGATATACGGTGTCTCGCCGCAGCCCGCGCAGGCGCCGGAGAACTCCAGGAGCGGCTGCTTGAACTGGGAGCCTTTGATCGTGTTGACACCGAACTTCTCGACCACTTCCGGCTTATCCGGCAGCGTGACCGCGTAATCGAAGTATTCCTGTTCGAACATGTTGTCCGCGATGGGGCCGAGCTTTAAGGTCTCTCCGTTCGACTGCTTGTTGGCAGGGCATTCCTGCGTGCAGGAACCGCAGCCCGTGCAGTCCAGAGCGGAGATGACGATGCCGAACTGATAGCCTTCCATCTGCTTGAGCGGAACAAACTTCATGCCTTCCGGCACGTTCTTCGTCTCTTCTTCCGTCATGGCCACGGGGCGTACCGCCGCGTGCGGGCAGATGTAAGAGCAGATCGCGCACTGGATGCACTTTTCCGGATTCCATGTCGGCGTGTTGACCGCGATGCCGCGCTTCTCAAAGGCACTGGAGCCGGAAGGCGTGGAGCCGTCGGTATACCGCATGGCCTCGGACACCTTGAGGCTGTTGCCCTGCTGGGAATTGACCTTCGTCTGCACCGTGTTGACGAAGTCCACGACATCCTGACGGGAGCCCTTCGCTTCCTTGAAGTCCAGACCTTCGTCCTCGGCGTTTGCCCAGGAATCCGGAATCGTTACTTCGATGAGGTTCTTTTCGTCCGCACCGGCGTCGATGGCCGCCCAGTTCTTCTTGACGATCTCTTCGCCCTTGTTGCCGTAGGTCTTCTGCGCGGCATCCTTCATAAACTGCATCGCATCCTGCTCAGGGATAATCTTCGCGAGCTTGAAGAAGGCGGACTGTAAGATCGTGTTGATGCGGGTCGGGCCCATGCCGACTTCGACGCCGATCTTGGAACCGTTCATGATATAGAATTTGATCTTGTGATCATGCATGTACTTCTTGACCTGGCCGGGGATTTCCTTCTCCAGATCCTCCACGGACCAGGGGCAGTTCAGCAGGAAGGTGCCGCCGTCCGCGATCTCCTGCACCATGTTGAACTTGCGCATGTAGGCAGGGGTGTGGCAGGCCACGAAGTTTGCCTTGTGAATCAGGTAGGTGGACTTGATCGGCTTTTTGCCGAAGCGCAGGTGGGACATCGTGACGCCGCCGGATTTCTTGGAGTCATAGTCAAAGTATGCCTGCGCGTACATGTCCGTATTATCGCCGATGATCTTGATGGAGTTCTTGTTTGCGCCGACGGTGCCGTCCGCGCCAAGACCCCAGAACTTGCAGCTGATCGTGCCTTCCGGCGTGGTGATGAGATCTTCGCCGCGCTCTAAGGAAAGGTTCGTCACGTCGTCCGTGATGGCCAGCGTGAATTCCGGCTTGTCCGTGTTGTGGAAGCAGGCGACGATGTCCGCGGGCACCGTGTCCTTGGAACCAAGACCGAATCTGCCGCACATGACGGGGATGCTCTCAAATTCCGTGCCCTTTAAGGCGGAGATGACATCGAGGGCCAGCGGCTCATGGAGCGAACCCGGCTCCTTTGTGCGGTCAAGCACCTGGATGCGCTTGACGCTCTTCGGGATGGCTTCGAGCAGGGCCTTCGCGGAGAAGGGACGATACAGACGCACCTTGACGACACCGACCTTTTCGCCGGCGGCGGTCAGGTGATCCACCGTTTCCTCGATCGTCTCATTGACGGAGCCCATCGCGATGATGATGACTTCGGCATCCGCCGCGCCGTAGTAATTAAAGAGCTTGTAATCCGTGCCGATCTTGGCATTCACCTTGTCCATGTATTTCTGGACGATGCCCGGCATCTCATTGTAAGCGGTGTTGCAGGTTTCGCGGCTCTGGAAGAAGATGTCCGGATTCTGCGCGGAACCCATCTGATAAGGATGATTCGGATTCAGACAGCCGTCCTTGAAGCCGCGGATGGCGTCGTGATTGACCATTTCATTCAGATCCTCGTAATCCCAGGCCTGAATTTTCTGAATTTCGTGGGAGGTGCGGAAGCCGTCGAAGAAGCTGATGAAGGGCAGTCTTCCCTCGATCGCGGCCATGTGCGCGACGGGCGTCAAGTCCATGACTTCCTGCACGGAGGAGGAACACAGCAGCGCGGCACCGGTCTGGCGGCAGGCGTAGACGTCCGAGTGATCGCCGAAGATGTTCAGCGCGTGGGACGCGACGCAGCGGGCGGAGACATTGAACACACCCGGCAGACGCTCACCCGCACATTTGTAAATATCCGGGATCATGAGCAGAAGCCCCTGCGAGGCTGTGTAGGTGGCGGTCAGCGCACCGGCCACAAGGCTCCCGTGCACCGCACCGGCGGCACCCGCCTCCGACTGCATTTCCGTGATCTGCACCGTACGGCCGAAGATGTTCTTCTTGCCTGCGGTCGCCCATTCGTCCACATGCTCCGGCATGACGGAAGAGGGCGTGATCGGGTACATGGCGGCGACTTCGGTGAATGCATACGACGCGTACGCGGCAGCCTCGTTGCCGTCCATGGTTTTCATGATTCTGGCCATAAAGTTTCCTCCTTCTTATGTTGGATGTTTTGAAAGAACATACTTTATTATATGCGTCGGGAAACGCACGTACCACCATAGTATCACCAGGGAAAGATGGTGTCAAATCCGCCTTTTTGACCGACAATTCATGGAAGACACGCCTACATCTGTTTAATTCCGTCCGATTCGATCAGCGCAAGCAGTCTGCATGCCGGACCGGTGGGATGATTTTTTCCCCTCTCCCACGCTTCTACCGTTTTTTTGGATACACCCATAAAACCGGCAAATATGGTCTGTGTCATTCCCGTCCGGTTTCTGATGGCACGGATTTCTTTATTGGTATAATGATGTACCTCCGGGATGGAAAGCGTCGTGCTTTTCATCTTTTTTCCGGTTTTCTGTGCCTCCAGTATTTCATTCAGCCCTTCCATCAAATCCTCATATAGTGTACTCATACCTTATCTCCTCACTGCAGATTTTTCTCAATCAATGCAACCAGCTTCTTCAAGTCATTTCTTTCCTCATCCGTGAGGTTTTCCTTCTTGCCTTTCCCATACGCTGCCATCAGAAAAACAACTTCACAAACCGCAAAGTCAACATAGCACACCCTGCCGCTTCCGCTTTTTCCCCTTCCCGGGAACGCAAGACGTACCTTTCTGACACCTCCGGTTCCGGGAATTACTGCTCCGATCTTTGGGTTGTCAAGAATCCGGTTTTGTAACTGGCGCAAATCTTCTTCCGAAAGCCCCAGTTCAGCCCATTGCCTTGAAAACACCGCTGTTTCAATAAACGTTCTTGTCATAAGATAATTGTATGCCCTATTTTATAGGGTGTCAATCACAAATTTGTTACGTCTTAACTTCGCCGTACGGCTTATTTTATAATGGATGCATGATTATTTCGCCGAACGGCGAAGATAGAGGATGACAAATGATGAAAATCGCAGACGCAAAGGACCTTGGTGTGGCAATCCGCGTGCGGATGTCTTTTTGCCGGTTACAGGCGGGTAACTCGAGTTAGTGCTATCAAACTACATTGCGTAAAATAAAATTTTCAAAAAGGCTTGATTTTTTTGGAAAACTAAACGATAATGAGTAAGGAATAAGTAAGACGTCCGCCGCGTGCGGATGAAAAAAGCACCATCAAAAGGAGGTACCAGCCATGACCTATGTAATCAGCGATGCCTGCATCAACTGCGGAACCTGCCTGCCGGAGTGCCCGGTACAGGCCATTTCCCAGGGCGACACGCAGCATGAGATCGATCCGAATACCTGCATCGACTGCGGCACCTGCGCAGGTGTCTGCCCGGTACAGGCCATCTCTCAGGGCTAAGCGAAAAAGGCACGATACGAAAAAGGGACTGTCGCGTTATGCGGCAGTCCCTTTCTATGCGAACATTTCCTCCCCTTACATCGCCTTCGCAATCCGCGCGGCCAGTCTCGCGTTGTTGAAGACCAGTCTGATATTGGAATCCAGCGAATCGCCGCCGGTGATGTCCTTGATTTTTGCCAGCAGGAAGGGCGTCGTCTCCTTGCCCTTGATGCCCTGCTCCTTTGCCTCGCGCAATGCCTTTTCAATCGCTTCGTCAATGCCCTTCCCGTCCATGGCGTATTCCTCCGGGATGGGATTGGTCACGAGCATCCCGCCCTTGAGGCCCATGGAGAGCTGCGTCGCAAAGGCCTTCGCGATTTCCTCCGGCGTATCCATGCGGTAATCCACCTTCAGCCCCGAGTGCCTGGAATAAAAGGCCGGCAGCTCTTCCGTGCCGTAGCCGATCACCGGCACGCCGTTTGTTTCCAGGTATTCGAGCGTCAGCGCCAGATCGAGGATGGCCTTCGCGCCCGCGCAGATCACGCAGACCGGGGTGTTTGCCAGCTCCTGCAGATCCGCGGAGATATCCATTGTCGTCTCCGCGCCGCGGTGCACGCCGCCGATGCCGCCGGTGGCAAAGACCTTGATGCCCGCCATGTGCGCGATCATCATTGTCGTGGTGACGGTGGTGGCACCGTCTTCGCCCCGGGCACAGAGCACCGCGAGATCACGGCGCGAGGCCTTGGCAATGTCCGTTCCCTTCTTGCCAAAGTACTCAATCTCTTCCGGCGAAAGCCCCGCCTTTAATTTGCCGCCGATGACGGCGATCGTGGCGGGCACGGCCCCTTCCTCGCGGATGATGTTTTCCACCGCGAGCGCCGTCTCCGCGTTCTGCGGATAGGGCATGCCGTGGGAAATGATCGTCGATTCCAGTGCCACGACGGGCTTTCCCGCTTCCAGTGCTTCTTTTACTTCGGGATGAATGTCCAACAGCTGTTCCATTTTATTCTCCTTTGTTCCATACATTCCAGAGGGTGTCCGTCGCGCCTTTGATCGCGGCGGTGATGTCCGCCACCTTTTCCGCTTCCCATTCCGCCTTGTCGGCCCGCAGGAAGGAGGTCTTGTCCACGCGGTTGTCTATGACGCCGACCGGCAGATGCCAGGTGTTTCCGTGTGCCTTGACCGTCAGCGTGTCCGGCTGCTCTGCTTTTTCGCGCAGCCAGGTCATGTCATCGCAGCCGTAGTCATGCAGCATCACCTCCATCGGCACGCCGTGGAAGAGATTGGAGCCGGGATCGTCCGGGTTGGCGCGTTCGTTGTTTTTGCGTCTGGACTCTTCCGGCGTCACCCACAAATACAGCACCACCGCCTCGTTCAGAATCTCCGGCGAAAACTGCGGCAGCGTGTACTGATAACCAAAGGCACCCTTCAGCGGCATGGGTGCGCCGTCCGTGCCGCCACGCGCACATTCGATCACGATGGTCTTGTCCCTGAAGTCCTCCGTGTACTGGGCCTCAAAGTCCGCGCGCATCTTTGCCGCTTCCGCTTCCAGCTCCTGCGCACAAAAGACCCGCATCTCCGCGGGCAGCATGGACATGCGCGGCGGAAGACCGGCCGCCACGGAAGCGCGGTCAATGCGCTCAAAGAGATGCATCGCGTAAGAAGCGGGCTGTACACGCACACGGTTTTTGAGATTGGCGTAATCCTCGTTCAGCAGATGGATGAGCGTGCCCCAGTCGTAGTCCTGCAAAAAGGGCTTCTCAATGCTCGCATAATACTGCGGCGCGTATTCCTTTTTCCCGAGCGCGAGATCGATCTGCCGCATCATGTGGACGTAAGGAAAATCATCCAGCTGCAGGTTTTCGCCGATGTGAAATTCCTCCTTCAGACGCGCGGCGTCCATCTGCGCCATGAAGTTGCGCACCTCCGATTTGCCGCTGGCCGGCAGCGCCACCAGCAAAACCGTCTTGAATACATTTGTCATGTCAGCTCCTTTCCGTCGTGATATAATAATCCCATGCATACTGAAGCAAAACCCGAAAAGCAATTTCGCAACATCGTCAACTTCCGCGACCTCGGCGGCTATCGTTCCGCGGACGGACGCCGGGTCAAAGCGGGCGTCTTTTACCGCAGCGGCGGTCTGTATCTGATGAACGAAGACGAGCTGAACGCCTTCCGTTCGCTCGGCATCCGTTACGTGATGGACCTGCGCACGCGCGGGGAAACGAAGCTGCATCCCGATCCCGTATTGCCGGAGCTTACGTATTTACAGCACAGCGGCCTGGAATTCGCGAACGGAAAGGAAATCGATTTCTCTCCGCAGGGGATGCTGAAGCTCGGTGCCGAAGGCGAGGAACAGTTACAGTTCCTCCGCTCCTACTATCAAAAGATTCCCTTTGACAACGAGGCCTTCCGCATTCTCTTTGACGAGATCGCGAAAGATCATGTACCGCTGGTCTTTCACTGCGCGACCGGCAAGGACCGCACCGGCGTCTTCGCGATGCTGCTGTTGCTTGCGCTCGGCGTTCCGCGGGAGACGGTGCTGGCGGATTATCTCCTCAGCAGGGAGTCCTTCGCGGAGGTTCTCGAAGCGGAGCTTGCCGCAAAAAAAGAAAGCATCGAGGCGCATCCCGAACGCAAAGAGCTGATCACGATGTACCTCTCCGTTTCCGAAATCGTCGGCAGGCTGATTCTGGACGAGATCTTCACGCGCTATGAAACGCCCGAAGAAATGCTCCTTGCGGAATACGGCGCAGACTGCGCGGCGCTCCGGGAACGCTATCTCGTCTGATTACGATCTGCCTCTGGCCAGTCTCGCACGAATCTTGGTCGAAATAAACTCAATCAGCACCACCATGATAATCAGCACGATCAGGAAGGCGCCCACGCGGCTCCAGCGCGCGGAGTTGATGGCGGCATCCAGCGGGAAGCCGATACCGCCGGCACCGACGATGCCGAGGATCGTCGCGTCTTTTAAGTTGATATCAAAGCGGTAAATCGCGGTCGATACAAAGGACGCGGAAAGCTGCGGCAAAACGCCCACCCGGATTTTTTCAAAGGTGTTCGCGCCGCAGGCGTCCAGCGCCTCCAGCACACCCGTATCCAGGTTTTCGATTGCCGTCACATTCAGCTTGGAAATCATGCCGATGGAACAGACGGATTGTGTGACCACGCCGCAGAAAGGACCCGTCGAGGTGACGCGCACCCAGATCAGCGCCCAGACGAGCGAAGGGATTGTACGGATAAAGAGGACGATGGCGCGGAACACATAGGCCACCGGCTTCGGAACGATGTTGGTGGAGGATAAAAAGCTCACCGGTATCGCAAGGATCGAGCCGATCACCGTGGAAAGAAAGGCGATGGCGATGGTCTCCAGCACGAGATAGGGAATGCCCTTTTCCGTCAGGTTAAACAGCAGCAGGGTTTCCGGATGCGTGATACCGCTGAAAATGGACTTCGCGAGGTTGAGTCCCTTTTCATCGATGCCGATTTTCGTACCGGAGGCGCCCCAGATCATCAGCCCGACAATGAACAGGATGATCAGAATCCGCTTCCAGAGATTCTTCGGCTCACTATACAGCTTTTCCAGGATATTCTCCTGTGCCTGAAATTGTTTAATATCCGTCATCGCTCTATTTCTTTCTCCGCAGGATGATTCCGCGAATCCTGTCGTTGATCAGGTCAATGCTGAAGACCACAACGAAGATCATCAGGAAAATCATTCCCGCGTCCTCATACGCACGCAGCGCAATCCGTTCTTTGATCAGCACACCCAGGCCGCCGACGCCGACGTAGCCGAGGATGGAGGACTGCCGGATGTTCAGCTCAAAGCTGTAAAGGCAGTTGTCCAGATACTGCGGCAGAATCTGCGGCATACAGGCTGTCCAGAAGGATTGCAGCGTTGTGGCGCCGAAGGACTGCATAGCCTCGTAGGCACCCATATCAATCGTCTCAATGTTTTCATAGAGCATCTTGGCGACAATGCCGACCGTGAATACGGCAATGGCCAGCGAGCCCGCGAAGGTGCCCATGCCGAAAACAAACTTGAAAATGTAGGCGTAAATGACCGCCGGCAAAGAGCGCACGACGGAAATCAGAATGCGGAAAAACCAGAGGATGACCTTGCTGCCGACGATATTCGCCGATGCGACAATCGCCAGCGGCAACGCGACGATACAGCCCGCCACCGTGCCGACGATGGACATTTTGATCGTCTCGACGAGCTTCGGCCAGACCTCGCCGAAGAACTCAAAATTGGGCTGCAGAATCTGTCCGAGGATGACGGGCAGCTGATTGAAGCGTTTGACAAACATCGCGATGTCAAAGCCCGTCGTCTTTGCGGAGATCACAACGCCGACAAGAATCAGCAGCACAAAGAGCGGTGTGCGGGAACGCGGCCGGTCGACCGCATGGCCGTTGTCCAGGACGATATGCTCCGGTTTGAGAATGCGGTCAAACAGCGGAGGTTTTTTTGTCTTTGTCTCCGTCACTGTTCGATCACCATGCCTTCGATTTCAATCTTTTCGCCTGCCACAGGCACTTCCTTGCCCATGTAGACGAGGTTCAGCACTTCCTGTGTGACGTCCTTCGTCGGGCCGTCGTACACAATTTCGCCCGCCCGGATGCCGATGACGCGCGTCGCGTATTTCAGCGCCAGATCCACGTGGTGAATGTTAATGAAGACGCTGATGTTCAGTTCTTTGTTGATTCTGGCGAAGTCACTCATGACAACGTCCGCGATGATCGGGTCAAGGGAAGCGACCGGCTCATCCGCGAGGATGATGGAAGGGTTCTGGTTCAGCGTCCTTGCGAGCGCCACGCGCTGCATCTGTCCGCCGGAAAGCTCATCGCAGCGGCTGTAGGCCTTGTCCAGAATATGTACCTTGTCCAGTGCCTCCAGTGCCCGGACCTTCTGCTCTTTGGAATAAATCCCGAAGAAGGTTTTATACCAGGGCATGTCCGGCACGTTGGAGGACAACACGTTTTTGATAACCGTGGAGCGGGTGACCAGGTTAAAGGACTGGAAGATCATGCCGATCTTGCGGCGGAACTGACGCAAGTCTTTTCCTTTCAGACTCATTACGTTCGTGCCGTCCACGGTCAGCTCCCCTTCCGTGATGTCAATCATGCGGTTGATCGTCCGGATCAGCGTGCTCTTTCCGGCACCCGACAGGCCGATGATGGCAAGGAACTCGCCCTGCTCAATCTTCAGGTTGACGTGCTTTAAGCCCTTCGTCCCGTTCGGATAAGTCTTTGAGACATCCTTAAACTCTATCATACCCCTGCTCCGTTTTTGGATAGAAGGGAGGCGTCTTACGGGAAGCCGCCTCCCTCCTGTTCTGTCGTGTTGCGGCTGTTGTTTACTGCACCGCGGCCAGCGCGTCTCTCATGGAGTCGTAGTCGGAATCGGACGCTCTCAGATAACCCTCATGCGTGTAGATGGCGATGATGTCCTTTCCTTCCTGCGTCTCGCAGATGGCGAGCATTGCGTCACAGAAGGCATTCTTGAAATCATCATTATAAACTTCCGGTTTTGCCTTTGTGATGGCGATGGTGTCGTTATAAATATTGTTCGTCACGCCGATGACGTTGCACTCTTCCCAGATCTCTTTTTCCCTGCCGTAGCCGAAGCCCTTGGAGGTCTCTTTGTCGGTCGGGGTGTTCCAGTCTTCTTCGTAATCCGTGCGGCCGTCCGCATAGCAGACGATGATGTCGGTCTGTTCCGCCGCCGCCTGCGCGAAGGCATCCGCGTAGTTGGCCTGGGAAACGTTCGTCAGATCGGTGATCTTCTTGCCGTCATAGTTTTCCATGAGCCACAGGCAGGGGAAGGAATAGCCGGCGTTGGAAGTAACGGAAGCCGCCACCGTCCAGCGTGCGCTGTCAAGATCTTCCCAGGTCAGTTCCTCGCCCGCGTTGACCTTTGCCGCGAGCTCCTGTCCTTTTTCCGAAGGGCCGGCATAGATGAGGCCCTTGTAATAAGAGACCTGCGGGCCGTCACGCAGCGTCTTGTTCTCAAGGCCGTTCCAGTCGGCGGGATTTTCGGAGTCATTGGACAGACCCGCGCGCGTCGCCGTCAGGATAACTTCGGTCTCATCGGAATACACGATATAGGTGCCGGAAGGCAGCCATGCCAGATCCACGGCGCCGGAAGAAAGTGCTTCGCCGGCGACCTCAAAGGAACTGGAGACCTCGATCGTGATATCATCCACTTCATAGCCGTAGTTCAGAAGCTCGGCCTTCAGCAGATCCGGCAGGCCGGAGGTCTGGGTGATGATCTCTTCCGCCGGTCTCGAAGGCACGAAGGCCAGCTTCAGGGAATCAAAGTGAATGAGTTCCGCGGCAGGCTCCGCTTCCGTCTGTTCCTCTGACGTCTCTTCCGCGGCGGCGGAAGTGGCTTCCGCGGCCGTTGTGGACGCTTCCGCGGCTGTCGTGGACGCGCTGCCGCCGGCGGACGAACCGCAACCGGCCAGGATGGCGCCTGTCAGTACCAGTGCAAGCAGTTTTTTGAGTTTCATAAAAAACCTCCCCTCATAATGGAGACCGCCCGTGTCCGGGCAGCCGGTACAAGTATTAGTAGCACTTCATCGTATCATCATACAATATGTTGTGTCAATTAAAATAACTAATGCTCTTTTTGGTGAAAATGACGAAAGCGGCGTGACTCAGATCACACGCACATTATGCACGGGTTCAAAGTCAACGACCGGATGCTTTTGCAGGTAATCCGCGATGACCTCCACCATGCCGGTCTGGTATTCCGTCACCGTCGGCGCCTCGCGGAGCATGTCGAAATCCCCGCCGCCCGCCGCGCGGTAATTGTTGACGACGAGCGAGAAGATATCGTCATCTAAAATCTCTTCCCCGTTTCTCGTCAGGGAGACAATCCGCGCCCCTTCCGGATTGGAGGCTTTGATCGTGTATTCCACGCCGTCCAGCATGTCGTAATTATAATGTCCCGGCGTCGGGAAGTCGTAGCGCGGGTTTATGCAGACCGCACCGTCCCGCACCGCCCAGAACTCCGCGCATTTTTCCAGATAGGCACGCAATACCGCGCCCGTGATTTCCTTAACGGTCAGGGTGTTGGGGAACATGTAGGTGCTGACGAGATCCCGCATGGTGATCTCTTCGCCGAAGCCGCAGGCACCGAGAAAGACCGCCGCGCCGGAGATGTCCGCGCCCGTGGTTTCCATCTGAACTTTATTCAGGAACGTCACGAGCTGGGATTTGTTGAGCCTGGCGTCGTCCTCGTCGTGAATGCGCAGATCGATCTTCGTCCGCCCGATGACCTTGTCCAGCCATGTCTGGCAGGCTTCTTCTTCTTCGCGTCCGACCGCGAGAATCTCTTCATCCGGTTCGGTATCCACGGGAACGAGCTCCGGCGTGATCTCTCCCGAAAACAGATCGATATCCACCTTGGCAAGATATCTTCCGTCCGCCGCCGGCTGCGTGTAGACCGTGTCAAAGCGCTTGCCGCAGAACTGCCGGTGCTGGTGCCCCGTCAGCAGCACGTCGATGCCGCGCAGATCACAGAGCATCCGGTAGCCTTCGTTTTCGCCGGTGTCCGCCTGCGTGGCCTCGCCGCTCTCCGGATCCCGCTCAAAGCCGCCGTGGTACACGCAGACCACAAAATCCGGGCGCTCCGGATCCGGCAGCGAGCGCAGAATCTCCAGCGTCTCCTTCGCGGTCTCGTAGGCGTCCGTGAAGCGCACGCCGCGCAGATTCGCCTCGCTCTCCCAGTGGGGAATGTGCTGCGTCGTCAGACCAAAGATAGCCACTTTCTTCCCGGCGGCCTCATGGATGACATAGCGCGGCCCCGCCGGTTCGCCCTTGTAAATGAAATTATGTGTGATGCACTTCGCGCCCGTTTCCTTCAGATGCGTGAACAGCGCGTCCTGCCCCTCGTTGAAATCATGGTTGCCGACATTGATGTAGTCATAGTTCATTTTCTGCATCGCCGTCGACAGCGGGCAGGGCTCGGCTTTATGATACATATAATGGTAAATCGTCAGGGGACTGCCCTCGATGGTATCTCCGTTTTCGATGAGAATCGTGTTCTCGTCCCGCAGGGAATCGATCAGCGTCTTCAGCCGCGCGAGTCCCTTGTTCTGCGGGCTGCCGTCCGCGTAACTGTGCGGAAACAGCGTGCCGTGAATGTCAGACGTGCAAAGAATGCGGATGCGGTGTTTCATAATCATACCTCACAATCAATTCCCAAAAGAGCAAGAATTCATAGTAAACGATCGGGCATCCGCTGTCAAGGGTTCATTCCGCCGGTACATAGCCCGTATGGCCGGCGCGGTCCATGAGGGCGCTGGCGGCCTCCGCTTCGGGGAGCTTTTGCAATACACGCAGCACGGCCTCCGAAAACTGTTCCGGTTCTTTGTCCGCGGCGTCGCCGAAGACGCCCTTCTTCGAAACGACCACGGCGTCGAAATACCGTCCCTTCGTGACGCCGATGACCGTGGTTTCTTCGTAAACGGAGCCTTCTCTTGCCATGTCCTCCGGATAGCGGCTGCTCTTCCAGCGCTCCGCGAAGTCCATGCGCAGATCACAGGGAACGGTGATGATATCCGCTTCTTCCGCCGCCAGCAGTTGAAAGGACTGCAAATAACTCTCCGCGGTTTTCAGCTGCGGCAACAGCTCCACGCGCAGGCCGAAGCCTTCGTTCAGCCATTCGTCCGGCAGGGCGTAACCGAAGACACTGCCCTCGTCCGTGACGCACCAGACGGCGTCCTCCAGTTCCTTGGCCGTCAGCGCCTGTCCTTCCAGTACCTTCTTCGCCAGTGCCCTTCCGGTTTCGGAGGGCCCCGCAAGAATCAGGCCGTGCGCGGTCAGCGCCGTCTCATCCGCCTGCCCGGCGTGCCCGTTTCCCTTGTTCCAGGTGGCGGCATCCGCGGGATCAATGCGGATTCCCTTCGCCACAGAAAAGGCCGCGGCGAACAAATCCGCTTCATATTGCCGGTAGCGTTCCTCGGGCAGCAGTGCCGCGTCAATCGAACCCTCCGCAAGTCCCGCCTTCAGTTCCTTTTCGGACAGCTCCGTCTGCCAGCGGATGTCGGAAATCAAAATGTCCTGCGCCGCTGCTTCCGAAATCAGCAAAGACGAAAGCGCGGAGAGCTCCTCTTCCGTCACTGCCGCAGCCTGTCCCGGAGAGAGCGCCACCGTAATCTCTTCCGCCTGCAGCGGAAAGACCGCTTCACTCCCGTCCGGCAGCGTCTGTGCCGTATCCCCCTGCGTCGTGGCACCCGCAGACGTTCCGCCCGAAGAGGTCCCGCCGCCGCCGCAGGCGCAGAGCAAAAGAAGGCAGGCGGCAGTCAGCGCCGCGATTGCCCTTCCGCTTTTGTTTCTCATCCCTGTTGACTTCAACGTGATTTGTCCAGACTCACAAAGCGCGCGTTTTCCGGCAGCCACAGCAATTCCTCCGGCCCGATGGGGCCGTTACGCTGTTTCGCGATAATGATCTCGGCAATGCCCCTGCGCTCCGTATCCTTATTGTAATAATCCTCACGATAGATGAACATGACGACGTCCGCGTCCTGCTCAATCGCGCCGGATTCCCTTAAATCCGAAAGCATCGGCCTGTGATCCGTGCGGCTCTCCACGGCGCGGGAAAGCTGCGACAGCGCCACCACCGGAACATTCAGTTCCCTTGCGATGCCCTTCAGTGCGCGGGAAATCTCGGAAATCTCCTGCTGCCTCGAATCCGTGGCACGGCCGCCGCGCCCGGCACTCATCAGCTGCAGATAATCGACAAACACGATATCCAGCCCCATTTCCGCCTTGTATCTGCGGCATTTGCTGCGCAGCTCCGCGACGGAAATGCCGGGGGTATCATCGATGATGAGATTGGATTCCGCGATGACGTCCGAGCCTTCCATGAGCTTCGGCCATTCGTAATCCTGCAGTTTTCCGGTGCGCAGCCGCTGCAGATCAATGCCGGCTTCCAGCGAAAACAGGCGGTTCACCAGCTGCTCCTTGGACATCTCCAGGGAGAAAATCGCCACCGTCTTCTTTTCCCTGAAGGCGATGTGGCTCGTGATGTTCAGGGCCAGCGCCGTCTTTCCCATGGAGGGACGCGCCGCGAGAAGAATGAGGTCCGAGGGCTGAAATCCCGCGGTGGCGCGGTCCAGGTCCGGAAAGCCCGTCGCGATCCCCGTCACATAGCCCTTGATCTTGGAAGCTTCGGAGATCCGCGAAAGTCCCTCCACCACAATGTCAAAAATCGGCACATGGTCACCGCGGTTAAAGCGCTGTGTGACATCAAAGATGTTTTTCTCCGCCGTGTCCAAAAGCGTCTCGATGTCCTTGCCGCCGGCATAGCAGTCGGCCGCGAGATTGTCCGACACGCGGATGAGTTTTCTGCGGATGGAATTGTCCTGCACATCCAGTGCGTAGGATTTGATGTTGGCGGAGGTGATGACCCCCGCGATCAGACCGTTGATGTATTCCGCCTTCGTGTACTCCGGCGGCAGGTTCTTGCCTTTCAAGCGTTCCTGCAGCGTCACGGGATCCGCCTGGCGGTTCGCGTGATGCAGCTCCACGATCGTGTCAAAATACAGGCCGAGCTGACGGTTGTAGAAATCCTCTCCCGTGATGTATTCACAGGCAATCTCAATCGCTTCCTCGTCAAAGAGCATGGCACCGATGACGCTTCTTTCGGCGTCCGGCGCGTGCGGCGGTATGCGGGTTGTGATGAGTTCCTCAGCCATGCGTCTTATTTGCTTTCTTCCACAACAAGGTGAATGACCGCCGGTACCTGCGCGTGCAACTTGACCGTTACCTCATGCTCACCGAAGGTTTTGAGTACCTCCGGCAGCACGATCTTCTTTTTGTCCACCGTGATGCCGTGCTGCTCCTGCAGCGCCTGCGCGATTTCCTTGGAGGACACGCTGCCGAAGGCCCGCTCGCCCTCACCTTTTTTCATCTGCACGGTGACGCGCTTTGCCTCGATTTCCACCTTCAGCGCTTCCGCTTCCGCCAGTGCTGCCGCGGCGTTTTCCTCTTCCTTTTTCTTTTTGTGCGCGAGGTTCTTTAAGTTGCTGTCATTCGCTTCCACGCCCTTCTTTTTCGGAATCAGGAAATTCTTGGCGTAGCCGTCGGATACGTCCACGACGTCACCCTTTTTGCCGTGGGGTTTGACATCTTCCAGTAAAATCACTTTCATGCGTCCAATTCCCCTCCCTCAATCATTTCATCCAGTGTGCGTTTGATGACGGCGATGGCTTCCGTGACGGAAATGGATTCCATCTGGCAGCCCGTGATGTTCAGATGGCCGCCGCCGCCCAGTTTCTCCATGATGACCTGCACGTTCACTTCATCAATGGAGCGTGCGCTGACATAGATCATGTTCTGGTATTCCGTGCAGATAAAGCTGGCCTTGACGCCCTTGATGTTGAGCAGCTCGTTGGCCGCCTGCGCGCCGACAATCGTGGGCGAGGTGAGGCCCTCTCCCTGGCAGGAGGATATGGCGTAGGCACCGCGGTAAATCTCCGCCTGGGAAACGGCGTCCGCCCTGGCGCGGTACTCATCCGCGTCCTCCCGGAAGAGCTTGCGCACCACCGTGACATCCGCGCCGCTTCTGCGGAGGTATGCCGCGGCCTCAAAGGTGCGCACGCCGGTCTTCTGCACAAAGTTATCCGTATCAATCATAATGCCGGAATAGAGACAGTTCGCCTCCAGGGGCGGAATCTTCACGGCATCGCCGATGTACTGCATGATCTCCGAAACCATTTCGGAGGTGGAGGAAGCGTAAGGCTCCACATAAGAGAGTGTCGCGTTTTCGATGACCTCCGTGCCCGCGCGGTGATGATCCAGGACGACGATGCTGCGTGTCTCATGCAGCAGCTCCGGGCAGTCCGTGATGGAAGGGCGGTTCACGTCCACGACGACGACGGTTGTGGCCTCCGTCACCTTGGACAGCGCTTCCTGCGAAGTCAGAATCAGATCCGACTCGTAATCCGGATTATCCCGGAACAAATCCACGAGGGGTTTTGTGGAAGTCGTGACATCGTTCATCAAAATGTGACACTTGCGGCCCAGCGCCTTTGTGATGCGGTAAATACCGACGCAGGCACCGAAGCTGTCCACGTCTCCCATGCGATGCCCCATGACAATCACGGTATCCGAGGCCGTGATCATTTCCTGCAGGGCATGCGCCTTGACACGCGCCTTGACGCGGGTGTTGCGCTCCGCCTTCTGGCTCTTGCCGCCGTAATAGCCGACTTCCTGCGGCGTCTTGACGACGGCCTGGTCACCGCCGCGGCCCAGCGCCAGGTCAATGGCGTTGCGCGCGAACTCATAGTTCTGCGCGTAGGAAAGACCGCCGTAGCCGATGCCGATGGAAAGCGTCATCGCCATTTCGTTGCCGATGGAGACCGTCTTGACATCCTCCAGCACGTCAAAGCGGTTTTCAATCAGCCCCTGACAGGCCTTCTTTGTCATAATGACGAAGTATTTGTCCTTTTCGATCTTGCGGCAGATACCGTCGCAGGACGCGATGTAGCGGTTGACCTTGCGGTCGATCAGCGCCGTCAACAGCGATCGCCTGACCTCTTCCACCGTCTCCATCGCTTCATCGTAATTATCCATATAGATGAGACCCGCGACGAGGGACTGGTCATCCACCTCACGCAGGGCCAGCTGCAGTGCCGTTTCATCATAGAGGTAAAAGGCAAAGAGGGCGTTCTGCTCCTCACTCACCTCAAAGAGATCACTGCTGGATACCATGTGCTGCAGCTCAATCCGGCGCAGCTTCGCACGGTAATTGAAATCCCGGTACTTCACCGGCAGATCCACGTCCTCGCCCTCGCTGACGGGGAAGGTCTGTGCCGTGATCTCCGGGAAGAGCGAAACCAGCGCTTCCCGCGCGTCCTTCTTTGTCTCCGTCAGACGCTCCAGGGCCGTGTTGCACCAGAGAATCACGCCCTCCGGATCCAGGACCGCGTAGGGAATATCCAGCTCCCGCAGAAGAATCCGCTGCACCTGCCCGTATTCCGCGGCAAAGCTGACCATCTCCGACAGCAGCAATGAGCGCAACGAAAGCCAGACCAGTAAGAGTACCAGGAAATAAATGAGGGCAAAGATCGCCACCGGGAGTCCCGCGCCGGCACCGAAGCCGGTGAACAGCAATACATCCACCACCACCAGCAGTGCGCCGAGCAGCAGGAACACCAGAGGTAAGAAACGAGCCCTGCCCTTTAATTTGAATTCTTTTGTTATATTAGACGACTTCATAGGGCATGATCGCCAGATGTCTTGCCCGTTTAATGGCGCTTGTCAGCTCCCGCTGGTGCTTGGCGCAGTTGCCCGTGATGCGCCTGGGCAGAATCTTTCCGCTTTCACTGACGTATTTGCGTAAGGTGGCGGCGTCCTTGTAATTTACGATGGTATCCTTGCCGCAGAACACACAGACCTTTTTGCGTCTGCGCATACCGCCCTTACGTCTCATGTCGCCGCCTGCTCTGTCTCCTCTATTAAAAGCCATGCCTGTATCCTCCTTAAATGAATGTTCTTACGCGAAAGGCAACTCTTCTTCGATCCCGTCCGGGATGTTCATGAACCCGTCATCCGCGGGCGAGGCCTGCGGTGCGGCATCCGGCGCGCCGTAAGACGAACCGCCGTAGGACGATCCGCCGCCCTGCGGGGCGTTGCCGCCGCTCTGCGCACTCTTGGACTCCGCGAATTCCTGATCTTCCACCACCACATCCGTCGTATAGACCTTGACGCCGTCTTTATTGGTGTAGCTGCCGGTCTGGATGCGTCCGGTGACGCAGATCTTTGTGCCTTTCTTCAGATAACGCTCCGCGAACTCTCCCGCCTTGCCGAAGGCCACACAGCCGATAAAATCCGCTGTCTGGGCGTCCGGGTTATCCCTGCGGACAAATCTTCTGTCCACCGCGAGCGTGTATCTGGCGATTGCGCTGGGGTTTTCCCCCTGTGAATACCTGACTTCGGGGTCTCTTGTGAGACGTCCCATAAGAATCACTTTATTCATCTTCTATGTCATCCCTTTCTTCTTCTTCCTCAGTCTCTTCTTCTGTTTGACTGGTGACAAGGTCGTCATCATCTTTGACAAGAAGATAGCGGATGACGTTGTCCACGATACGGACGCGTGATTCGATTTCTGCGGGTGCCGTCGGCTCCGCCTCGAACTTGATAAAGTAGTAGAAGCCCTCGGTCATCTTGTCGATTTCATACGCGAGGCGCTTCTTGCCCCATTCATCGACTTTGCCGATCTGACCCCCGAATCTTTCGACCAGCGCCTTGCACTTATCGAGCGCACCCGTACGTGCGTCTTCCTCTACCTTTGCACTGATCACAACGGCCAATTCATACTTGTTCATGCAGTTTCCTCCTTTTGGTCTGCGGCCCCCGGACCTGCCGGGAGCAAGGATCTTTCATCACGGTTATACACAATAGCATAAACGCGAAAACAATGCAAGTGCTTTCTTTTAATACCCCGTATTGCGGTCCACGACGTTTTGGAGCGGCTCTCCGTTCGCGTAACGCTTCAGGTTGTCCGCGGAGATGCGGACAAAGCGCTCAAAGGTCTCCGCCAGCAGGTAATTGCTCGCCGCGTGGGGGGTGATGATCAGGTTTTTCGCCTTCCAGAGCGGGTGATCCGCGGGCAGCGGCTCCGGCACGCAGACATCGATGGCCGCGCCGCCCAGATGTTCTTCTTCCAAAACCTTGATCAGCGCGTCCTGGTCCACGGAAGTGCCGCGACCGACGTTGATGAGGAAGGCACCCTTCTTCATCTTGCGCAGCGTTTCTTCATTCATCAGATTGGCCGTCGCCTCGCCGCCGGGCAGGTTCATGGCCACAATATCCGCGCGGGCCAGCACCTCATCCAGGCGGTCAATCGTGAACTGCTCGTCCACGCCCTCCGGCTTTTCGCCGTTCGTGCGGCGCACACCGAGGACATGTGCCCCCAGCGCCTTGACCTTTCTCGCGTAATCCCCGCCGATGTTGCCGATGCCCAGCACCGCCACCGTCGCGCTTTCAATGGAAATCGTGTTGCCCATCTGCTCCCATTTGCATTGCAGCTGATTGTCGCGGTATTGATGCAATCTGCGCACCAGCATCATCGTCAGTGCGAGCATGTGCTCCGACACCGCCAGGCCGTGTGCGCCGCGGGCGTTGCAGACCGTGACGCTCTCCGGCAGCCCCTCCGGGCCGATAAAGGCGTCCACGCCGGACCAGGACAGATGCACCCATTCCAGCACCGGCGAGGCCTTCATCACGTCCACCGGCACAAAGCCGATCAGGGCGTTGACATCCGCCATATCTTCTTTTGTTACATCCTCCGTTGCCTTACAGGTCAAACGGCAGCTGTGGGAGCTGCCGTCCGCAACCGAGGTGTACAGATCCTGATGCCGCGCTTCCAGACGGGAGAGCGCGACCAATACATGCTTTTCCATTGTTTCGCCTTTCTCTTACAGTTGTGAGAAAATCTCCCCGATGGCACCCTGCACCAGCAGATCCGCCTGCTGATCCCTGGGTGTCGGGGATTTGTTGACGACAACGAGCTTATCCCCGCGGTAATAATCAATCAGTCCCGCGGCGGGATATACCACGAGCGAGGTGCCGCCGATGATCAGCACGTCCGCGTTGCGGATAAAGTCCACGGACTCCGCGATGACCTGCTGATCCAGACCCTCTTCGTATAACACGACGTCCGGCTTCACGCGGCCGCCGCAGGCGTCACAGACCGGGACGCCCTCGCCCTCCAGCATATAATGAATGTCAAAAAACTTGCCGCATTTCTCACAGTAATTCCGCTGAACGCTGCCGTGCAGCTCCAGCACCTTCTTGCTCCCCGCCGCCTGGTGCAGCCCGTCAATGTTTTGCGTGATGACCGCGCGGCACTTGCCCTGCGCTTCCCACTCGGCGAGCTTCTTATGTGCGGCGTTCGGCTTCGCGTCGGGCGCCAGCATCTTGTCCCGGTAAAATGTAAAGAATTCTTCCGGGCGGCTGACGTAAAAGGTATGACTCACGATCTGCTCCGGCGGGTATTTGTATTTCATCGCGTACAGGCCGTCCTGCGAACGGAAATCCGGAATCCCGCTTTCCGTCGAAACGCCCGCGCCGCCGAAAAAGACGATGTTGTCCGTGCCCGCGATGAGCTCGCGGAGTTTTTCGATTGCATCCATGCTTCAGAACCCTGCTTTTTTGATCAGATCCGCGAGGGATGTGGTGACCTCCCCGCCGGATTTGTATTCCACATGCTCTTCCTGCACGGCCTCGACCTGCGCCGCGCCCTCCACGTCCTTCATGGAGAGGGAGATCTTACCGTCCTTGACCTGCATTACCTTGACCTTGACTTTGTCACCGACTTTTAAGACATCCGCCGGCAGCTTGATGCGTTCCCGGGAAATGCGCGAGACATGCACAAGGCCGCTTAAGCCCTCGCCGAGGTCCACAAAGGCGCCGAAGTCCGTCAGTGTCTCCACGGTGCCTTCCGTGATGAGACCGGGCTTCAGATTGGACACCTTGGCGGCACGCTCCTTGTCCGCCTGCTCCCGCAGAATCTCCTTTGCGGAAAGCACCAGCTTCTTCCCTTCCGGGTCACAGGTGACGACACGCGCCTCAATCGTCTTGCCGACAAAGGAAGGCAGGGCGGCATCCTCCACGAAGGACAGCGCCAGCTTCGATGCCGGAATAAACGCGCGAAGGCCCTCCGGATACGCGATGACGCCGGCCTTCACCGTATCCGTGATTTTGACGCTGAGCGTCTTTTTTTCCTTCATCGCATCCTTCAGAATATCCCAGGACAGTTTCTGTGCCGCGTCCTTGACGGAAAGCAGGAGATTGCCGTGCCCGTCGTCCGTGCGTTTGACGATGGCGCTGATCTCATCGCCGATGCGCACGTCGTCCAGAAGATTGAACTTCGGGTTCGCGCTGAAATCCTGCCGGCGGACGATACCTGCGGCGTAGTGCGCAAGATCAACCGTCGCCTCCTCTTCCGAAACCGCGATCACGGTTCCCTTGACGACGTCGCCCACATCAATCTTGCGCATGGAATTATCGATGGCGTCCTTGTAATCATCCATACTTTCCTTGGAGCGGAAGGCCTGTGAATTTTCGCTTGCCGTTTCCACGGCATTTCCGACGGCTCTTGCGGTTTCTTCCATGGCGGCGGATGCGGCATGTACCGCTTCCTTGTTTTCCGCGGCGGTCTCCACCGCCTGCGTCACGGCCTTTGCGCTTTCCTCCACGGCCGCCGCCGCTTCTCCCGCCACATGACGGTTCGTGGCTGCCGTTTCGACGGCGTTATCCACCGCCTTCGCGGTTTCCTGTACCGCGTCCGCAGCGGTATCCACCGCTTCCTGTGTCGCTTCTTTAATCTGTTGGTCTTCCATGTGATTTGCTTCCTCCCCGATGCAGCGTGATTTGTCCGTGTTTCTACGGATGGTTGCTTTGCTAAGATTATAACATGAAGTGTTTGGGAAAAGAAGCGTGTTTTTGCATTTCTCGCTCCTGTTTCTCCGTCAGAAATATGTGAGCTCCGCCACGCAGCAGCTTTCTCCCCGCAGTCTGAGATCCACCGTGCAGAGGCGCGTTCCCTTTTCTTCGTCCGTTTCTTCGAAAAAGAAGGGCGTCAGCGTATCGCCCAGACGCGCCTGCTTCTTGTACTCCGTCCGCAGGCGCAGGATGTTCCTTCCGTCCCCCTCCGGCACATGTGCCGCGATCTGTTTGCCGGATTCCGCAAGCGCCTCCATGGCCATCGCCACATATTGTCCGTTGTTCACATGCCCGTTGGAATCCAGGTGATGTGCGTGGACCGTCAGGGGCGCCGCCTCGATCCCGCCCTCCTTCGGAAGACGGATCTTCCGGTCCCGGTATTCCATCGGCAGCTTTTCCTCCAGTGTGTAACGGGACTGATGCTCCTCCGTCATCCTTGCGGGGATCATCTCCTTCATGTCCATCAGCGCCCAGAAGGAATTCGCGA
This sequence comes from Lachnospiraceae bacterium, assembly GCA_017551665.1. Lineage (GTDB taxonomy): Bacteria > Bacillota > Clostridia > Lachnospirales > Lachnospiraceae > Butyrivibrio. Next base: position 49,835 of record JAFZLB010000105.1, read on the forward strand.
CCGCAAGGCGTTCTCCTGTCTCGTTCCCCGCTTCGTCCAGCGCGTCCATGAAATAATTGCGCAGTCCGGAAAAGCCCTTCAGCGCGTAGGGCACCGTCCCGACACGCACGCGCTCATACAGCGACGGCAGCCGCGTGATGTCGATCTGCCAGTAGGCCAGCACCCAGGCCAGTCCCTGCTCGTGCAGATAATGCCAGCCCGCGCCGATCTCCTCCGTCTGGAAGGTGGAGCAGTCCTGGAAGTAATTGATGAGCGCCGGGATGCGCAGCACCAGGTTTTCGTCCGTCTCGCTGTAACGGATGCGGGAATCAAAGCTGTACATTCTGAAGGATACCGGTCCGCAGCAGCGCCGTGTGCAGGGCGTTCCCCGCCACAATAGCCGCCGCAATTTTCAGCAGATCAAACGGAAGAAAGGGAAAGACACAAACGGAAAGCGCCGCGGAAACGGTCATTCCTTCCGTGGAAACCACAAACCAGGCGGTGCCGAGGACATACAGCAACAGCAGGCCGAGGAGCATCGCGGCACTTTGGATGAGCACGCGCGGAATGCGGGGATGTTTGAAGGAGCTTCGCACACCGATGGCGCAGATCAGAACGAGCGGCAGATAGCCCGCAAGGTAACCGCCGGTGGGACCGAGCACCCTTGTCAGCCCGGCGGCGTAGCCTGCGAACACCGGCAGTCCGGCGCAGCCCAGCAGCAGATAGACAAGGCAGGCTGTCACCGCCTGCGACGGCGGCAGCACGAAGGACACCAGATACAGCACAAACACGCCGAGGGATACCGGCACGGGGCCGACGGGAACACTGACCGGACACAGCACGCACAGCAGCGCCGTCATCAGGGCGATCTGTGTCAGTCTCAGCATGCTTTCGCCCCCATGACGTCCAGGTAAACCTCTTGCATGGCTTTGTCATAGCAGACCACCGTCACCCGCAGATCATAGGAAGGATGCTCCTCCTGCCAGGCGCGGATGGTGCGCAGCGCGATCGTCGCCGCGTCCTTCGCGGGGTAACCGTAGGCGCCCGCGGAGATGGCCGGAAACGCGATGCTGTGCAGATCATTCTCCATGGCAAGACCGAGGGAATTGCGGTAACACAGCTCCAGCATTTCCGCGTTCTCTTCCTTCCCCGTATACACGGGTCCGACGGTATGAATCACATGCTTTGCGGGAAGCTTGTAGCCCTTTGTGATCTTGGCCTCTCCGGTTTCGCAGCCGCCCAGTGTAAAGCATTCGTTCCAAAGCTCCCGCCCCGCGGCGTTGTGAATGGCACCGTCCACCCCGCCGCCAGACAGCAACGTTTTGTTCGCGGCATTGACAATGGCATCCACCTGCAGCGTCGTGATGTCACCGATGATCAGTTCAATGTTGTATTCCTGTTGTTTTTCCATGTGAGGATTATACCATACCCGCCGTCTTTTGTGAAAGGCGGTGTGGAACGTTCGCACGGCCGTCCGCTGCGGAGCCCGCCATCCGTCAGGGCAGCCGATGCGCCGGGCATGGCGGGCAAAAGGGATGTGTGGTAGAATGAGGGAACAGGCAAAGGACGGCGATAGAACAAGCGGAAACAAAAACGTCAGCATAGAACGGAGAATTTCGGATGTACTACGGAGAAATCAAAAAAGTTGATATCGCGAACGGCCCGGGCGTGAGAGTGAGTCTCTTTGTCTCGGGCTGTACGCATCACTGTGTGGACTGCTTCAATGCGGAGACCTGGAATCCGCGCTTTGGGCAGGAATTCACGGAAAAGACAAAGGAAGAGATTCTGGAAGCGCTTGCGCCGGAGCATATCGCCGGTCTGACGGTGCTGGGCGGAGAGCCCTTTGAACCGGACAACCAGCGGGTGCTTCTGCCGCTGCTTCGCGAAGTGCGCGAACGTTTCCCGGAAAAAAGCATCTGGGTGTATTCCGGTTATCTCTTTGACAAAGAAATCCAAAGCACGCTTCCCGCAGGGACAGTGCTTCCGCCGGACAAGGCAGTGGAAGCGCTGCTTCCCGGAGAGGGCGTAAATGTCCTGATCGTGGAAAGCGGCCGGGAACGCGCGGAGGTCTGGTACCGCTGCGGTACGCCTTCGCCCCGCGCGGCCGGCGCACAGAAGCCGGAGGCGCAGGGAGAAGACGCTCCCGCAGAGGCGGCGGAACAGGCACGCGCAAGACGCAGAGCCATGCTGCACCGCGCCATCGATCAGGCCGGCGATGACCTGATGTCCTTAAGCCCGGAGAAGGTCGTCATCCGTCTGGGTGCGCCCTACCGCAGCGCACACTGCGAGGTGACGGAGGATCTGCTGTCCCTGATTGACGTTCTCGTGGACGGCAAATTCATCTTCATGGAAAAAGACCTCTCCCTGCAGTTCCGCGGCTCCCGCAACCAGCGCCTCATTGACGTACCGGCGTCGCTTGCGGCGGGGAAGGTTTTGCTCCGGCAGTAAGAAACCGTTCTTCCCGCCCGGATGCGTGTATTGTTTTTCTCTTACACTTCCTCCGTCCGCTCCGCCTCGTACACCGGGCGGTTGACCCTGCCCGGCAGGTAAATCAGCAGGATGACCGCCAGCGCGTTAAAGATCGCGAAGCCCACGACGGCCGCGCGGATGGGGATGCGGTCGCCGATGTATCCCGCCAACAGCGTGAACAGCACGCCGGCGGTGCTGATCATCAGATTGAAGATCGCACCGATCCTGGCCCGCATTTCGGCGGGGATGTAGGATTTCGTCGCGGTTTCCCTGAGGGTGTAGCTGGTATTCCCGAGTCCCCCCTGCATCGCATAGTCCGCGATGATCAGCGGGTACGGCAAAAAGAGCAGAACACCCGTCAGCACATTCAGCGCCATATAAACAAACTTCACGACCGCGAAGCGCTTCTTCACCGGCACCTTCTTTTTGTACAGAAAGATGCCGCTGAGGAGCCTTGCCGCCATGGATGCACTGGTCGCAAAGCCGTACCTTGTGATGCCCAGATGCGGCGTCGTCTGGAAATATGTGCGTTCCAGAACATAGATGCCGTCGCCGGTGCTGAAGGAAATGCTCATGTAGGTGAAGATGTTCCGCACGCCCTTCTCTTTTTTGAAATAGCGGAAGCCCTCCTTCAGATCCACGAAGTAGCTCTGCAGTGACATCGTGTCTTCTCCCGTTCCGATCTTCCCGTCCACCGAAATCTGCGCCTCAATGAAAATGGCAAGAACGATCGTCGCCGCCGAAATGAAGAGCAGCAGATGGATCGGCATCAGCGTATAGAGGATGGTGGCCACCGGTGCCATAACGATGGTGATTGAATCCTGCAGCATCCCGGCCACCGAAAAGCCCTTCTGTTCCAGTCCGACCGGAATCAGATCCGGGTACCAGGCGTCATAAGCCAGCCGGTAAAACACGGCCAGCGTGCTCTCCACCAGCGTGAACAGCACATAGGCGCCGTAGTGAAACGCGGAGCGCCAAGTGTACAGCCCCATCCACGCAAAAGTGAGAAAAAACAGCACATCCAGCACCACGATCCAGCGTTTTTTGGAGCCGCGGTCGATGAGCGGCGCCACGACAATCGACAGCAGAATGTCCGGCAACATCCCGCAGACGAGGATAAAGGCTGCCAGAAATGTCGACTGTGTTTCGTCAAATACCAGCAGACTCATCGGCAGGTGCATGATTTCCCCGCCGATGATGGAGATGGCGCTGGTCAGAGTTATTTTTGTAAAATCTTTCGTCCAAAGACCCTTTGTTTTTGTTGTCCTTTCCATGTATTCCTCCCGGGTGCGCTTCCCTTTTCCCACGCACCCTGTATTCTCTTGTTTCCCGTTTGTCTTTCGTATCCTTTTTGGTTTTCTTTTCCTGTTATCATCTGTTTCCTCCTTTCTTTCAAATGAAAAACCCCGGCCGCAGCCGGGGCACCTTGCGTCATACGGGTTTGTTGTTCCTGCGTCATTCGCGGCTGCGGATAGTATCATCCTGCCGTATCAGACAACAAAAAACAGGCTTCCCGAAATGAGCGGGGTGCGGAACCGACTGCAAACCACAACTGCCTCCCGTTACGGGAAGCACCTGCAGAGGTGACAAAACACACGGACACTGGCGGCGTTTTGCCCCGTGTCCCTGCGTGCATGTCACACGCGATCGTTCCTGACCCTTATTTCGCTCATCCTTTCACCTGTTTCCTTTCAGCAGTTTCCGTTCCGCCTATGTATCGCGAAACGCCCATACAGAATACCATACAACAAACACGCGTGTCAATGCACCACACCGGCGGTGTAACAGTCAAATCCGATGATGTTCTTAGATTTATACAGTTCCCAGTTGTCACGTTCGCAAAACCGCTTCAGTTCTTTCCACTTCGGCATACGATGCTGTCCTCCAGAACCGATAAGTCTTCCGTGATCAACGCCTTCAGCACATAGGGAATATGTTCTCTCCGGTTTGGCGAGGCACTGTACAGCGCGTAGTTTTCATAATACTCATTTGCGTATTCCAATATCGCTTCCGCCAATGCGTGTTTTGCCTCCGCTTCCGTCGCCGCGTTTTCCACTAAATCCATCTCATTGAGAGAAAGGGTAATGCTGCCGTCATCTTCCCTGAAACGCCTTGCCGAATAATGATACTGACCAAGAAGCACCAGCATCGTGTCAACGTCGGAAAGGAACATTTTATCTCTGGTGCGTTTGATAAACGCGGGCCGTTCACGAACCACATCATCGATCACGCTACTCCACTCCTTCCGGACATCGGTTGCATTCATTGTATACATCCCCTGCCACCTCCTGTTCCTATATCGTATCAAAAAGTGTACGTTATGTCAATTATGTACGTTTTCTGAGGGGGCGGGATTTTTCCGGAATTCCCCGCAAGGATGCGAAAAACCCGGTTTCCCGGGTTTTCGCAGTCTGTCTGTATCAAACCATGGCACACGTAAGCTTACACATGTAATACCCTGTCGCGGATTTCCTGCGTGCGGCCCTGGTTCCAGTACTGGGTGCCGATGTAGCCGCAGGTGCGTCTGGCGACGTTCATCTTGGACTGGTCACGGTTGCCGCACTGCGGGCATTCCCAGACCAGCTTGCCCTGCTCGTCCTCGTTGATGGCGATCTCGCCGTCGAAGCCGCAGCACTGGCAGTAATCCGACTTCGTATTGAGCTCCGCGTACATGATGTGATCATAAATGTAGGTCATCAGCGCGAGCACGGCATCAATATTATTCTGCATGTTCGGCACTTCCACATAGGAGATCGCGCCGCCCGGAGAGAGGGCCTGGAACTCGGACTCAAACTTGAGCTTCGTGAAGGCGTCGATCTCTTCCGTCACATGGACGTGGTAGCTGTTCGTGATGTAGCCCTTGTCCGTCACGCCCTTGATGACACCGAAGCGTCTCTGCAGGCACTGGGCGAATTTATACGTTGTGGACTCCAGGGGCGTGCCGTAGAGCGAGAAGGAGATGTTGGACTCCGCACGCCACTTCGCGCACTTGTCATTCATGAACTGCATGACCTGAATGGCAAAGCCCTTTCCCTCGGGATCCGTGTGACTGGCACCCTTCATGTAATGCGTGCATTCGCTTAAGCCCGCATAACCGAGGGAAATCGTGGAGTAGTTATTGTACAGGAGCTTGTCAATCACCTCTCCCTTTTCGAGGCGGGCCAGCGCACCGTACTGCCAGAGGATGGGGGCCACATCGGAAGGCGTGCCCAGCAGACGCTCGTGTCTGCACATCAGTGCCCTGTGGCAGAGCTCCGTACGCTCCTCCATCAGCTCCCAGAATTTCTTTTCATCGCCGCCGGAGGTGCAGGCCACGTCCACGAGGTTCAGCGTCACGACACCCTGGTTGAAACGGCCGTAATATTTATGTTTTCCGCCTTCGCCCATGCCGACGGTATCCGGCGTCAGGAAGGAGCGGCAGCCCATGGCGGGATAAACATCGCCCTGCTTATATTCCTTCATCTTCTTGGCGGAGATGTAATCCGGCACCATGCGCTTTGCCGTACACTTCGCGGCCAGCTCCGTCAGATAGTAATATTTGCTGTCCTTTGTGACATTATCCTCATCCAGCACATAGATCAGCTTCGGGAAGGCCGGCGTGATATACACACCCTTCTCGTTTTTCACGCCCTGGATGCGCTGGTGCAGCATTTCCTCGATCACCATCGCGAGGTCATCCCGCATCTGTCCCACCGGTACCTCATCCAGATACATGAAGACCGTGATGAAGGGCGCCTGGCCGTTTGTCGTCATAAGGGTGATGACCTGGTACTGGATCACCTGGCAGCCGCGGCGCACTTCCTCTTTGACGCGCAGCTCCGCCACCTTGTTGACCTGCTCCTCATCCGCCTTCATGCCGGCCGCCTCAAACTCCTCGCGGACGATCTGGCGGAACTTCTGACGGGAGGTGTCCACGAAAGGCACGAGGTGCGAAAGCGTGATGGACTGGCCGCCGTACTGATTGGAAGCGATCTGCGCGATCGCCTGCGTCGCGATGTTGCAGGCCGTGGAAAAGCTCTTGGGCTTTTCGATCATCGTCTCGGAAATGACCGTGCCGTTCTGCAGCATGTCTTCCAGGTTCACGAGATCACAATTGTGCATGTGCTGGGCATAGTAATCCGTGTCATGGAAGTGAATGATGCCCTCTTCATGCGCACGCACGATGTCTTCCGGAAGCAGGAAACGCTTTGTGAGATCCTTGCTCACCTCGCCCGCCATGTAGTCACGCTGTACGCTGTTGACCGTGGGGTTCTTGTTGGAGTTCTCCTGCTTGACCTCTTCGTTATTGAGCTCGATGAGGGTCATGATCTTCTCGTCCGTGGTGTTGGCCTTGCGGACCAGCGCTCTCTTGTAACGATAGGTGATATATTTTCTCGCGACTTCGAACTTGCCGGAATCCATGATGCCGTTTTCGACCATGTCCTGGATTTCCTCAACGCTCGCAGCGCGGTTCAATTCCTCGCACTGTTTTTCGACGCCCGATTCGATCCCCGTGATTTCGTCGTCGGACAGCCGCTTGTCATCCGTGACCTCATGATTGGCCTTCTCGACCGCCGCGACGATCTTGGAACCGTCGAAGGTAACCTCTTCCCCGCTTCTCTTGATGATGTTCATAACGTTTTCCTCCTGAGTGAAACACAATATCTTGTGGTGTACTAAGAATTTACCACAGGATTTAGGCTATGTCAAGCCCTATTTTTGATTTTTTACAAAAATATTTTATGCAATCAAAACGGCTGTCGCAGATTCCCCGCGGCAGCCGTTTCTCTTTTTGATTTTTTTGCTCTCAGGAAAGGAAGCGCAGAAGCTCCTCCGTAAACGCATCTTCATTGTCCAGCATGCAGCCGTGTCCCCCGGCAATGACCACCTCCTCATAGCTTCCGCCGTTTTCGCGGTAGCGCTCGAGAACATAGCGCGTCTGCTTCAGCATCGGCTGCGGCGGACAGAGCGCCGCGCCGGGAAAGCCGGGCACCATGCCCAGCGCCCCCAGATGCGCGAGATCCATCATGCTGGTATCAGCGACCATGATGTCCTTGTCCCCGCGAATCCAGAGCACCGGCACCTTGTTGGAAATATCTGCCAGTCCCGAAAGATCACAGTAGGCCGGAGACATCGTGTTGTTGACGCCGGCAGTGCCGGAGGAGAAGAAGGGCCAGACCGCCGCGACCTGCTTGTCTCCGGGATACATTCCTTCTCCGACGCGGGTCTGCAGCACGCTGTCGATATACATTTCCTTTAATTCCGGCGCGATCTGATAAGGCGGCGCGACATAGACGCCGTCGATGGTCTGTGCGATAAAGGCGCGGCCGCCGCTCACAAGCGCGTCAATCAGCTGCGGATTCGCGCAGCCGCCGCCGCTGGCAAGTCCGGCAGGCGTTAACTTTTTCCCGTCTTCGTCGTAAGTGCCGCCAAAGCCGAAGGGAGACAGGGGTGCTTCCAGAATCAGATGCGTCAGTTTTTCGGAGTGATCAATGGCGTACTGCATGGCGACACCGCCGCCCATGGACCATCCAAGCAAAGCAAAACTGTCCCACTGCATTGCCTTCACAAAGGCGTCCACATCATCGGAAAAATCACGCATGCCGCGGGTCGCGTCAATGGGCTTTGCCTCCGTATCGCCAAAGCAGCGGAAATCCGGCGCAAGCATTTCGTACCGGTCCTCCAGGCGCTTCATCAGCGGCAAAAAAAACTTTGCGGAAGAGGCGTTTCCGTGCAGCAGCAAAAGCTTTGGTGCCCCCGCCTTCCCCGCATGATAATAAGCTGTCTCTATCCTGTCCGTTGCGATTTTGTGCATTTCATAAAACATATGCTATCCCTCCTCTTTGTTTTTTCCGCTGCGGTTCAGCAGATCAAAATCCACCTCCACGCGGAAGTTCATTTCCTGCTTTTCTTCCTTTGCCGGTGCATCCTGTTCTTTCTTTTCTTTTCCTCCGCAGAACATGCCGTGATCCAGAAGCTTCATGACCTCATCCACGATGTAATCAATGTCTTCCGTGTTTTGTTCGATCAGACAGTACTTCATACCCGTAAAGCTGGAGATTCCCATCAGCACATAGGACAGGACAGTGGTATCAATGCGGATCACGTCACCGTTTTTCTGGTCCTCCGACAGTCCGCGGGTATAGGCCTTATTGAAAGTCTCATAATATTCCTCAAACAGATGCTTGTCCACGTAGATGGACTCATAAATGATGCTGTACACATAGGGGTGCTTGCGCACATATTCCAGCCAGGCCTTTAAGCCTTCCCGTTCCTTTTCGCGGCGGGTCGTGCAGTTCGCCGTTTTCACCGACATCTCCTGCCGGATCTGGTGTCCGAACTGCAGCAGCAGATAGCGGTACAGGCTGATCTTACTGTCGAAGTAAATGTAAAAGGTGCCCGTCGCAACACCGGCCAGTTTCGTGATGTCCGCGATGTTGGCCAGATGATAGCCCTTTTCGTAGATCAGCTGCGCCGCTGCGGAAAGAATGTTATTGAGCGTTTCTCTTCCCTTTGGAGAATGCGGTATTTTCAGTAATCCGTTCATTTGTTTATGTCCGCTGTCCGTATCTCAACAATGCTTGAGAACAAAGCCTGAAATGGCACTTTCCAGTTTCTTTGGTTTTTCAAAAATGGCGACATGCCCGCAGCCGGGAAGGGTGATATACTCCGCATCAGGAATCCTGTCCGCCAGAATCTGAGAAAACTTCGGCGGCTTGAGATCAAGCATCTCACGATTCTTCTGTATAAATTCGGGACCATAGATACTTGGCATCATTCCCCGGAAAAACACTTCGCCGTCGCCAGTGTCGCAAAGTGTTTTCCACCCGAGAACAAATCCTTCCAGAACCGGAAAACCGGTCATCCGATATTCATGTGATTCCGTATTTGTCTTTTGTCGTATTGGCAAAGCCCGTGACCAGCGCCGCGAAAAGCATGGGTTGCTCGTACATCGATGCATGCCCGGAGTCTTCTATCATGACATAATGACTGTCCGGGATGTGATCTGCAAGATACCGCTGCTCCTCCACGGGGGTCAGATAATCGAAACGTGCGGAGACGATGAGGGTCGGACAGCGCACCTCCCCGAGCCTCTCACGCACGTCATAATCGTCGGAGCTGACCGTCAGGCGTTTCATCGCCTCGATAAACTCCTCCGATTCAAAAATCGGGATCAGCTGCTTTTTGCGCTGTTCCATCCAATCCCGCTGCTTCATATAAAACTGCGGCGAATAGATCACCGGGATCGCCGTATAGTAGTATGCTTCGCCGCTGTCCGCCGCCAGATTCCATGCCTTGCCGATATCGCCAAGCCACGGCCCCGTAGCCGCCGTTGCATTGAAAAGCATCAGGCGCTCCACCCGCTCCGGATGGAGAATGGCATATTCCAGACCGATCTCACTGCCGTAGGATATGCCGGCGATATGCACCCTGTCGACCCCGAGGTGATCAAGCAGGGCGTGGATGAGTCTGAGCTGAATCTCATGATTGTAGGGTGCGGGGTATTTGTCCGAGCGCCCCTGGTCGATCATGTCCACCATAATCAGGCGGTTTTGTGCGCTCAGGGGAGGGACAAATTCCCGCCAGCTTGCGCAGGACATCATGATGCCGTTGAGCAAAAGCAGCGGCGCACCCTCCCCGTGGGTTTCGTAATAAATCTGTTTGTCTTCAAAGGTAAACTTTGCCATCCCTTACCACCTTTTGCCGATGATCCCGCAGGAAAGCGCCTGCTCCCAAAGCTCCTCCCGGAATTTCGGATGGGCAATGGCGATGATGCTTTCAACGCGTTCCTTCATGTTGCTGCCCCGAAGATCCGCCACGCCGTACTCCGTGATGATGAGATCCACGTCGTTTCTGGAAAGGGAAACGGCGGCGCCGGACTGAAGCTGGGGCACAATCTTGGAGACTTCTTTCTTATCTCCGGTTTCCTTGTCCTTGATCATCGCCGTGGAATACAGCGCGATGATGGAGCGTCCGCCCTTTGACATCTGTGCGCCGATGGCGGTATCCGCCTGTCCTCCGGTGCCGGAGAACTGTCTGGATCCGATGGATTCCGAGCAGCATTGTCCCGTCAGATCGATCTCCAGGGAGGTGTTGATGGAAATCTGGTTGTCATTTTGCGCGATGGTATAAGGGTCATTGACCCACGAGCCGTCGTAAATCGCAACGCCCGGGTTGCGGTTGCAGAATTCATACAGTTCCGGCGTCCCTAAGATCATGGTCGCCACCATCTGGCCCTTATTGATGTTTTTCTTTTTCCCGTTGATGACCCCCGCCTTGAACAGTTCCGCCATCTTGCTGGTAATCAGTTCCGTATGGATGCCCAGATCCTTTTTGTCTTTCAGGAATTCCGCCACGGCATTGGGGATGCCGCCGATGCCAAGCTGCAGGCAGGCACCATCCGGCACGTACTCACTGATCTTCTTGCCGATCTCACGGTCCCTGTCTCCCACGGGGATGTCCGGTACCACCGGCACCTCGTAATCCGCCTCAATCAGATAATCCACATCCGTATAGTGGACGACGCAGTCTCCGTAAACGAAAGGATAGTGGGGGTTGATCTCCAAAATGGTAATATCCGCCTCCTCCATCACGCGGCGCTCGTAGGTGTTGGAAGTGCCGATGGAAATATACCCGTTTTCATCCGGCATGGATGCGGCTGCCACAAAGATATTGGGATGATTGCGGTAAAGCCATTTCGTCGCCGCCAGATGCAGATGATTCGGAATATAGGCCATATTGCCCTGGGCATGCGCCTTGCGCATCTGCGGCGCGTAAAACCAGCCGTCCACCGTAAAGGTATCCGCGTATTCCTCCTTATAAAAGTCACAGGCATGGGTCGGATTGCAGTTGACGATTTTTACATTTTCAACACTGCCCGCGATAGTATGAAGCTGTTCCATGAACAGCCCTCCCTCGGCAGCACCGAGACCCGTGACGATGATACTGTTGCTTTTCACAAAAGAAAGCGCCTTTTCAACCGTTATCACCTTTGATGTGTACGACATTGGATTCTCCTTTCATTTACCGGAAAAAAGGGTTTTGCGAAGAAGAAAGAGGGCGCGGCCGGAGGACCGCCCCCTCCTTCATTTGTCTGTGCCGATCAGTGCGATCGCATATTAATTGCCAAGCAGTTCGTCCATGGAACGCAGACCGTCAACCAGCTCCCAGCCGGTGGCTTCATCGCCGTTGATCTTCGAAAGGTTCATGACCTGGGTGCCTGCACGGTTACCGTCAGCATAATCGATAACGCCGCCAAACGGGTTCTGGATCGGTGCTTCCTCTAAGGCCTTCATGTAGTTGGTCCAGGTGATGTCCTTGCCCTGGTCCACCAGACGCTGTACGCCCTCACAGAAGAAGGCCGCTGCAATCCAGCCCGTCTGGGCGTACGCGTTCATGGCGTACTCTTCATCCGTCCACTGCTGATACAGGGCGAGGTTGTCCGCGCGCTCCGCCTCATAGGAGACCCAGCCGTTTCCGTATACATCAAACTTGCCCTTGATATCAGCCGCCACCTGTTCGGAGATGGCCGGGCTGACGTTGACGTATGTGGTGATCGCCGGTGCAGTCATACCCTGGGCGGCCATTTCCTTCACGATCGTCGGCATCGTTGCCTGGATGGAGGCCACGACCACGAAATCAACACCCGCGTTCTTCAGGGAGGTCACTGCCGCGGAAACGTCCGCCGCGCCTGCAGCTACCTGTTCCTCCACGTAAGGGATCCCCAGTTCATCACACTTCTTTGTGGCACCGTCGCGCATATCCTTGCCCGCGTCATCCGACGTGTAAATGATTCCGATATTCGTGGCGTTAAAGGTACCCTTGCCGCGTGCGACCATGATCTGGCCTTCCGTCGTGTAAATAGGCTGAACAGGGAAAATGTTGTAGCCGTCCGCGTTGGTTTTTGCGTCTTCCGCATACAGCTGACCGATACCGGTTGCAAAGTAAACCGAAGGGATGCCGTAGTTTTTCAGATCATCAATGGTCGCAGCCACCACAGGCGTGCCGAAGTGGCCGACCATGGCGAAGACTTTTTCATCTTCCACCATTTCCTGCAGATACGCCTTACCTTTCACCGGGTCAAATTCGTCATCCTTGTGTACAAAGGTGATCTTCCGTCCGCCGATACCGCCTTGGTCATTGATGTAATCACAATACCCCTGGATACCCGCAATAAACGGAACGCCCACCGGCGCGTACGCACCCGAAACCGCCGCAGTATTGGCGATCTTGATTTCCGTGTCCGTAACGCCCTGTGTGCCGTCGTCAACCGCGGTTTCCTGCGATTGTTCCGCCTGCGAAGTCTCCGTGCCTGCCGCCGCGGACGCTCCCCCTCCTGCGGACGTGGTTGTCGCATCACCACCGCCGCTGCCGCCCGAATTACCACAGGCAACAAGCGCCATCATGGATGCCGCGAGTAACAAACTGACTGCCTTCTTTTTCATGTGCTTACCTCCTTTGAAACATCTTCGTTGTCTGTTATCGTAAACGAAATGATGCATTCCGTTTATGATCATTTATGTGTGCTTACTGCGTTCCGAGATACGCCTCGATCAGGCGTTCGTCTTTGATCAGATCCGACGCCTTTCCGCTGATATGGATTTCGCCCAGCTCCAGCACATAGCCGTAATCCGCGATTTTTAAGGTTTGCAGCGCGTTCTGCTCCACGATCACCACGGTTGTGCCTTCTTTTTTGATCTCGTCAATGATATGAAAAATCCCTTTGACGATCAACGGCGCGAGTCCCAGGGAAGGCTCATCCAGAAGCAGCACTTTGGGATTGGACATCAGGGCCCTGGCGATGGCGAGCATCTGCAATTCACCGCCGGAAAGTGTTCCCGCCAGCTGTTTATAGCGTTCTTTCAGAATGGGGAAATGATGATATACCCTCTCATAATTCTGGTTGATGGTCTTTGCGTTTTTTACGGTGAAGGCGCCCGCCTTCAGGTTTTCGCCGACGGTCAGATCCGGGAAGATCTGTCTTCCCTCGGGGGACTGGGCGATTCCCATGGCCGCAATCTTTTCGGCATCCGTATTGGTGATGTCTTTTCCGAAAAAACTGATTTTGCCGGCGGCGGCAGGCACAAGCCCGGACACGGTCTGCAGGGTGGTGGTTTTCCCGGCGCCGTTTGCGCCAAGCAGTGCCACAACGCTGCCCTCTTCCACTTCTATATCAATTCCTTTCAGTGCCTCAATGGGACCGTACCTGACCTTGAGACCCTCAATTCGCAACGCGGTATCGCTCATGATTCGCTGTCCTCCTTCTCTCCGAGATAGGCTTCCTGCACCGCGGGATCTTTCTGTATTTCCGCGGGGGTGCCGCAGGCCAGAAACTTCCCGAAGGAGATGGCACAGATACGGTCACACACACTCATGACCAGGCGCATGTCATGTTCCACCAGCAGGATGGTGCAGCCGTACTTGTCCCTGACCTGATAAATACTCTCCGAAAGCTGCTGCGTTTCCACATCGTTCAATCCCGCAGCGGGTTCATCCAGAATAATGAGTTTGGGGCTGCACATCAGCGTTCTGGCCATTTCCACTTTTTTTCTTACGCCGTAAGGCTGCCCACCCACAAGTTCATACGCAAGTCCCGCAATCCCCATAAACTGCAGCACCTCATACGCTTTTTCGCGGATCTGCTTTTCTTCCCGGCGTGCCCGCGGAAGACGGAGAGCCTGCTCAAATCCGCTGGCCTTGAAATCCATATGCGCGCCGACCAGCACATTGTCCATGATGGACAGTTCGTTGATCAACTCCACGTTTTGAAATGTGCGCACAAGTCCCTTGCGGATAATGCTGTGCACGGGCTGTCCCACCAGGTTCTCCGTTTCCCCCTGTGCCGTTTTGAACAGCACCCGTCCTGCCGTCGGCCTGTAGAACTGGGTGATGCAGTTAAACACCGTTGTCTTTCCCGCACCGTTCGGTCCGATCAGGCCGAAGATCTCATTTTCCATAATGGAGAAGGAAAGATCATCCACCGCCTTCAGTCCGCCAAAATTGATGGACAGGTTTTCTATCCGCAGTATTTCTTCTTTTCCCGATACATTGTTTAATTCACTCATGCGTCTCCTCCATGCTTTCCTGCTCTTCTCCGGTCTGCGGCAGGGCGGCTTTCTTTTTTCCGCCTCCGGTGATGACCGAATGCAGCTTATAGAACAGATTGATGACGCCACCGGGGTAGAAGAGAACAACGATAATGATCAATACCCCGGACAGAACGTATGACAAACCGTTGATGTCGCCGATCACCGGTATGTTCTTCAGAACAAGGTCCGGCATCGCGTACACGATCAGCGCGCCGATGAATGTTCCGAACACGGACCGCAGACCGCCGATCACGATGAGCGCCATGATCACGAGAGATACCGGCAGCGTCCATGTGGACGGATACACGAACCGGATAAAGTGCACATAAAGCGCCCCGGAAAGTGAGGCGAAGGCGGTGGCAAGGGAAAAGGCGATCAGCCGGTATTTCAGCAGGGACACGCCCATGGCCTGTGCTGCCACCTGACTTCCGCGCATGGCGTTTAACGCACGCCCCAGCTGTCCGTTCGCAAGATTGTACGTCAGCATCATCAACAGCACCATGATGACAACCAAAAATATGTAGGTGGACTGCTGATTCAGTTTGAATATGCCAAGGAGCGTCGGGAAATTCGCCTGCTTGCCGGAAAAGCCTCCCGTCACCGGTTCCAGTTCATCAAAAGTCTTGCGCAATACTTCCGAAACACAGAGCGTCACGATACCCAGGTACAGACCTTCCATCCGGAGGGAAGCAAGACCGATCAGGATACCGAACACGAGAGGGATCAGCACCGCCAGCAGGATGCCCACTTCAAAAGGCAGTCCCAAATCCCCGGTCACATAGGCGCTGATGTATGCGCCAAGTCCCATGAAGCCCGCGGTACCGAGAGAGATCAGCCCTGACCAGCCCAGCAGCAGATTCAGACCGAGCCCGGCGATGGTATAGATAATCGTGCCGCCGATAATGCCGATCCAGGAAGTTTTCAGGATACCCGCATTCGTCAGCAGGGGCAGCAGCGCCATCACGCATCCGAAAATGAGATAGCGCAGGTAATAATTCATTGAAAAGGATTTCTTTCGTTCCATGTGCACACCTCCCTCAAACCTTCTTCGTGATCTTCTTGCCCACGAGACCGACGGGCTTGAACACGATGAAGATGATTACCATCACATACAGTATCTGCGTGCCCCACACGGAAGAAACATAATACGCCAGCAGGTTACTCGCGATGGCGATGATATATGCACCGATCACCGGTCCGTAAAAGGTCTGGAATCCGCCCAAGACGCAGGCGATAAACGCGTTCACCTGCACGCTGTCCATCAGATTCAGCGTCACGGAAGTGGAGGGCGCGATCATGACACCCGCAAGAGTTCCGAGCACCAGAGCCAGCGCCCAGGCAAAGAGGGTGACCCACTTTGTCGGCACACCCATCAGGCGGGCCGTGCGCTCGTTCGAGGCTGTCGTGCGGATCGCGAGTCCCAACTTTGTCTTTTGTAAAATCAGGAACAGCGCAACCGTCAGACCGATACCGATCAGGATGTTCAGCAGACTGTTATACGAAAGGTTCGCGCCGCCGATCGTAAACTCACCGGACTCAATGACCTTGGGAAGGCGCATCGGATCCACGCCGAACACCATAGGGGTGACCCCCAGGAAAATCATCATCATGCCGAGGGTGATGATTTCTTTTCCGATTCCCGCGACCTTCTTTGTCCTTCTGATGACAACAATGTCCACGATGAAACCGATGGCAATGGCGCCGATCACGCCGACAAGGATGGAAAGCAATAAGGCCGGCTGCTGCGCAAGCCCCGCCTCCGTCGACTTAACGAACAGCACCTTCTGGAACATGAAGGTCACGATGTACGTGCCAAACATGCCCATGACGCCCTGCGCGAAATTGATCATCAGGTTCGTGCGAAAGACAATGATGATCCCCAGCGTCGCAAGGGCGTAAATTGCGCCGGTTTCCAAGCTTCTCAGTAAAAGCTGCAGCAATGTGCTCACTGTATTCCTCCCCACTTTATCACATTGGCGGCCCAGGTGTAGCCGATGCCCGCCGCGATCATGCAGATCACCGTTCCGTCCTTTACCTTGCCCTGTTCCAGCGCGAGCTTTAAGGAAAGGAACTGATCGATCTGTCCGACGTGACCGTAATCTTCCAGGTAAATCGTGTTGTCCTCCGTAAGCCCCAGCTCTTCCAGCATGGCCTTATGACCGGAGCGCTTCATGTGAAGGATGTTCAGATAGCCGATATCTCCCCTGGTCAGCCCGGACTTGCGCAGGGCTTCATCAATGCAGTGATACCAGTTCGGCATGGAGACGGAGTTTAAGAGATCCTTCATCTTCTTCGCGTCCATGAGGCGCAGCATACCGAACTCCGAAACGTTTTCCGCGGTTACCTTTTCCCGGGTGCCGCCCACCTTGGAGCCGCAGGTGTATACCACGCTTCCGTCGCTCATCAGGTGGGTACCCAGCAGCTGATTCTTTTCCAGCCCCTTTTGCATGATGATCGCACCGCCGCCGGCCGCGAGATTGAACATAAAGGAGACATTGTTGTCCGTGAAATCGATGAAATCGCAGTTGCGGTAACCTCCCGCCAGAAGAATGGTTTTGATGCTGTCGTCCGCAATCAGCATGTCCTTTGCGATTTTCATCGCGGACACAGCCGTGCAGCAGCGGTTGCTGACATCAATGCCCCAGGCGTTTTTCGCGCCGACCCGGTCCTGCACGTAACAGGCGGAGGTGGTGAGAGGGTATTCTTTCCATTCCTCACCGAAGTAAAGCACCACATCGATCGTGAGCGGATCAATCCCCGTGTTTTTCAGGCAGTCCAACGCAGCCTGCGCTCCCATTTCCGCCGTGCCGTCGCAGGCGTCATCCGAGGGAATCCGTTTCTGTACGATGCCGAGTTTATCCCGCACTGCTTCCTCCGACCAGACACCGCCAGTCGCGTCGGAGATTTCCTTCGCGCTCATGACCCTGTCCGGCAGATAAATGCCCACACCCGCGATACCGACCGGTACTTGCTCTTTCATTCGTTTTCTCCTCCGTGTCTTAGATGCGTGAATGTTGTCTCACGTGAATGTGAATTCATTAATGCGAGTATAGCACCTCCACAGTCGTCTGTCAATTAAAATATTATGCAAAAAAAATATGCCTCTATTTTGTGCATTGTGCACAAATATCTTCAGCTTATTTTCTTCTTGACGGATCAGGGAAGCGGTGATATGATCGTACGTGAATGAGCGTTCATTTTTTATTTGAGGAGGTATTTGCAATGAGAGGATTAACGATTCAGGAAATGAAAGTCGGCGACAGCGCATCTTTCGCCAAAACGGTAACGGAAACAGACATCTACCTGTTTGCGGCCATCAGCGGTGACTTTAACCCCGCCCACGTCAATGAGGTAGAGGCGCAAAAGACGATCTTCGGCAAGCGCATCGCCCACGGCCTTCTCTCCGCGGGATTTATCTCTGCCGCGCTTGGCACACAGCTGCCCGGCTCCGGCACGATTTACCTCGGACAGAATCTGAAATTCGTCCATCCGGTTGCCATCGGCGACACGGTGACGGCCACGGTCACGGTCTCGGAACTGAATGTGGAAAAGAACCGCGCCACACTGGAAACGGTCTGCACAAATCAGAACGGTGACGTGCTGATCACGGGGACGGCCACGGTAATGCCGCCCAAGGAATCCGAATAACAGAAACAGTGTTGCAGTTTCACTGCGTTTCCTCCCTTAAAGAAAGCGCGCCTCTCCGCAAGGAGAGGCGCGCTGCTTTTCTTCTGTAGGATATTTCTTATCCTCTGACTTTCTTCACTTCCTCCGTCAATACCGGCAGCACCTTGAAGAGATCACCGACAATGCCGTAATCCGCGACACCGAAGATCGGCGCGTCCTCATCCTTATTGACGGCCACAACGACATCGGAACCGGACATACCGGCCAGGTGCTGGATGGCGCCGGAGATACCGCAGGCGATATAAAGCTTCGGTCCCACGGTCTTGCCGGTCTGTCCCACCTGATGGGAGTGGCTGATCCAGCCACTGTCAACCGCCGCGCGGGAAGCACCCACCGTGGCACCCAGGGCATCCGCCAGTGCCTTCACCGGCTCAAAGCCCTCAGGGCCGCCGACACCGCGTCCGCCGGAGACGATGATTTCCGCACCTTCCAGATCCACGTTCTCCGCGTCCATATCCTTGATGATCTCAATGATGCGGGTGCGGATGTCGGAAGGATCCACCGTGATGTCTTCTTTGATGATCTCGGCCTTTTCTTCGCCGGGTTCGGATTTCTTGAACACACCGGGACGCACCGTACCGATCTGCGGACGGTGATCCGGGCAGAGGATTGTCGCCATGAGGTTGCCGCCGAAGGCGGGACGCGTCCAGGCGACGTTGCCGTCGTCATTGATATCCAGCGCCGTGCAGTCCGCGGTCAGACCCGTCTGCAGGCGGGAGGAGACGCGGGGACCTAAGTCACGGCCGTTGTTTGTCGCGCCGATCATCATGGACAGCGGGCCGTATTTTTCGACGAGCTGTACAAGCGCGATTGCGTAAGCGTCCGTCGTGTACTGTTTGAACACTTCATTGTCTGCCACGATGACCTGGTCCGCACCGTGGGCGGAGGCTTCCTTCACCGCAGCGTCACAGCCGCAGCCGATGACCACCGCCACCAGCTTGCCGCCCTGTTTGTCCGCCATCATGCGACCCGGCGTCAGCAGCTCAATGCCGACGTTCTTGGGGGAACCGTCTTCGTTGGTCTCAACAAATACCCATAAGTCTTTTGTTTTTGCTTCCATTGTCCTTCCCCCTTCCTTAAATCACGTGCGCTTCCGAAAGCATGGTGAACAGTTTCTTTGCGGAGGCTTCATCGTCCTCTTCCTTGATCACAACGCCGCCCGTCTTGCGCTCCGGAACGAAGCTGGCCTTAACGTGCGTCGGGCTGCCCTTCAAGCCGATCTTTGTCTGATCGATGTCCGGCAGATCCGCAAAACCGATGACCGGAATCTCCGCCTTGTTGGCTGCCATCTTGGATTTGATGGTGGGATAACGCGGATCAAAGGAGGGTTTGGTAAAGGTGACCAGGCAGGGGAACTTGATGCCGATGACCTGCTTGCCGCCTTCGATTTCTTTGTGAACGTGAAGCTCATCGCCTTCCACAAAAGCTTCGAGGCCGTAGGTCACCTGCGGAAGTCCCAGCTGCTCCGCGATTTCCGGACCCACCTGCGCGGTGTCGCCGTCGATCGCCTGCTTGCCGCAGAAGATCATGTCAAAGGTGATGCCCTCGTCCTTTTGCAGTTTTTTGATGGATTCACTCAAAATGTAACTTGTGGCCAGCGTGTCGGAACCGCCGAACTCACGGCCGGATACCAGATAGCCCTTATCCGCGCCGAGGGAAATGCATTCCTTGACGACTGCCTTGGCCTGCTCCGGTCCCATGGAAATGACGTAGATCTTTGTTTCCGGATCCTTGTCCTTGATGCGGGCCGCCGCTTCCATTGCGTATCCGTCAAACGGATTCAGAATGGAAGGCACGCCCTGCCGGATCAGGGTGTTGGTTTCCGGATCGATCTTGATCTCGGTCGTGTCCGGAACCTGTTTGACGCATACTAAGATGTTCATGTGCTCCCTCCTTGTGAAATAGTAATGATTATGAAAAAACGTCGTGTTCCCATTATAAATGGTATCGTTAGAAAAGTCTAACATTTTTTGCAAAAAGAGAACGTGGCATAAGCAACAGACGATTGAAAAAGAATGAGGCTTTGGCTATACTGGTCTTGAAGCACGCATGCGCAAGGGAGAAATCACATGGCACACATCACCGCCGTCGTCGGCGCAGGAGGAAAAACATCCCTCATGGAGCGCCTTGCGGAACAGTACGCCGCAAAGAACATTCCCGTCGCGATCACCACCACGACAAAAATCGCTTCCCGCAAAGACCGCGGCCTGATCCGGTATTTCGGAAAGGAGATCGCTCCCGGCAAGCTTGCCTTTCCGGGCGAAGAGGTCTTCCGGAAGCTTTGCGCGGAATACCCTTATGTGCTCGTCGAAGCGGACGGCGCAAGGCACCATCCGGTCAAGATTCCGAACGATACGGAGCCGGTCATCCCGGAGGATACCGAACGGATCATTGTTGTCACGGGATGCTTTGCCCTGCAAAGGGCTTTCGGCGAAATCTGCCACCGCAGTCGCCTTGCGGATTACGCCCTGCTCGGGGAGCGCTTTCCCGGTTTTTGCGCGGATACAAGGCTCACAAAGGAGCACCTGGATTTTCTGGCGGCACATTACTATCTGGAGCCCTTAAAAAAACAGTATCCCGCCGCGAAGGTGGAATACTTCTTCAACGCACCGGAAACGGCAGAAGCCGTCAACCCGCTGCGGATCAGGAACATCGGACTTGTGCTCATGGCCTCCGGTCTGTCTTCGCGCTTTCCGTCAAACAAACTCCTGCACCCCTTCCGCGGCAGGGAATTATACCGCCACGGAATGGACGCGCTTCTGGAAACGAAGGCACGCCTGCGGATGCGTGATGAGCGGCTGTCGGGGATTTTTGCGGCGGAGGAAGCGCGGGATGGCGCCGAGGCAGATCCCCTCGTCATCGACGCGGAGGTCTTTGCGGTGAGCCGCTTCCCGGAGATCCTTGCAAATCCGGATTACCGGGACCGGGTGACCATGGTTGACAATCCTTATTATGAAGAAGGGATTGCCGCAAGCGTGCGCCTGGGCCTTGGTGCCGCAAAGCAGAAGGGCTGCGATGCCGTATTGTACCTCGTCGCCGACGAACCCTTCTTTACCGCGGAGCACCTGACCACCCTGATACGCGAATATCTCGTCACCGGAAAGCGCTTTGCCTGTGCGTACGCCGGTTATGAATCCAACCCGGCCGTCTTTCATATCAGTGCGGAGCAGGAGCTTAACGCCCTTCAGGGGGACAAAGGGCCGATCGGCATTATCCGGAGGAATCCCCATGACGCGCACTGCTATATCGTGGCACCGGAAACGATTCTGGATATTGATGAAGAGAAAGACCTCATTTCGTAACACAACAGGAGGCTGACATGGACAACGATTTCATTTTCTGCAAGGGCGGCGGATGCACGAGGAAGCTGGGGCCGGATGTTCTGGAACGGGTCCTGTCAGGGCTGCCGAAGGGCGTCCCGGATCCCGATCTTCTGGTCGGCTTCGACGCAAGGGATGACGCGGCCGTTTACCGCCTGTCGGACGATACGGCGATTGTCCAGACGCTGGATTTTTTCCCGCCGATGATCGACGATCCCTATTTGTTCGGACAGATTGCGGCGGCAAACGCCTTAAGTGATATCTACGCGATGGGCGGCCGGGTGAAGACCGCGCTGAACATTGTCTGCTTCCCGGAAAAAGCGGATCTGAATCTCCTGGGAAGCATCCTGCGGGGCGGGCAGGAAAAAGTCACGGAAGCGGGCGGCATTCTGGCCGGCGGACATTCCATCATGGACGAAAGCATCAAATACGGCCTCTCCTGCATGGGAACGGTTCATCCGGACCGCATCCTGACGAACACGGGCGCACAGCCCGGCGACGCACTGATCCTGACAAAACCCCTGGGCGTCGGGCTGATCTGCACGGCCCACCGCGTCGGGGAATGCTCCGCGGCAGGGCTTGATGAGGCGGTACGAAGCATGACAACACTCAACCGCGCCGCGTCGGAGGCCGCGCGGGATTTTACAATACACGCCTGCACCGATGTCACCGGCTTCGGCCTTCTCGGACATCTGAATGAAATGTGTACGGACGATATTTCGGTACGGGTGGATTACCGGGCGCTTCCCGTCATGGAAGAGGCCCTGCGTGCGGCGGACGCGTTTCTGGTGACCGCGGCGGCACAGCGCAACCGCAATCATCTGGCGGGACGCGTCACACTGCGGAACGTCCCCTTTCCCGTCGAGGAAGTACTGTATGACCCGCAGACCTCCGGCGGACTGCTGTTCGCGCTTCCGCAGGAAGAAGCGGACGCGTTGATCTGCGCCCTGCACGCGGCGGGCGTTGTTCATGCCGCCATTGCCGGGGAAGTCCTGCCCCGCGGCGCACAAACGCCCCTTACGGTCGAATGATTGTCGTGCACCGCATCTGCGCTTCCACAATGTCATACATGTTGGAAACCGTGCCGGCCTGCAGCTTTTCCGTCAGTTCGTAGAAGTTCAGGCATGTGCCGCAGGTCATGACCCTGCAGCCTGCCGCCGCAACAGAACGGATGTCCTCAAGAGACGCCGAACCCTCGCAGGTCAGAAACGCGCCCCTGTTGTAAAAGATCAGGTAATCGGGTACTTTGTCCTGGCTGGTTAAGGCAAACAAAAAGGCCTTCATCAGTGTTTTGCCGAGGGCTTCCTCCCCGCTTCCCATCCGGTCGGAGCCGATCACGACGGCGCATTTGCCGCCGGGTGCAGGCGCGTTTCCGTCCGCCGATTCCTTTGCGGTTCCGTTCGCCGGGACGTTTGTGCCGGAAGCATCTTCTGCGGCCGTGCCCGCGGATGCGGCGTTCTCCGTCTGCAGTCTGAAGGTCACGCTGTAGTCATCTTCCGCGGCCTTCTCACTCGTCACCGCATGCCCCTGCCGTTCGCCGAAGCGCGTCAGGTTCTGCACCGCGATCTCATTGTCCACGCGCACTCTCAGCACGTCACCCTTTGTCAGTCCGGCCAGTTCCTTTTTTGCATTGACCACGGGCAGCGGACAGGCCATCCCGCGGCAGTCTGTGCTTCGTTCCATGATGTCATCCTCCTTTCGGTTTATCATACAATAGACGGAACACAATGTCACGACTTTGTCCCCTTGCGCTCCCGAAGCGGAAGCTTCATAATAACATAGAGACTCCGGACAGACAGGAATAAGGGATCTGTTATGATTTATCTGGACAATGCGGCAACGACCGTAACAAAACCGGAAGCCGTAGTGCAGGCGGTATCGGATGCGCTGCGGTCCTTTGGCAACGCCGGACGCGGCGTCCATGAAAGCAGCCTGTTGGCGACGCGTGCCATTCACGAAACGCGCATTGCCGCGGCGGACTTTTTCCATGCCGCAGATCCCGCCTGCGTGGCGTTTACCTCCAA
Organism: Lachnospiraceae bacterium; assembly: GCA_017551665.1. Lineage (GTDB taxonomy): Bacteria > Bacillota > Clostridia > Lachnospirales > Lachnospiraceae > Butyrivibrio. The sequence goes on from JAFZLB010000105.1 coordinate 73,382, forward strand.
CGCAACAGAGGCGCTGAATACCGCGATCAAAGGGATACTGTCTCCGGGAGATCATGTCATCACCACCGCCTCGGAACACAATTCGGTGCTGCGTCCGCTGTATGAAACGGAAGCGCGCGGCGTATCCCTCACCATCCTGCCGGTGGATGCATACGGGAACATCTCCTTTGACGATCTGGCATCTGCCCTGAAAAAAAAGACAAAGGCCGTGATCTGCAGCGGTGCCTCCAACGTGACCGGCAATCTGCGGGACGTTCGCGGGATTGCCGCCGCCGCGCATGCACGGGACGCGCTGTTTGTACTGGACGCCGCACAGATTGCAGGCTGCCATCCCGTCGATCTGCAATCGGACGGCATCGACATTCTGTGCTTTACGGGGCACAAGAGCCTGTTCGGTCCGCAGGGGACGGGCGGTATCATCGTCCGGGAGGGCCTTGCGCTGCGTCCGCTGAAGAGCGGCGGCAGCGGCATGCAGAGCTTTTCCAAAACACATCCGGAACAGATGCCGGCGGCGCTGGAAGCGGGAACGCTGAACGGACACGGCCTTGCGGGGCTTCACGCGGCCTTTTGCTTTCTGAAAGAAACCGGACAGGACAACATCCGTCACCAAGCGCTTGCGCTGGCAAAACGCTTTTTTGAAGGCGTAAAAGACATCCCGGACATCCGCTTCTACGGGGATTATTCCGACTGGGACGCACGTTGTCCGATTGTGGCACTGAATCTGGGAGAGGAGGACGCGGCCCTTGTTTCGGATACGCTTTCCGCGGACTACGGGATCGCAACCGGGGCGGGTGCGCATTGTGCGCCGCTGATGCACGAAGCCCTCGGGACCGTGACGCAGGGCATTGTCCGTTTTTCCTTTTCCTTCTTCAATACCGAAGCGGAAACGGACGCGGCCATCCTTGCGCTGCGGAATATTGCTACCGCCCGAAGACAGGAGGCGCGGCCGTGATCCGAAAACAGGAAGACCGCATCATTGTGACCTTTCATACAACGACGGAAGCGATCGCCTTTGAGCGGATGTGCCGTGAAGAAGGCATTGCGGGGCGTCTGATTCCGGTACCGAAGACCCTGTCCGCCGGCTGCGGGATGGCATGGAGCGCGCCGGAAGATGCCGCTTCGGCACTTGGCAGTCTCATGGAACAAAAACGCGTCCGCCATCAGGAAATGACGGTTCTGAAGATTTAGCCGCGGGGACAAAAAGCTTCCGGCGGATGGTTTGCGGATGACTTTGTCTGCCGAAAAATAAGTGAAACAGGAGGATCAGAGGATGACGCCTAAGCTTGTCATTGTACGGGGCGGGGGCGATCTTGCCACGGGCACGGCCTGGATGCTGCACCGGGCGGGATTTCCCGTTCTCATTCTGGAAAGCGCGTATCCCAGCGCGATCCGCCGCAGTGTTTCCTTTTGCGAAGCGGTTTATGAAAAAACGCAGACCGTGGAGGGCGTAACGGCATGTCTTGCGCAGGATGCGGCAGAGGCGCTTTCCCTGCTTGCGGACGGACAGGTGGCGCTGCTCGTGGATCCCGAAGCCGCGTGCGTCCCGTCGTTTCAGGAAGAAAACGCTGCGTTCCGCCCGGTCGCTTTGGTCGATGCGATCATCGCCAAAAAGAATCTCGGAACAAGGATCGACATGGCACCCTTTGTCATTGCCTTAGGCCCGGGGTTTACCGCAGGCGTTGACTGTCACGCGGTCGTTGAAACGATGCGCGGGCACAACCTCGGCCGCGTATATTTTGAGGGCAGTGCCCTCCCGAACACCGGGATTCCGGGGCTCATTGCCGGGCATGACAGGGATCGTGTCATACACGCGCCTGCCGCAGGAACATTTCACGCGACGGCATCCATCGGGGATATGGTCAAACAGGGGGATGTGATCGGCCGCGTCGACGATACGCCCGTAACAGCAAGTATTGACGGACTGCTGCGCGGCATCCTCAGGGACGGCTTTCCCGTCCGGAAAGGATGCAAGACAGCCGACATTGATCCGCGTCCGGAAGAACACGATAACTGCTTCACCATTTCGGACAAGGCAAGGACGATTGGCGGCAGTGTGCTTTGCGCCGTGATGCACGCGGTACGGGGGATGGCCCCCCGGCAGCCGGATTTACCGGGAGATTGAGGCCGTTCCTCACTCCGCTTCCGTCGCTTCCGCACGGCACAGAATCATTTCCGCCGCGATGCTGACCGCGATCTCCTCCGGTGTTTTCGCTTTGATCTTCAGACCGATCGGGGAATGAATCCGCGCGACAAGCGCCTCGTCCAGCCCCGCTTCCAGCAGTTTTTGCGCGACCGCGGCCGCTTTCTTTTTGCTGCCGATACAGCCGGCATACAGCGGTTGATGCGGCAGCATCTGTAACAGCACGTCCACATCGCCGCCGTGTCCCGAGGTGCAGACGACGAGGTAATCATCTGCGGAGATCGGCAGTGCTTCCGGAAACGCATGGTAAGGCATGCAGATTTTTCGCTCCGCGTCGTCAAACGAAGGATCCTCCAGCATCGCCGGACGGTCGTCGACCACAACAACGGGAAAGCCGGTGCTGCGCAGAATCCCGAACAGCGCGCGTCCGACATGACCTGCGCCGAACAGATACACCATGCCGCGCAGCGCAACGGGCGCAACGAACAGCTGTCCCTGCAACACGGGCTGTTTTTTTCTTTGCAGGCGCACACCGTCCGGCAGTTCTTCCTCCCCGCACAGAATCAGCGGCTCAGACGCTGCCCCGGCCGCCCCGTCAGGCAGCGGCATCAGGAGGTACAGGCTCTGCGTGCCCGCGCGCAATGTTTTCAGCGGGGACAGATGTTCCAGAGAGCGGCGGTCCATTTTTTGAAACAGGATGGATAAGGCACCGCCGCAGATCATACCGGTGATGTTTTCCCTCTGCTGCCCGTCCAGACCGTAATGACGTACTTCGGTATATGCGTCCTGCCGCGTGCACAGGCTCTTTGCGTATTGGCCTGCCATGTGTTCCACGGCACCGCCGCCGACGGTTCCCAGAAAGGACCCGTCCGGGAATACCGCCATCTGCGTCCCCGATTTGCGGGGCACGGAGCCTTCCTCCGCAATGATCGTACAGAGCACGCAATCCGCTGCGTCTTCACGTGATAACAGATTTTTGAAAAAGCGTAAGCTGTCCATCGGAAACCTCTCATCCTGACAAAAGGTGCGCGGGAACCGCTATTAGTATAAGGGATACAGACGGCTCAAGCAATGAAAACCCGCCGGAACACTTCGCTTTCCGCGATTTCTTCATACAGGGTGCCGCGGTTTTCCGGCGTGATTTCAAACACCTCCGCCTTCGCGTGCGCACGCAGCTCCTCTAAGAAGGGGATGTCCCTGCGGCTTTTGATCGCCGCAAGCACGGGAATGTCCGCGTCCATCGCGTCCCTGACGGCCCTCAGGAAATCAAACGCCTCCCGCTCAAAGAAGCCGATCTCGTCCATCACGATGATGCCGCCCGCCTTCGCCGCACGAATGTAACGTACACCGATCGTATCAAAAACCTCCGGCACCGCGGTATGCCCGGCGCTGTCACAAAAACCGGCCATGCACTCCTTCCGCGGCGTGAAGTCCTCTCCCGCGGCGTCATAGAGATAGATTTCGTGCCTGCCGTTTTCGTCGCGCCCGCTGCTCTTTGTGTAATAGCCGTAGCGCGGCTTGTGACATACCGACAGCAGCTTTTGAATCAGCGTGCTCTTCCCCGCGCCCCGCTCCCCGCTGATCAGAATGTGTTGTTTTTCCATGTGGCGTTCTCTCCCGTGTGCATTACTCCGCGTCTATTTGCAGGGAATGCTCCACCAGTTCCTCAAACTGCTCCCCGCTCAGATCGCAGTGATAAAAGAGCTCAAAGTATTCCGCGGCAACCTCATACAGGTCATAGTCCGCTTCCTCCGGGTACAGCAGTTTCGCCATCCACTGCATACCGAGAATGCGCTGCACGGAAGGCGGGAATCCCATCCAGTTGTACGGACCGAAGGGCACCTCATAGTATTCGCCGTTTTGGATGGCCGTGATCGTCTGCCACTCGTCGAGGGTGTCCACCGTATCATAGATGCTGTCCGGCGAAAAAATGATGACATCCGGATTCCAGTTCAGGATCTGCTCCATATCCACCTCGTTGCCGCTGCCCTTGGCGGAGGGCTCGTCAACCTCCGCAAGGTTATTGGATAACATGTCGATGACTTCCGCGTGATAGGAGCTCTTCGCGATCACATTCAGCCCCTGTTCGCCGGTGATATAAAGGAGATTCACCTTCTCCGCGCGTCCGGCAATCGCAAGCGTGTCATCGTATGCCTGTCTGCAATACGCCGCCAGTTCCGCAGCCTCGTCCTCCATGCCGAGCAGATCTCCCAGCATCGTATAGGCCTCATCCATGGTGGAGATCGTTGCCGTCACATGCACAAAGGGAATGCCGGTCTGTTCCTGCAACGCGTCCAGATCCTCCACAATCGTTCCCTTCGGTTCCCCCACATCAATCACAACCTGCGGTGCCACGCTTAACAGTTCCTCTAAATTCAACTCGCCCTTTCCGCCATAGAGCTGCCCCAGCAGCGTCAAATTGTAGTACTTCGTGTCCAGGTACTGTTCCGCTCTGGGATCCCATTCATTCGCAATCCCGACAAGCTTGTCCGGCGCGAGGGCAAAGACCACGATCTGCGCCAGGGGACCTGAGATGGCGACGCGTTCAATTTTGGCATCCACTTCCACCTCGCGCCCGACGGAATCCGTAAAGACCCTCTTCTCACCGGCAGTCGTTTCCTCCGTTTGCGCCGTTTCCGCCTCGGATGCCGCCTGCTGCGCTTCCTGCGTCGTGGCGGTCTCAGACGCAGCCTGCTGTGCTTCCTGCGTCGCGGCGGTCTCAGACGCAGCCTGTTGTGATGTGCCGGTGGCGGCTGCGGAACAGGCCGCAAGGGACACCGTCATTGCTGCTGCGAGTAATACCGGTAACCATTTCTTTTTCATTGCCGTTTCTCCCTTTCTTTTGTGTTTTTGCAGTGTCTCTATGAATCAGGCAGACGCTTCCTCACGGAACGCCTGATACAAACGGAACAATCACGCGTCCTGCGCGCGTATCCGCAAAGCATGCGTCAATGCCGTACAAGAGCCGGATCAGTTCTTCCGTCAGTGTTTCCCGTGCATCTCCGTCCGCAAGGACGCTGCCGCCGGACAATGCGAGCACACGATCCGCGTATCCCAGCGCGTGCTGCGGATTATGGGTGGATAACAGGACGCCGTATCCTTCCTTCGTCAGACGCCTGATTTCATTCAGCACGCGCATCTGGTTGCCGTAATCCAGTGCGCTGGTCGGTTCGTCCATTACGAGAAAACGGGAGCCCTGGGCGACGGCACGCGCAATCAGCACCATCTGCTGTTCACCGCCGGAAAGCGATCCGAAATCACGTTGATAAAAACGTTCCATTCCCAGGCGCTGCAGTGCCCCGTACGCCTGTTGTTCATGCGCCGCGGAGGGACTTGCGAACAGGGACAGCTGTCTCGTCATGCCCATCAGAACCACATCCGACACCGTGTACCCGAAGGAGGGTCTGTGAATCTGCGGGATATAGGCGATATGACCCGCCAGTGTTTTCGGCGTCATCGTGCGCGTATCCGTCCCGCCGATCAGAATGTCCCCGCGATATGCCTTCAACGCGCCGAGAATGCAGCGGAACAGGGTGCTTTTGCCCGCGCCGTTCGGCCCGAGCACCGACAAAATCTCACTCTCGTGAAAGGAGAAGGACACGTCCCGCAGCACATCCGCTTCTCCGTACGCAAAGGACAGGTTTTTTACCTCAATCGTCTGCATCTCCCCTTACGCCTTTTCCTTTCTCGTCATCAGGTACAGAAAGAACGGCGCTCCCACGAATGCCGTGAGAATGCCGATCGGGATTTCCACCGCAAGTAAATTCCTTGAAATGTCATCCACCAGGAGCAAAAACAATGCGCCGAAGAGCATGGACGCCGGCAGCAGATAACGGTTGTCGTTGCCGATGAGCTTCCGGCACAGATTCGGTATCACAAGCCCCACCCATCCGATCATGCCGCTTGACGCAACGCTGGCCGCCGTTAAGAGCGTCGCCGCGCTGACCACGAAAAAACGCAGACGTTCCGTATTTGTTCCCATCGCGCGCGCCTCGTCCGGATGCAGTGTGAGCAGATTGACGCGCCAGCGCAAAATGAACAATACCAGCAGCCCCACACCCATCGGCACTGCCGCAAACAACAGATCCCGCATCTTTGCGCCGGAAAGGGAACCCATCAGCCAGTAGGTGATGGCGGGCAGCTGGTTGCCCGGATCCGCCACCAATTTGATGTAGGAGGTGCCTGCGGAAAACAGGGAGCCGATCATAATCCCTGCCAGCAACAGCGACGTGGCGCGGCTGCCCCTGACCCTGCTGCCGATCAGATACACCAGCAAAAGAGACAGAATGCTGAAACAAAAGGCACTGATCGTGATCCCGACAGAGGAACGCCCCAGCAGAATCGCAAGTGCCGCACCGAAGCAGGCACCGGAGGACGCGCCCAGAATATCCGGCGCCGCCATGGGATTGCGGAAGACGCTCTGATAGGCGCAGCCCGCGCCCGACAGCGAGCAGCCGACAAGACAGGCCAGCACGATGCGCGGCAGTCGCACATTCATGACCGCAATTTCCATATTGGCATCCCAGTCCGCCTTAAAGGGCAGACCGAAGCAGTTTTTCAACAGGATTTTGATGACATCCGTCACCGGCACCGCGTACCGTCCGAACGCAAAGGATGCGAAAAAAAAGACGATCAAAGCGACGCCGATGAGCAGGACACGACGACGCGAAACCGTCTTCTGGTTACGTGTGTTCACAAACTGTCTCCTTCTCAAATACGGAAAGTCGTATCGTTTCCCATACGGCTCTTTGCGCCTGAATTACCGGCGCACGGCCTGCGGCTCATGACCTAAGTTTTAGACCCGCAGGCTCGGAAACTCTTATTCAGTTTGACATATTATAACACGTCAGTACAAAAACCCGAACATCCACAGCGGGATGCGGTTTCCGCGGCCGATCTCCGTATCATCCACGGCGAGGAAGCTGTCCGGCAGATCTTTGATCTGTTCAAAGGATTTGTTTCTTCCGCCGACTTCAAACAAATACCTCCCGTCGATCAGGAAATCTCCTTCTTTCGGATAATGCGCGCTGTGCCCTGCCGCAAGAAGCTGGTTCAAAAAGAAGGTCTCCCGCTCGCAGCCGACGTTTGCGTTATGCACCAGCGCGTGCATCATATTTGTGTTGTTGCAATAGATTTTTTGTGGCCGGGACATGTTCTTCAGCGAAGCGGATTCCGAGGACAGAAGATGCAGCAGCTCTGCGCGTTCCAGCGCGTACAGCATCTTCAATCCCTGGTTCCGGTCTGTCTCCAGCTGCTCGTACAGCCGCTGCATGTTCGGTGTCTGCGGCGCGTTCTCCGCAAGGATCATCAGCATTTTTCTGATCTTCTGTACTGTGGCATAGGTGACGGGCTCCACCGCCGGGTAATCACTCTCCAGCACCTGATTGATCACCTGCACAATGCGGTCCTCGTACCCGCCGAACACCTCTTTGTAGAAAGGATAGTAGCCCTTGCGCAGGTAACGACGGAACGCCGGCAGGACCTTTGTTTTTGCGCTGATCTCTTCCGCAAGGGAAACATGATCCCGCAGCAGGCTTTCAAGGGAAAACGCCTCCTGCGTCAGTCCTTCCTCCAGCGCGAGATATTCCCGGAAGGACAGACCGGGCATGTGGTACTGCACCTGCCGTCTGGAAAGATCTCCGCCCGCCGATTCGATCTTGAGCGCGGAAGAACCGGAATACACAACAGACAGCTTTTGAAAATTGTCATTGAGATTTTTGACCAGTGTCTGCCAGTGATCCAGATAATGCACCTCGTCCATGAACAGATGCGTACCGCCGTTTTCCACGTGATAGGTCACGACATCCGTCAGCGAATGCGTTTCAAACCAAAGATTGTCCAGGGAAACATACAAAGCCTCCCCGCCGGAAAACGTCTGCCGGATATGTTGCAGCATCAGGGTTGTCTTCCCGGTTCCGCGCCCGCCTTTGATGCAGATCAGCCTGTCCCGCCAGTCAATCTGCCGCATCATGGGCCTGATGTATGTCAGCGATGTCTCGCGAATCCGCCGGTCGGATGTTTCCATGATTTCCGTAAAGTTGCCGTATTCCATAGTACACCTTCTTTCGTGTTTGGAAACACGATAATATATATAATTTAGTGTTTTCAAACATTATAATATGACCAATATGATGTTTTAGAACACTATTATCTCTTAAAAATAATGTTTTCAAACACTATTCTTCATCAAAAATAATGTTTCCAAACACTATTATATGCTCATCATCAAATTCTGTCAATCCGGGAATTGGGAAAAAGAGGGTCAGGTTCAGACCGCCGCGCGCCCCGCACAGGAAGCCAGGGTCAGGCTCAGACCGAAGAGCAGGGTAATCAGGGAAACGCGCTTCATCAGCGCCGGTCTGCGCAGCGCGTCCCGTATCATGCGAAACTGTCCGGCGACAAGCGCCAAGCCGGTACAAAAGATGATCAGGGCCAGGGCCGGCATGGGGATCCTCCGCGGAATCAGGCTTCCCATGTACGGCAGACTGCGCACGATCCAGACTGCCGTGACACTGATCCAGACAAAGAGCAGCGCGCGGTACAGCAGCAGCGCACGGCTTCTGCCCAACAGCACCGGCAGCGTCTTTCTGCCGGAGGGGATGTCCTTTTCAATGTCACAGGTGTTGTTCGTCATCATAATCATGGCGATGCCGAAGGCGACGGGCAGCGTATCCAGCATGACGGAAAAGCGCATCCGTCCCGTCATCGCGGCGTAGCAGCCGAGAGGAATGAGGCTCCCCATCACAAAGCCGGAGACGAGCTCACCGACCGGCAGATGCGATAACGGCACGGGGCCTGCCGAATACAGCAGAATGATCGCCGCGCCCGCAAGACCCGTCAGCAACACGCCGATGCCGCCGTGCCAAACGGGATACACCGCCAGCAGCGCCGCCGCAAGCAGAAACATAAAGCCCAGCCGCAGTGCCCGGCGCGGCGGAATATCGTTGTACACCAAAACCGCGTCCGAAGCCTCCACGGCGTCGTCGGCGGAATCATTCCCGCGAATCATGTCATAATAATCATTGAAAGTGTTGACCGCGCTCTGCATCAGAATGCTGATGCAAAGCAGCAGAAGAAACAGGAGTACCGGCAAAAATCCCTGCTCACGGTACACGATCGCGCCCGTCAGCAGCACCGGCGTTACGGAAGCGGCCCAGGTATGCGGCGCCGCAAGTCCCAGCGCCATTTTCGGGGTCAGACGCCCCTTCCCGCCTTCCGTCATGGTTTCCCCGCGTCCTTTCGTTCCGCCAGTGTCAGAAAGGCCGCGAGATTCCCCCTCGGTTCGCCCTGCACGCGATGGGAAAAGAGCAGCTCCGGATTGCAGCAGGTGCAGATGTCCGTGGTGAAGATATGCGTGTCCAAAACCCCGGACGCCAGCAGCATTTCACGATTTAAGGCATGCAGATCCAGCAGGTATTTGCCTTCTTCTTTGCCCGGGCGCAGAATGCCTTCGGAATGCGCCTGCTCCGGGATGTCCCAGTCCACAAAGCCCTTCTTCGCCGGAAGCTTCCACAACGCGTCCTTGGCACGCAGGGCCACGTCCTCGCTGACCTCATAACAGTCCGCGCAGACGGACGGGCCGATGGCGGCGTACAAATCCGACGGCTTAGAACCGTAGCGTGTCTGCAGTTCCTTCACCATTTTCCTGGCCATGCCGCCGACCGTTCCTCTCCAGCCGGCATGCGCCACGCCGATGGCATGGCGTTTCGGATCCGCAAAGAGCAGCGGCACGCAGTCCGCCCAGAAGCAGGCCAGCACCACGCCCTCTTCGTCCGTCACAAGACCGTCCACATCCGTGTATTCCCGCTCCCTTGTCACGCCCTTGCCGCGGTCTTCCCTGCCGACCGCCAGGATATTGACCGTATGTGTCTGATACGTACAGACCACGTCCTCCGCCTGCATCCCGAGCGTCCTTGCCATCCGGCGATAGTTTTCCAGAACATGCGCCGGATCGTCTCCCCTCGTGAAGCTCAAATTCATCGTGGCGAACTGCCCCTTGCTGACGCCGCCGAGGCGTGTCGCAAAGGCATGCCGGACCTTCCCCCTCGTGTCAAACGGGGGGAATGCCAGATAAGGCGTACCGGAAGGATCCGTTACGGCACTGAGCATGGTGGTTCGTATGCCGCTTCTGCGGCGAATGGAAGGAAACGGTTTTCTGTTCATCATTGATATCTTACCACAAAACCACCCATTTGGGGGTATGATCTGAGAGACGAATGTGGTATGATCATACGCAGACCCTGACAAATAAGAAAGGAGCACTCCGGTGATGACGAAAAAACACATCAAACGTCGTATCTCTGTAATGTTTGCCGTTTTGCTGCTGATCACGCAGCTTCTGCCCGGCTCTCCCGCCGTGTTGCGGGTACAGGCCGCGCCGGAAAGTGCGACCTTTGATCCGGCCTTTTACGCGGAAACCTATCCCGATGTCAAGGCCGCCTTCGGCAACGACGCCGCAAAGCTCTGGCTGCATTACCGGATGTTCGGCGAAAAAGAAGGACGACGCGCCGCGCAGGATGTTGTCCCGGGTGTTACCAAAATAAGCGCGCCCGCGGGCGTCGCGGAGCTCCCGATTCCCGGCGGCGCGACAACGACGGCAAGCACCGCGACTGCCGCAACCGCAAACACCACACCGGCAAACCCCGCAGCCGCGCAGATTACGCTCCCCTTTGATCCGGCCTTTTACGCGGAAACCTATCCCGATGTCAAAGCCGCCTTCGGCAACGACGCCGCAAAGCTCTGGCTGCACTTCCGCATGTACGGCGAAAAGGAAGGACGACGTGCGGCAGCCGGTTTTATCCCCGGCATCACGAAAGCGACCGCACCTGCGGGCGTCGCGGAGCTTCCCGTACCGGGCAGCGCGCAGAAAACAACAACGGCCCCCGCCGTCAAATCGAACGGCAAACGGGTGGCCTTTATCGGAGATTCCATCACAACATTTAAGGGGCACATCACGCCTACTTATGCGGACTGTTATCCCCTCGGGGATCTGGATCGGGTGGAAGAAACCTGGTGGTATCTGGTCAGTGCCGGTGCCGGTCTGCAGATCGTCGAAAACGCCAGCTGGAGCGGCTCCTGCGTATCCGGAGACCGCAATGATACCAGCGGGGCCGTTGCCTCTTCCCCGGCGCGGGTGCGCACGGTCGTCGCGAAGATGCCGGATGTTGTGTTTATTATGATGGGGGTCAATGATTTCTTCTGGAATACCAAGCTTGACTTCTTCCGCGAATGCTATACCGCGCTGGTCCGGCAGTTAAGAGAATCCCTGCCGAATGCCCGCATCATCTGCTGCACCTGCCTTCCGGAGTATTCCGTCGGCACCAATGAAATCGGCCGTACCCTGGATGATTATAATTCCGTCATCCGCCAGGTGGCCGGTGAAAACGGCTGCTACATGATCGATACGCGTACCTGCGGACTGACCAAAGCGCTGACGGTGGACGATGTGCATCCGAATGCCGCGGGTGCGGTCGTCGTCGCGCAATACATACTGTCCAAAATGCCGGCGCTCAACTGATCCGGCATAAGGCAATACAGGAGGTTTCGTTCAGATGCAAAAAGGAAAAAAAGTAAGAAAGCCCCTCTCCTTTATTCTCGCCGCGCTGATGCTGGCCGCGCAGCTGTTGCTTGCGCCGGCCGCGGCATTACAGACGCAGGCTGCGCCGGTGACCTTCCCGGACGGAACGGTATTTGATCCGGTCTACTACGCGGAAAAATATCCGGAAGTCAAAGCCGCTTTCGGCAATGATTCCCTGAAGCTCTGGCTGCATTATTACAGCTTCGGTCGTGCGGAAGGCCGTTCCGGTGCCGCCTCCGACGGCATCGCGGGAAAGGTTACCGCGGCCGTCACCCCGGAGCAGGTCGCAACGGTCAACGCCATCGCGAAGACGGCGCAGACGGAAAACAAGGGAACGACGGCGACAGGGACCGCCCCTGCCAAAACAACGGGCACTGCCCCCGCCGCCGCACAGGCACCGCAGTCCGCCGCCTTTGATCCGGCCTTTTACGCCAACCGCTATCCCGATCTCAAAGCCGCCTTCGGCACGGACGCCGCAAAGCTCTGGCAGCATTACCAAATGTTCGGCGAAAAGGAAGGGCGGCAGGCCGCAAAGGACGCCGTGCCCGGTGTCACGAAAATCACGGCACCCGCTGGCGTACAGAATCCTCCCGCGGCAAATCAGGCGGCGCAGGCCAACAAAGCACCCGCGGCGGCGCCCGTCAAATCCAACGGCAAGCGTGTCGCCTTTATCGGGGATTCCATTTCCACCTTCGGCGGACAGCTTCCGCCCGGCTACGAATCCTTTTATCCGCAGCAAGGGCTGGAGAACCTTGCGGAAACCTGGTGGTATCAGGTCAGCGCAAGGGCCGGTCTGCAGATTGTCGTCAACGCCAGTTACAGCCGTTCCCGCCTCTGCGGCAACCGCAATGACACCACGGGCATTGTCGGCTCTTCGTATTCGCGCGTCAACACCGTGGTCGCGCAGAAGCCGGACATTATTTTCATCATGATCGGCACGAACGATTTCACCGGCGGCGTTGCCCTCGTGAACTTCCGCGAAGCTTACCTTTCGCTGATTTCGCAGCTGCGTGCCGCCCTGCCGAATGCACGCATCATCTGCTGTACCTGCATTCCGGAATACCTCAAATGGAAAAACAGTCTGGACGTGACGATTGACGCGTACAACAACGAAATCCGCAGAGCCGCGGCGGAAACCGGCTGCGCGCTGGTGGATGTCTACGCCTGCGGCCTGAACAAGGATCATTTCATAGATGCCCTGCATCCGAATGCCACGGGTGCCCTGCTGATGGCGAATTTCATTCTGGCGCACATGCCGCGCTGACAAAAGGAGGACGTCGTCGGATGGGAAAGAAAGTTCTCGGAGTTCTTGCGGTACTGCTGGCCGCACTGTTCTTCCTTCCGGTCAGCGCCGAGGCCGCGCCGGAGGTGAAGCCGGACGGCACGGTCTTTGACGCGCAATACTACGCGGACACCTATCCGGACTTAAAGGCCGCGTTCGGCTACGACGCCGCAAAGCTCTGGACGCATTACCAGAACTTCGGACGCAGGGAAAACCGAAGACCCTGCGCGGACGCGATCAGCTTTGATCCCGTCTATTACGCAAACACCTATCCAGATCTCAAGGCCGTCTTCGGGACGGACGCGACAAGGCTCTGGCAGCATTACCGCAACTTCGGGCGGGGAGAGCACCGCAAGGCGGCGCCGAATGACAACGGCAACATGTATGTGTATTACAGCGGAACGCCCGCCGCGCCCACCGTTCCCAACCGGGCACTCCGCGCGGCCTTCATCGGGGATTCCATCACCTCCTTTGCGGGCACGCAGCCCGCGGGCTATCCCGCCTATTATCCGAGAGGTTCCTTAAACAACGCGGAAAAAACCTGGTGGTACCGCACCTGTGCCGCGCTCGGCATGACGCCCGTCGTCAACGCCAGCTGGGACGGCTCTCTGCTGTCCGGCAAGAGCACGGACAAAAGCGGCAGTGTCGGCTGCGGGGACGGCCGCATCCGCGATGTGGTCAGCGCTTCCCCTGATGTGATCTTTGTCCTGATCGGCGCCAATGACTTCATTTACAACGCGCCCCTCGGCGGCTACATCCCGGGCAGAGGTCCCGCTTCCGCCGGTACCGGCAACTTCTCGGGTGCCTACGCAAGGCTTTTGACGGAGTTGAAAACAAAGCTGCCGAACGCGAAGATCGTCTGCCTGACCTGCCTGCCGCAGTACAAGGCGGACGGAAAGACGATGTACAACCGCTCGGGGTACACGATTGACGCCTTCAACGCCCAGATCAGGCTCATCGCGGCGGACTTCGGCGCGCAGGTCATTGATACGTCGGGTGCCGGCTTTACCAACGCAAACTCCGGCATCTACATGCTGTCCAATGTGAACCGGATTCATCCGAACGCGGCAGGCGCGGAGCTTTTGGCGAATTTCGTCATCGCGTCTTTCCGCTGAGCGCCACGCCCCGGCGGACCGTTCAGACCTTCCGGAAGACCCACTCCCGCTGGATGCGGTAGCTTAAGAAAAAGAGAATGACGTCCACGATGATCTTCGACAGCGTCGGCGCGTTCAGGACGGACGAAAGCAGCGCCGTAAACACTGCGGAACAGATCATCTGACAGATAAACAGTATGAAATAGCGGCCAGCCTCTCCCGCCGCTTTTTTCTTGCTCTGAAAGCTGTAATACTTATTCAGCAAAAAGTTCACGGTCCCGGAAATGAGCCTCGCCAGCACGACGGACACCATGATGCGTGCCGCCAGCTCCGCCCCCTCCGAACCGAAGACATTGACCAGAAACGCCGGCATCTTTTCCGAAAACGCGTTGACGGATTCCGGCAGGATGCGCAGGAAGAGCATATAGCACAGGATGTCCACCACAAAGCCCGCGGTGGACGCCAGAAGAAAGCGCAAAAATCTCCCGTACACGCGGACGGCGTCCCGCACGGGATGGAAGTGCGAGCCCTTGTTGTCGTCAAAATAAACGGTTTCGATCGTCGTCGTATGGAAGGGTGCCACAAGCGCCGCGTCCATCAGGAAGTTCATCTCATATTCGTAACGGTCTCCCTCGACCTCGCCGGCCAGCTTCATCAGCGACGCGGGGATGCCGCGCAGTCCCGTCTGCGTGTCCCTGCAGGTCCTGCCGGTGGTGATGCGGAAAAAGAAGGAGGTACAGCGGTTTCCGAAGAGGGATTTCCAGGGTGTCCCTTCGCCGAATTCCCGGCTGCCCATGACAAGCGCCTCCGGATGCGCCTCCATGTCTTTTGCCACGCGCAAAATGTCCTTCGGCAGATGCTGCCCGTCGGCATCCGCGGTGATCATGCCGCGGTCTTCGCCGTAGCGCTCCCGGATATAAGCGACCGCCGTCTTCAGGGCCGCACCCTTGCCCCGGTTCACCTCATGCTTCAGCACGACGGCGCCGTTCTTTTCCGCCTCCGCAAAAAAGACATCATAAGACGCGTCAGAGCCGTCGTTGACAATGACAATGTCCGGCGCGTCCGCACCGTCGGATACAAATGTTTCCCGGATGTCCGTGACCAAACGTCCCAGACGTTCATCCGGCTTTAAGGAAGGTATGACAATGACCTGATGCCCCATGAAAAATTACTCCCCCGCAACAAACGGTTTTTACGCGCTCTTGCGCCTGTTGAATGACTTGACGAAGGACAGGAAATCCTGCTCCGGCAAAGGCTTTGAGAAATAATAGCCCTGCACGAGGTTGCAGCCGGCCTCCTGTACAAAATTCAGTTCCTCTCTTGTTTCCACACCCTCCTGCAACACGTTTCTCCCCAGGTGCCGGATCAGGTGTGTCGTATCACGCAGGATGGAAGCGCTTTCCGCGCTGTCCAGTGCCCGCGCGAGGAAGCTCTTGTCCATCTTGATGTTCGTATAGTTCACGTTCAGAATACTGGCAATGTTGGAATAGCCCGTGCCGTAGTCATCCATGGAGAAAGAGAAGCCCATGTTCTCAAACTGCCTGACCGCCAGCATAAAGGGCTCCGTCGTGTCCGAGGCCACGGATTCCGTGATTTCCAGATTGATCTGCGCGGGGCTGATGCCGTATTCCTCAATGATCCCGGAAAAGGTCTCCACCAGATCACTCTGCATAAACTGCGCGACGGAAAGGTTGACTTCCGTATAATCAATGCCGTACTGCTCCGGCTTGGAATCGTGCAGGAAACGGCAGACCTTTTCAAACACGATGTTGCCGATTTCCACGATCAGCGCGCTCTTCTCCGCAATCGGGATAAACTCGCCCGGCGACACCGCCCCCAGCTCCTCGTCAAACATACGCACCAGTGCCTCCGCACAGGTGATGGTGCCGGTGTCGCAGTTGTAGATCGGCTGATAATACACCTGGAAGGAACGGTTGGCCGCGGCATTGCGCAGCGCCCGCTCCACGGCGGCCTCGCGTTTGACGTAGGTCAGGGACTCCCGGTACTGCACGGTCACGTGGGCGCCTTTGTTTTCCGGTTCATATTCCATCAGATCCAGCACGTCATCAATGGTGTTGACATCCTCCGGTGCCTTGACCACGCTGACAAAGGACTGGAACTGCACCTCGGAGCCGCCGCTCACCCATGGGGTTTCCAGCACGAAGCGGATTTCCTCCACGAGTTTCTTCACCTCTTCCTCTTCCGTCCCGAAGAGCAGGAGCGTGAAGTGATCCCCGAAGAAATAGGTCAGACTGCGGCCGCGCAGGGAACTCACCCATTCCCCGACGCCGGACAGCATTTCGTTGTAGCTTTCGAGGCTCATGATCCTGGTGTAAAAGCGCAGATTCAGCAGGCTGATATTGATGCAGAAGAAAGACTGCTGCGTCGTCAGAAGCCTTGTGATATCCTGCCGGAAGGCCTGCCGGTTATACAGCCCCGTCACCGGATTATGCAGCGCCTCGTCCTCCTCAAAGGTCATCATAAAGCCCACAAGGCTGATGGACTCAAAAAAGAGCTCCACCTTCAGCCTGGGGAAGACCAGCTGGATGACAACACCCGCCATGACGATGGCGTAATAGACATACAGTGCCCGCATGGTGCGCCTTTGCAGCGCGTCCCGGAAACGGATCAGATAATACAGCGCCAGGAAGAAATACAGGAGGCTGAAGGAATACAGCACGTAGACCACCACGCCGCGTCCGGAGCGCATGTTGGCATCAATGTGGAACACCCATCCGAAAACAAGATTGCCCAGCACCAGCATCACGTTAATGAATCCGACCGAGAGGAAGATCAATTCCTTTTTCCGCGTCGTATTGGCGTCAATGCCGAGCAGGGTGCGGATATAATAGGCGTACACCGGTGTCAGCGTATTGTGCAGCAGGAAAAACAGCATCAGGCAGAAATAGAGCAGCGGCCGGTTGGACTCCACGCGGAACGCATCCACTTCCTGGATGACGTTGGATACCACGGCAAACACCGCACTCACCATCAGGTTGAAAATGATGAGGAAGAAGATTTTATTCTGTTTATTGCGAACCGTCTTTTTCCGCAGCCCGTACCATGCCAGAAACAGGCAAAGCAGAAACGTGGCAGCATCAAACGCGATAACAATTTCCATACATGTGCCCCGAAAAAATACCCTATACGATTGTATCGGCGATAACGGGCGGTGTCTTTATAGCGAACACTGTCCCACCGTGCGGGGGAAGGGCAGGGCATCCCGGATGTTGGCCACGCCCGTCAGATACATGACGCAACGCTCAAAGCCCAGGCCGAAGCCCGCGTGACGCACGGAGCCGTAGCGGCGCAGATCCAGATAAAATCCGTACTCTTCCGGATCCATGCCCAGCTCCCGGATGCGGCGCTCCAGCTTCTCCAGATCATCCTCACGCTGGGAACCGCCGATGATTTCGCCGATGCCCGGCACCAGCAGATCCGCTGCGGCCACGGTTTTGCCGTCCTCGTTCTGCTTCATGTAGAAGGCCTTGATGTCCTTCGGATAATCCGTCACAAAGACCGGCCGCTTGTAGACTTCTTCCGTTAAATAACGCTCGTGTTCCGTCTGAAGGTCACAGCCCCAGGAAACCTTGTATTCAAAACGGTCGTTATTCTTTGATAAGATATCGACCGCTTCTGTATATGTCACACGGGCAAACTCCGCTTCCGCCACATGGCGCAGGCGTTCCAGCAAACCCTTATCCACAAACTGATTCAGGAACTGCATCTCCTCCGGCGCCTGTTCCAAAACGTATGTTATGATATATTTCAGCATCTCCTCCGCAAGATCACAATCCCCGGCAAGATCACAGAAGGCCATCTCCGGCTCAATCATCCAGAACTCCGCGGCATGTCTTGTGGTGTTGGAATTTTCCGCGCGGAAGGTCGGCCCGAAGGTATAGATGTTCCGGAAGGCCAGGGCAAAGGTCTCGCCGTTTAACTGTCCGCTGACGGTGAGGGAAGTCTTCTTGCCGAAGAAATCCTCGGTATAATCCACCTGTCCCTCCGCACGGGGCACATCCTCCAAAGGCAGCGTCGTCACCTGGAACATTTCGCCCGCGCCCTCCGCGTCCGAGGAGGTGATGATGGGCGTATGCACATAGACGAAGCCCTTCTCCGTGAAAAATTTGTGGATGGCGTAGGCGATGAGGCTGCGCACGCGGAACACCGCCTGGAAGGTGTTGGTACGGGCACGCAGATGCGGGATCGTGCGCAGGAATTCCATGCTGTGTCCCTTTTTCTGCAGGGGATAGTCCGGGGTTGTCGCGCCCTCCAAAAGGATTTCTTCCGCCTGCATTTCAAAGGGCTGCTTGGCATCGGGGGTCAGGATGATCTTGCCTTTCGCGATCACCGCACTGCCGACGCCGTATTTGCTCACCTCCGCAAAGTTCCCGAGGCTCTCCTGCGCATACACAATCTGCAGCGTCTGAAAGCAGCTTCCGTCGGAAAGCGTCAGAAAGCCCACCGTCTTGGAATCCCGGTTGGAGCGGACCCAGCCGCCCACCGTCACGCTCTTGTTCTCAAAGGACTGTTTGTCCGCGTATAAGGCCTTTACTTCCGTCAATGCTTCCATCTTCATCACTTCCTCTTTTTTATTCATAGACCACGGACGCACGCTCCGTCAGGAACTCCATCACGTTGTTCACAATAATGTCCTGATACATCAGCGGACGGATGCGGAAGCCGTTTTGTTCCCCGAATTCCTCTTCCGTCTGTCCGTACTGCGACAGCATCTGCTCCACTTCGCTGTCCACCGTATCCTCGCCCGGCAAAAGGTTCCCTTCCTTTTCCGCAATCAGCTGGAAGAGCATGACCTGCTTCAGCTGACGCAGCGCGATTTCTTCCATGAAGTCATCCGCCGTACCCTGAAAGCCTTCCGCAGCCATCGACTGCTCCAGCATGCTCTCCACCGTCACGTCCGTATAGCCGTACATCTGATAATAAGAGGCCTGCTGTTCCAGATTGCGCCGCACGAGGAAACGGTGCAGTTCCATGGCGCGCACCGGCAATTCATCCGCAAATTCCGCCCGTTCCACGATGATGGCCGGCACCTGCGCCTCAATTTCGGTCCGCTCCGTGTACAGATACTGCTCTTCGATATAATTCTCCGTGTAGTCGTGCAGTTCTTCCATGTTGGTGACGTTTTCGATCTGCAGCTCCGCGACGTTGTCATCCGACAGCTCCGGCACGCGGGTGATTTTGTGGATCGTGCAGGTGAAGATGACCGGCGTATTTTCCAGATCCGTATTGTTCGGGTAATAGTCCGGGAAGGTCACTTCGAATTCAAATTCCTCGCCGACCTTCTGTCCGGCCATGCCCTCCGCGAAGCCCTCGATATAACCGCTTCCGCCGATCTCCACCTGGGCGTCCGTCGTCGTGCCGCCCTGGAAGACCTCGCCGGTTTCCTTGATGCGGCCGCTGTAATCCACGATGACGGTGTCTCCCGTTTCGGAAACATCACGGTCCGTGATCTCCACTGGCTCCAGGTAATAAGAAGCCATCTGCCGCATCTGGGACTCGATCTCCTCTTCCGTGATTTCATGGGCCGGCAGAACGACGTCAATCGTGCGGTAATCATCAATGGAGACATATTCGGAAACGTCGATGCCGACAAGATAGGCCTCATCCTCCGGGAAGAGCAGCCCGGGGAAATCCTCTTCGCCTTCGCCGGACGCCTCTATTGCGTTAAGAATATCCTCGGACGACGTGATCGCGGTTGCGGCCTCATCTCCCGCCGTCTCTTCCGCCTGCGCCGAAGATGCGCCGCCGGAGGAATCCCCGGAAGAGCAGGCAGACAGCGCAAGCGACGCGCAAAGAACCGCGGATAACACAGTCAGTTTCTTTTTCATAACGACCTCCCCTGATTTCTGTTACATAAGGCTCCGTGTTCCGGACACAGAGCCTTTTCCCTTACGTTTCCGGATGGTACGGCGAAAAACGCCTTATTTCACCGGCTTCGCGCCGGCCTTTTCCTGCAGACGCTGCGTCCAGCGGGCAAAGCGGCCCTTCTTTTTCTGCTCCACCGGCGCCAGCGGGCCGTGCAGCCCCTTGACGGAATTGACGTAAATGCCGCTGACGGAGGCCTTGACCTCTTTTTTCACCGGCACCTGGTCAAAAATGGCGTTGTCACAGATCAGATTCATGACCTGCGGGCCGACCTTTGCCTTAATCACCGGAACCTTTGCCCTGCGCTGCAGCGCGGAAGCCTGTGCCAGAACGGAATCCGGCAGCCCCGCGTCCCGCATCTTCATGATCTTTTTGTCAATGATGAACATCGAGATCTGCTGCGCGGCGGCAGCCAGCTGTTCCTGTGAGCTTTCCTGTTTTTTCTGCAGACGCCGTCCCATGAAATACAGAACCACAACGGCGACGGTAATGACTGCCAAAATTGATAAAAAAATGTACAATGTTCCGTTCCCCCTCAAAATATTGTTTCTTTATTATTTAAAGCATTTTATACCGACAGACGAAACGGCTTGCCGTTTCGCCGGTCAGTCCGCGCCGACCGCGTGCCGCAAAGCGGCTTCATTCCTTGCGCGGTCGTGCGCATCCCGTTATATTCATCAACGGAATTTATTTCCGTTGATGAGTATAACACCTCACCGCCCTCTCGTCAAAACATTTTCATAAGAAAAAACCCCCTGTCAGGGACAGAGGGCCTTTTTCTTCGGAAATCATTCGTTTTTTACGCCTCGACTTCGCCGTTCTTTAACTCATCAAAGCCGGGAGTTTAACAGTTAAATAGCCGCCTATCTTCTGCAAACCGCCAAACGGCGGTATTTTTTTGTCAAAAAAGGCTTGACTAAACGTTGTATATGTTGTATATTTAAGTTAGGCCTAATACATCATCTGGGGGTATAATACTCTGTATGAAACTCTTCTACGACAAAAAAAGTAAGGATCCCACATACTACGCGCAGCAGGGTATCCGTAATGGAGCAAAAACCACAACGCGAAACGTCAAAAACTTTGGCAAACACTCCGAACTGCTGAAAATCACGGATGATCCTCTTGCATATGTGAAAGAAGAAATACGCAAGATGAATGAAGAATATCGCGTCGGCAAGGTTTCGTATGATGTCCGTATTGATTTCAATGAACGCGTCAAGAAATCTGACGAGGAAGCATCCGCCTCAACGTGGTGTAACATAGGATACTTCTTTTTACAGGATGTCATGAAGGGACTTGATCTGAAATCCTTTTTCGCTGATGCGGCAAAAGGGCGTCGATTCACCTTTGACTCCTATACTATTTCACGTTTTCTGACATATGCAAGAATCCTTGACCCGGCGTCCAAATACGCCACATGGAATCGACGCGAGACTTATTACGAACAACCTGATTTTGATTATCAGCACATCCTCCGATTCATGGATCTTCTGGAGGAACATTCTGATTCATATCTGGAATGGCTTTATCGCAAGAGCAACGATGTTGTACAACGCAATGCCTCGATTCTTTACTACGATTGTACAAACTTCTATTGCGAATGCGAACGTGAGGATGAAGAAGTCGTGGATGAAGTAACAGGAGAAATCATTCGCGGCCTGCGTAAGTATGGTTACAGCAAAGAGCACCGCCCCAACCCCGTTGTTGAGATGGGATTATTTATGGATGGTGATGGTATTCCGATTACCATGTGTTTGCATCCCGGGAATACAAGTGAACAGGTCACTGCCGTTCCGCTTGAAAAAGAAGTGGTGAAAATGCTGGACGGTGCTAAATTTATCTACTGTGCTGATGCAGGACTTGGTTCCTACAACATCAGAAAGTTCAACAGCCTGGGGGGAAGATCTTTTATTATCACGCAATCGATAAAAAAGCTCGACACTGTATTGAAACAGGCTGTCTTTAATGATTATGATTATCGACTTCTTTCAAACAATGCGCCCGTCACAATCGATAAAATGAAAACCTTCGACAAGCAGGACGAAAAGAATCTTGACCTCTATCATGACTTTGCATATAAAGTCATCAATGCTGACAAAGCTGTTGACCTCGGACTATATGACGAAAAAATCTTAAAGAACGGAAAAGTGCGCAAGGTTAAGGCAAAAGGTCTGATAAAGCAGCGGGTCATCGTTACCTTCTCCCGGAAGATGATGGAGTACCAACGCACTGTACGCAATCGTCAGATTGAGCGCGCAAAAAAACTGCTTGCCAAAAACGATCCGGAAGAGATCAAGAAAGGTCCCAATGATGTCAGGCGTTTTATGAAGCGTGTCGCCAAGTCTGCATCCGGAGAAAAGGCGGCAGTGTCTTATGTCATAGATGAAGCAAAGATTGCCGAAGAAGAACGGTATGATGGTTACTATGCAGTTGCCACTAATCTTGAGGATTCCGCCAAAGAAATCCTTGCAGTTTCACACAAGCGGTATCACATCGAAGAATGCTTTCGAATCATGAAGACAAACTTTTCCGGACGCCCTATCAATCACAGGGAAGCGCGTCGGATCAAAGCCCACTTCCTGATCTGCTACACGGCACTCCTCGTATATCGTCTGTTTGAATGCAGGCTGAATCGGCAAGATACACATGTCACCCCGGATAACTTGATTACAACCTTACGGAATCTGAATGTTGTAAACATACATGATGCGGAATACCTGGCTCTTTATAACGGCAGCAAGGCATTGGACGCATTTGTGCAACTTACCGGCCTTCAGTTGGATCGTATGCATTACCGACCGAAAGATCTGAATAAGACAATAAAAAAAATGCTCCGATAACTTCATATACAACATTTTCTCCAATCAAAAACCGCCGAGTTGCCCATGTTTGTGGGATTCTCGGCGGTTTAACTGTCGAAGACGGGAGTATAACACCTCACCGCCCTCTCGTCAAAACATTTTCATAAGAAAAAACCCCCTGTCAGGGACAGAGGGCCTTTTTCTTCGGAAATCATTCGTTTTTTACGCCTCGACTTCGCCGTTCTTTAACTCATCAAAGCCCTTCATGACCGCGTCGTAGGTCTTCCGGGAAATCTCCGGGAGCTCTCCGCCCCAGGTCTTTTCCGCCTGCTTGTAGCCCTTTTCGAAGGCGGAACGCATTTTTTCCAACTTTTCCGGGTCATTGCCGGCCAGGGTCTTCGCAAAGTCCAGAATACGCTCGGACGTCTGCTTCACACCCCAGTAGCCGTCTTCGGAAACATCAGCCTGCGCCTGCGCCTTTGTGGCGGCATCCACGGTGAAATCACCGCTGGCGAGCTTCTGCCAGATTCCGTCGGCAAGATCAGAGGTCTTCGCCTGCTGCCCGAACATCTTCTGGATCATGTCGCGGAACTGCTGCACACGCGCCTCGGAATCGGCGAGCATCTGCTGCACCTTCTGCATGTCCGGCTTGTAGGCCTTGGCCTCGTCCGATTTCTCGTAGACGGCGGCTTCCTCCGACTGGACGGCGGCGCTTTCCTTTGCTTCCTCCGTCTTCTGCGCCTCTTTCGCAACTCCGGTCGAATACGCCGCGTAAGTTGCGGTTGCGCTTGATACGCTGTTCACATCCATTTGAACATCACCTCCTTGTATTAAATTCGCGAAATCAAGCCAAATAGGCATTTCTCTGTTTCCTATATCGGCATGTTCCGGGGAAAGTTGAGACTTATATATAAAAACAGATGATATGTTTTTACTGTCAGCCTTCCCCGATCAGCACTTCCTTCCCCCGGAAGGCAAAGCCGTAGGCGCGGATCCGCTCCGCCGGGATGCCTTTTTCGATCAGGGACGCGGCGTATTGTTTTTCTTCGATCTGTTTCAGGGCGGAGGCCACCGTGTCCTCCAAGCTTGTTTCGCCCGAGAATCTGTCCAGAACCTTAAACTCCATCAGGATGGCGTCATCCTTTGCGGGATCCTTCGGTTCTAAGCAAATGTCATAGCGCCCGAAGCCGGATTCCCGGTTGCTGGTCAGCATATAGCGGTTTCTTAAGTCCACCATCAGGCCTAAAACAAAGCCGTGATAGAAACGCTCCGGCTCGTTTTCTTCAGAAGGCTCGTTTCCCGCATCGAAATAGGAAATCGTCGCCAGTGCCACCCGGTTCATATAGGCGTTCATGGCGCGAAGATCATTCTTTAACAGCGCTTCCAGGAACTCGTTGTAATTTGCACTCTGTCCCTGAAACCACGCCCTTACAAGGTTATCAAAAGCGATGCGGGATTCCTTATTCGTCAAAAGCAGCGTCGCCATGTTATCATCCCCAAAGGTACGGTCCCGCACCTTCAGATAACCGGATGCCACCAGCAGGCTCCAGATCGCTTCCTCGTTTTGGAACAACTGGTTGAAGACGATCTGCTCATCTAACTTGCATCGGTAGGTACCGCCGCGCAAAAGGTCTTCAAAGATCATTTTTACGCGGGGGCTGCCCCTTCGGATCAGCTCTCCCGCCAGGGCGTTGGAGGAACTGTTCGCCCAGTAGGGGCTGATAATCCCCTTATCCAGAAAGTTGGTGATGGACCAGGGGTTGTAAATGTCCTCCGTCGTGCCGAAGGTGAAGCCGTCATACCAGTCCTTCACTTCCTCCTTATTTGTCAGCCCCATCTCGTCCATGGCGGCAAAGACCTCTTCCTCCGTAAAACCGAAGGACGTCATATATTTTGGGGAAGAGGTGGAAACCACGTCCAGATTATTCAAATCTGAGAAGATGGATTCCTTGCTGATGCGGGTCACGCCGGTGATGACGGCGCGCTCCAGATGATCGTTCGCCTTGAAGGTCGCGTTCATAAAGCCGCGCAGTAAGTCCACTGCTTCCTCCCAGAAGCCGTGCACCCATGCCTCCTGCATCGGCACATCGTATTCGTCCAAAAGGATGATGGCTTTTTTCCCGTAATAACGGTGCAGGTAGTCGGAGAGGTTTAACAGGGACGAGGAAAAATCCGTATCATCCATGTTTTTGGAAACGGAACGGAACAGTTCCTTTTCCTCATCACTCAGGAGATCGCCCTCCAAAAGGAAGCGGAAACGCGAATAGAGCCTTGTGATGTTGGCAAAGAGATCTCTCCGGATGTTCTCAAAGTTATTTTTCTTCACCTCCGAAAAGGTCAGGAAAATCACGGGCCAGCTGCCCTGCAGCGCATGATATTCCTCATGCTCCCAGACGGAAAGCCCCTCAAACAGATCGGCACGCCCGCTGTACTCCGTGGAGAAGAACGCCTCCAGCATGCGCATGTTCAGTGTCTTGCCGAAGCGCCGCGGACGGGTGATCAGGGTGACAACATCATCGTTCTCCCACCATTCCCGGATGAAATCCGTCTTGTCCACGTAAAACCGGTCTCTCTCAATCAGTTCGGAAAACATCTGCCTGCCGATTGCAACCGTTCTTCCCATGATCCCCTCCTGTTCTGCCCGCAGCCGACGGACAAAGCAGACCAGAAAAAACACCGCCGTGATATCTTATGATACCACGGCAGCGCCTGTTCTGTCACCTTTCCGGAGACTTTTGTCACGGACGGAGGAGCGCAAGTAAGCATATCGCATATTGTCCGATATGTGGTTTCATTCTCTTTCCCCTCTTATTTTCTCATACGTTTCTTTGACGCTATCCGCAAAATCCCAATACATAATATCATTACACGGCGTAATGCCTTCTACCAGAATGTCTATTTGGGATTTTAGCGTTCCCTTGATTACCTCCTCTGATAACGTGTTCGCCATTCTCTCATTGATAACCAATCCGTTACGGATAAACAGATCAAATAATTCATCCGCTGACAGCCCCTGTAAGTCTTCCAACGAAAGGGGTTCCGCATCTATGCTCCATGCGGTCGGTGTGCTTGTGAACTTCTTGAAACTGACAATTCCGCCGTCCGTTGCGACAAGCATTCTGTCGCCGAAATGAATCACATTGCGTTCCGTTCCGTCCGCGAAAACCAGTCGGATTCCCGTGATGCCCGCGTCCTCGTAGGAATCAATCATGTGTGTGATCAGATCATTTCTCATGTCATCGTATTCATAAGTTCCGCTTCCGACCTCCCGATACCCCCCCTTCTTTGGACCATAGAACGCAAAGGTATCATCCTTAAAAAAGGTCAGATAAAACCAATCATCCTGTGCAGGCAATTCCATCTCCCATGCGTAGGATCCGGTCACCACCCTGTCGGCACCGATCTGATGTATCAGGCTGCGGCAACGAAGGACGGCTATGACGATCACCACGACCAACAGGCAGATGATAGGGATATATAACCAACTATCCGCTCACTTCTCTTTCTTTTTTTGTTCCGATATCTGCTCCTGCCGGTCTTCTTCCTGTTTGTTTTTGCTCATGATAGTCTGCCTTTCACAGTCGCCATTATCGTAGAGAATCTGAACTCTCTACGATAATGGCGCATACAATGAAGTCGTTCACACTACGCAAATTACTATCAATCGTTTTCTCTTTTCAGATTGCGTATTCACATCAATCTACCCGTACCGGACTATATACGGAACGGTAGAGTTCTTTTGTATAACCTCCACTATACGGTTTCCAAATGTATCCTGTAAACTCATCAACATAGGTTTTATAGTATATCACATAACTTCTAACCTCGTATGTCTTTGTTCCGTATATTTTCCAATACCCGGTAGACGGGATGTTAACTGATCCCCCTGTGGCTGTTTGTTGACCTATTGGTATCGAAAAAGAAACACTACCAAAATTACCGCCAAAAGAGACATTAAAACCAACGCTCGGTCCTCCGCTCTCCACATAAAACAAGGAGCCCCCAGATGTGATCCGTGTCCCACCTTTTGGCTGACCTCCAAGGAAATCTCCTGACGAAGGATACCTGTATTCAGAGTATTCTATCATGTAATCATTTGGGTCGTTTTTAGGGGATATGTTTTCAATCAACGGCTTGATAGATTGTGCGTCATAACACTCGCAGTCGGATAATGAAATCCCCAGTTTTGCAAGCTGTTCATTCATTTGACGATTGTGTCCTCTCTCGCGTTCTTCCGCTGGCACAACACGCTCTGTCACCACAACCTTTTCCGTGCTTTCCGCCGGAGTCTCTTCTGCGGTTACAAAAAAACCATTGCCAAGAACAACAATACACACGAGTAGCATCGAAAGAAACTGTCTTTTTGTTTTCATGATCCATTACCCCCTCTCAATAGACTGTAACTTCAGTTGATGTGCTGCTTACAGAATCCGACCCTGTTTTTCCGCTGTAGCGGGCACGGTAGGTCTTGCCGGACGTGCCGGTATAGGTCTTTGTGGCACTCACGCGCCCCGTGCCGGAAACGCTGGTACTTGCCACCTGTACCCAAGTGTTTCCGTCCTTCCGCTCAATATAGAGCGTTCCGCTTGTGTACAGATTATTATTGTTTGGCACGACCAACACCGTTGCCGTCAACCGCTTTCCGGACACATCCAAATAACAACTCGCAGTGTGTGCGCCATTCCATTTCGGACTTACTATGACGTCCACATCCGTTTCCCGTCCGAAAATTGCGTCTTTGGCGACCGCACTTTCCTGCGCATGTGTTTTCAGCGGAAAAAACATCGCCAAAACCAGTAATGCGCATAACAATAGTTTTTGTTTCTTCACTTTGTTGTCCCTCCTTCTTTCTTTGA
The DNA here is from genome assembly GCA_017551665.1 of Lachnospiraceae bacterium. Taxonomy (GTDB): domain Bacteria; phylum Bacillota; class Clostridia; order Lachnospirales; family Lachnospiraceae; genus Butyrivibrio. The sequence continues at coordinate 101,021 of JAFZLB010000105.1, forward strand.
GAAAAACACCACCTACATACTATTAACGTTCGATAGGCACTAAAGGGGACACATTTTGGACGAATTTATTGTTTTTTTATATTTTCCGCAATTCTGACTAATTCCTCCGCATCAATTCTGCCGGAGATATACAGCGGATAATCCTCTACTGATGTTATGAAGCTGTTATAACCACTTGGTCCAATAATCATTGTCGCATACGTTTCCTGAAAGGCGGTTTCATATACCTCGCTATTCGCTGTATTTACTTGCATTGTGACACCCGGCATTGTCAACACGATGCTTATATACCAGCCTTCTTCATCATAGTATTCGTAATCAAGGGATTTTGGCTCCTCATACCTTCCCTCCAATGTATATCCCTCCGGAATATACATCGGCTCATACAGATACATTTCTTCAACGGAGAGTTCATGATCCAGCACCGGCGTAAATTCGCTGTACTCCTGCCGGTCTGTTGAAAACCATTTCAGCACGATTGCGCGTAACTCTGCGCTTGCGGCAAGGGAAAGGCTAAAGAAGCACAGCAGCGCCGCCGCTGCGTAGGCAAACGGCCGCAGCAGCCTGCGCAGTCCGCGCCGCTTCGCGCGTCCTGCCTGTTTCTTTGTTGCTGCCTCTTGTTCAAAGCCGCGCAGGATGTGTTCTCCCGTCCGGCGCATGGCTTCCTCGGAAAGAATTTCCGTTTCCGAAAGCCCGCACACGCGCGACAGCAGCCTTGTGTAATAGCGCAGTGTACCGACAGGATACGCCACGCCATACATTTGGGTCACGTCCTCTGCGGACAGCCCGAAGCAGCACAGCCCGATGATCGCGTTTTTTGCGTCCTCCGGCAGCGCCTCCGCGCTGACGTACAGCCGCGCCGTCTGTGCCTCATCCGGTTCCACCGCTTTGTATGCTGCGAAATCCGCGGTCTCGCATGACTGGATTTCTTCGTGATACGCTTCACGAACCGCCGCCGCAAACACTGTGTCCTTTAACTTCACGCTTAAAATATCATTCATCACTCATCATCTCCCGCAGTTTGCGTATCACACGCTGCCCTCTCTTTTTTGCGCTTTCTTCGCTGCAATGCAACATCTGTGCGATTCTTCCAAACGGCAGTTCCACCGCGTAGCGAAGATGCAGCAGCGTACGCTCCTCCTCCGACAAGGACGCGATCTGCTTCATCAATTCTTCCTTTTGCAGACCGTCAAGCGCAACATCTTCCGTCTCTGACGAGGGATCGGCGGACAGTTCCTCCGGCAATTCCTCAAAAGACGCAAGCTCCTTTCTGCGCCGCAAAAGGTCGATCGCACATCTCCTTACAATACTAACGCAGTAAGGAAGGCGTTGGGGACATGGAATTTTCCAAATCAGGTCAATTTTTTTTATGATCATCTCAAATGCCGCAGAAACAGCATCCTCCGCTGTGTCTCTGTCGGAAAGAATCTGATGCGCAACCCGAAAGAAATAAGTCCTTTCCTCCCGAAAGGTCTTTTCCACCCAGCTATGCTGTTCATCCGGCAACGCGGAAAGAAGTATCAGGAACATTTTTTCATTGTACCATAAAAGAGCACCGGCAGCGCCGATGCTCTTTTATTTCAAAGCGGCCAGTCAACATCCATTATCACACTCGATGCATCATCCGGTTGAACGCGTGTATTCCAAGGCTATCCATCCTTTCTTCCCTATATTCGCTCCTTGATTCATTTTTACGTTTCTCCACAAATGCTGGTCGTATTCATACGGTGTAATTCCAAGGCAGTCAAACCCTTCTCCGTTCTGAACAAACCCCAGCACTGTGGTGTATCCATAGCTTTTTCGAAGGCACACATTTCCACCAACAACGACACCCTTTCTGCAATTGCATTCGCCAATTGCCATTGCCGGAATTGATGACATGAAAAACACGATGATTGCCATTAGTAGTGATACGATTCTTTTCATATGACCCTCTCCTTTCATTTTCAGTTTTTCCCTGACCGCTTTATTACTGTAATGATTGACGTTCCTGAAGGTAAATACTTATTCGTTCCTGCGTCAGTTTTGCGACTTCCTCCGCGCTTTTTTTCCCATAAAAGAAGTCCCTCGCCTCATCCAGTATGATATCTCTCATTTCATTGTCATCATAAAGGAAACTTGTTGTTTCCATCATCAGTTCCTCAAATTGTTTCCTTGCGTTTTCCGATAATTGCACATTGTCTTCATCAACGGTATCACAGCGTGCTTCATATGTCTTTCTGAGCACGGGAAGATAATCCACGTTTTCCTGCCACCTCTCTGTGAATATCCCTTTGATCAGTACATATCCTCTGCCTGGATTCAGTGAATTATGCGGTATCGCAAACTGTAATCCTCCCGCACCCGTGTAAAAGCTCCCGTTTTCTCCGTTATCATTTGGAAATCCCGTAAACGTATAACTGTCTACTCCGTAGTTATTCTCTATTGCGCCTACCCTTTCCGGATTCCCGATTTCTTCCGGGCACAGCAGGATATCCGGTTCATAATCCGAAACATAGCTGTCAAAATCCGGCTTTAGTGGGCATAACCCAAGGCAAAACTCCAGAAGTGCTATGTAATCCTCATTATCAAAACTGCAGGTGTTTGCATCGTAATCAATAAACCACCCCGGACTCAGTTCGCATATCCACAGGAGAAACTCCTCTGCTGTCATCCATTCCGGAAAGACGGACAGATTATCATCCGATGCCAGAATGGCATTCAGATCCTCCAACGACAGACCCGTGCGGTTACCGAAAACCTCTGTTCTTCCTGTGCAGGTGAGTATGGAAAACTTTTCAAACAGACACAGCACTTGTCCGTCGATTTCAAGTGCTTTGAGGATATTTCCGGTAAAATCCTCCTTGTTCAATCCATCGTCCTGCTCTATCAGTGGCAACAAATCCATGAAGATTCCATCATTGAGCGGTATTTTTGACCCCGGCAGATGAAGAACATCGGGCACATTACCCGCGGCGATATCCGCATTCAACTGCATTGGATTTGTGTACCACCTGATCTCTGCCGCATAATCGTCATTTATGGAATTAAAGTAAGAAACATAGGACTCCAGACGCGCGTTTTGTCCGATCACCGCGCCGACCGTTATGCGGATTCTCTGATCTTCTATGGTTTTTACGGTCACAAAATACAGAACCGGTTCTTCTTCGCAACAATAACAGAATTCATTCTCGTCGATATCTAAAAAAGACGAGATATACTTCGTTGCGGACGGCAAAACGATCCTTTTCACTCCTTCTCTGAAACTCCCTTCCTCCGGGACAAAGCGGTAGATCGTATTGTCTGTAAGGATACAGGAATGCCAGGAACGGTTTCCGTATTGAACAGGGGATACCCGCTCTTGCGGCATTTTGTAGAAATCAGATAGTGATAACTCTGAAAGATTTATCCCGTAAAAGCCGATGGATTGTGCATTGATACAATAGGCATAGGTATTGGCGTTCTGATCACAAATCAGATTTATCACATAAGCGTCTGATGGCAGGTCTATCTTTTTTTCTTCTCCCTTTTCGTCAAAAAGCGTGATCGTTGCGCCTTCCCAAAAAAGCGTGTCGTTTCCAACAACAAGAGCGCCGTTTTGGCTGTGTTCAAAAACAATTTCCTCTTTTTGCTCTGCTGTTTTAAGATGGGAATCATAAACAACAGCCTTATACCGGTATGTCTTCTCTTTTGCAGATGCGGCGTCTCCCTCAAAATGCAACAGCGGTTCATCATTGCTGCTGCAATAGAATACAACAAACCTTTCATCTGTAAGGGGCTGTACGGAATGAATATATGGATACCCACTCACATCTCCGCCAATGGAAGAATCTGATATAAACTCCCCTTTGAGGCTCAATGCAACCGCCTTCTTGCTTTCCTCTTTTTCCCCGATCATAATCAAGCGTTCGCCGCACTTTACAATTCCATGTACTTCATCCAGATATTCCGCAACAGATACCGATACAGCTTCTGCTGTTTTGCGTTCCGAAGCGGCATATTCCCCTCTGTTCAAACTCGAATGAACGTCATTTTCCCCCATCTCATAGTTACCTTTTACACAAGATGATATAAGCAATAACCCCAGGACCAATACGAAAATAGTTATCTGTTTTTTCAAGAATCTCCCCTCCCTCGCCTGTTTTTTCCTTTCAAGTAAACCCTTTCATAGTATTAACGCTCTATTACAGTGAAAGGGGACAAAAATTATTTGATTTTATACTTTTTTCCGATTTTGAAAACAAGTATGGTATCATATATCCTATGGACAGCATCACGAAAAAAGCCTATGGCAAGATCAATCTCATTCTCGATGTCACGGGGAAGCGGCCCGACGGATATCACGATATCCGGACCGTCATGCAGACCGTGGATGTCTGCGACACGCTGACCTTCACGAAAAACGACAGCGGCCTTGTCAGCTTCGCCGCAGCGCCGAAGGGACTGCCGGAAAACGAGGACAACCTGATCATCCGCGCCTGCGAGCTCATCCGGGCGGAATGCGGCATCCGGGAGGGTGTGACGATTGATCTCGTCAAGGAAATCCCCGTGGCTGCCGGTATGGGCGGGGGAAGC
>JAFZLB010000106.1 GCA_017551665.1 Lachnospiraceae bacterium
AAGGAACAACAAGCTGGATACCCCGCTCGCGCCACTTGCGCGGATGCGCAAGCGCGAGGCAAGTGCGTGGAGCGTGGAGAACCTCGAAGAGGTTCGGAGCAGCGACACGTACTTGAGGGCTTGCCCCGGGGTAGTTCATTTCTCCAACGGAAATACTACAAAAGTCGTTGTGTTCAAACAAAACGATCAACTGTATGTTGCAAATACCATCGCATCAGCAAACCAAGCATCCATTCGTATTCAACACCGTCAAACCGTAGAAAACCTCATGGAGCAATACGGCATGACCATGGAACACGCTCTGTATACAGAAAACATCCACTATCCTATCGTCGTTGTAAACCCCGGTGAAAAGAACGACGTGGAACCTTGGATTGCTCTGTCACATGAACTTGTCGAAGACGACTGGACAGATATGCAAAAAGTCCTTGCCTTCTACGACTATTGCTTCGAAAATCTGATGTACGATTATTGGGTTGCGCACAAAACAGATCGACACGCCAGATGGCGCTATTACCGTGACTACACAGGCAAATACTATATCAGCAATACGCACATCGGTGTCTGTGAGGATTTTGCAAACGTCATAGCCATCATGTGCCGTGCCAACAACATCCCGGCGTTTGTATCCAATACGGAAGCACATGCATGGGAAGCCATCTACATCCGTGATTACAATCGTTGGATCAGCATGGACATTTCTGAAGACATGTATTGGTACGTTGGCTCAGAAGATATGAACGACATTGGAAACTGGAGTGACAAACGCTATCGCACGGTCGATTACGTCGCACACATACCGACACAGCTTCATATCGGAAACTATGAGGATATGAAAAAACATGGCGTCCTGTATCCGTGGCAGTAATCCGTTCCGGACGGACGTAAGACGCTATGAGTATGAAAAAATCGACTGATAGCGTCTATCGTTTTCCGGTGGAACACATAAAAAATTAATAAAACATAAACAAATAGTTGACAAATAACAAAACGATGTGCTATATTTTTTCTGTCGGCATCGTCCGGCGCCGTGCGGTATTCCCCGCACACGCAATCCCGGGAAGGTATTGTAGACCGATTTTTTGTATTAGGGGAGGAGTATAGCAAAAACATGACAACCAGAATCAAACTGTCCAGGCCGCTTGCCGAAGCGAGCGGCCCTGTGGAAAACACACTCAAAAATGACATGATGTTTCACATGGTGATGGCACGGACGTCCAAAGGCCTCAAAGGACTGATCTGTGCATTGAAGGGCTTACGGGAGAAGGATGTACGGAATGTCGTGCTCCTAAACCCGATCAGCTACGGTGATTACCTGCAAAAGGAAATCATCGTCGATACGCTGGTGGAGCTGAATAACAACGAAATCCTGAACATCGAGTTGCAGGTAAGAAAGGATCCGGACTGGATCAAACGCTCGCTGCTGTATCTCTGCCGTGCCTATGACAACATACGTGGAGAGCAGAAGGATTTTGACCGCCTGAAGCCGACGACGCATATCGGGATTTTGGATCACGACCTGTTTCAGGAGTATCCGGAGTTTTACGCGAAGTATCTGCTGACAAACGTGAAGAACGGAAATGTCTATACTTCAATCTTCGGGATGAATGTGTTATCATTAGGAAGAACGGAGCTTGCGACCGAAGAGGACAAAGCAAACAAACTGGATTACTGGGCGGAGGTATTCCGTGCAGAGACCTGGGAGGATTTGAGGCGTCTGGCGGCGCAGAACAGGAGTGTGGCGGAAGTGGCGGAAGCGATATATCAGGTAAATGCGGACGAGTCCGCGAGGTCAATCCTCCGTGCGCGGAGAAAGTACGAAGAGGTATATACCTCTGCCATCAACGGCAGAGCCCGGGCGGAGGCGAGACTCGCGGAAGCGAAGAAGGAGTTGAAGACGGCAAAGGCGGAGCGCGATGCGGTTGTTGCGGAGCGAGATGCCGCGCAGCAGGCGCTTGTCGAAGCGCGGGCGGAGATCGAACGCCTTCGTGCGCGGAACCGGGAATAATTGGTCACAGGCCCGGGAATTTTGACTGTACTAAGAAGAACAAGGGCGCTTCCCGCCGGGGAGGCGCTTTCTGTTGCGCTATCCGCGTTTCCGCCCTGCGGGGATGGCGGAACGGCACAGTTCATGCTATAATAATAAGTTGATAAAAGCGGAAAACAAGGCTGAATACACAACGGGGGAGTTTATGTCCGGGGAAACACAGATACAGGAACTGTTCGGCAGCGATGTCTTTCATGAGGCCAGGATGCGGGAATACTTAAAGCCCGCGACGTTCAAGGCCTGGAAGAAGTGCATTGAGACGGCCACGCCGCTGGAACTGAAGACGGCGGATGAAATCGCGGCGGCCATGAAACGCTGGGCGCTGGAGCGCGGCGCGACGCACTATACGCACTGGTTTCAGCCGCTGACCGGCGCGACGGCGGAAAAGCATGACGCCTTTTTTTCGCCGGATTCCACCGGCGGCGCGGAGACGGAGTTTTCCGGCAAGCAGCTCATCAAGGGTGAGCCGGACGCCTCCAGCTTTCCTTCCGGGGGACTGCGCGCCACCTTTGAGGCCAGGGGCTACACGGCCTGGGATCCGACGGCCTTTGCCTTCCTCAAGGATCACACCTTATACATCCCGACAATTTTCTGCTCTTATTCGGGGCATGCCCTGGACAAGAAGACGCCGCTCTTACGTTCCATGGACCTGATCAGCAGGGAAGCGGTGCGGATCCTGTGTCTCTTCGGGGACAGGGAAACCAAACGCGTCATCGCGCAGTGCGGTCCGGAACAGGAGTATTTCCTGATTGACGAAGAGCTTTTCCACGCGCGGGAAGACTTGAAGATGACCGGGCGCACGCTCTTCGGTGCGCGACCCGTGCGCGGACAAAAAACAGAGGATCACTATTACGGCCAGATCAAGCCCCGCGTGCTCGCCTTCATGCAGGAGCTGGACGAGGAGCTCTGGAAGCTGGGCGTCCCCGCGAAGACAAGGCACAACGAGGCGGCACCCGCGCAGCATGAGATCGCGGTCGTCTATATGAACGCCAACGCGGCGGCGGACTGCAACCAGATCTGCATGGAGCAGCTGAAGCGCGTGGCGGCCAAGCACGGCTTTGTCTGCCTGCTGCATGAAAAGCCCTTTGCCGGCATCAACGGCAGCGGCAAGCATGACAACTGGTCACTGCAGACGGACAGCGGAAGAAACCTGTTCAAGCCGGGCTCCACGCCCGCGCAGAACGCGCAGTTTCTGCTCTTCCTCGCGGCCTTCTTAAAGGGCGTGGACGAGTACCAGGAAACGCTCCGCGCGACGGTGGCCACCAGCGGCAATGAGCACCGCCTGGGCGCGCTCGAAGCCCCGCCCGCCATCCTTTCCGTTTATCTCGGTGAGGAGCTCGGCGGCGTCATTGACGCGATTGCCGGCGGCGAGACTTATCGCGACAGGGAACGCAAAAACTTAAAGGTCGGCGTGGATGTGCTGCCGCCGATCCGCATGGACAATACGGACCGCAACCGCACTTCGCCCGTCGCCTTTACCGGCAACAAATTCGAGTTCCGCATGGTCGGGAGCTCGCAGTCCGTTTCCGGCCCGAACATCGCGCTCAACACGATCATGGCGCAGGAGCTGTCGCTTTTTGCGGACAAGCTCGAAAAGGCCAAGGACTTCGGGACGGCGCTGCAAAAGCTGTTGCGGGAGACCTTCCAGAAGCACCGCCGCATCGTCTTTGACGGCAACGGCTATGACGGCGACTGGGAAAAAGAAGCGAAGCAGCGCGGTCTGCTGAACTTAAAGACCACGGCGGAAGCGCTGCCGTATTACATCAGCGAGCGGACGATGGAGCTCTTTGTGCGGAATCATATTTACACGAAGGAAGAGCTCACCGCGCGCTACAACATTCATGTGGAGACCTATAACCGCACGCTGCGTGTGGAGGCACGGACGATGGTCCGGATGATCCGCACGGAGATTCTGCCGGCGGCCTCGGAATACGCCGCAAGGCTGGCTTCGCGGGCGGCGGTACTGAAGGAGCAAAAGATCGCCGGCAGTTATGAGACGCGGACGGCCAAAGAGATTTCGGCGCTGACGGCAAGGCTTTCCGCGGACTGTGACCTTCTGGAACGCGATCTGAAGCGGATGCCGGAGGACATGACGGAAGCGATGCGCTTCATCGGGCGCACGCTGCGCAAGGACATGGAAAAGGCAAGGGAGAGCGCGGACGCGCTGGAGATTCTCTGTGACCGCGACTGCTGGCCCTTCCCCTCCTACGCGGATCTGCTGTTTTCGGAGTGAGCATGGACTGGTTTCCGGATGTGGCGGTGAAGGGAGCCGCGGATGTGCCCTATGAGGCCCTGCATGACGCGGGGTACCGGGTGGCGCTGTTTGATATCGACAACACGATCGTGCCGCATGACGCGCCGGCGGACGAGGGGGCGAAGGCCCTCTTTGCGCGAATTAAGGAAAGCGGACTGAAGGCCGTACTGATTTCCAACAACCGCAGGGAGCGCGTCAAATCCTTTGCGGACGCGGTCGGCGCGGATTTTGTTTACAAGGCCGCCAAGCCGAAGGCCTTCGGATTTTTGAAGGGCATGGAACAGGCGGGCGGAAACAAGGACAATACATTTTTTGTCGGGGATCAGATTTTTACGGATGTCTGGGGCGCAAAGCGCGCCGGACTGAAAACGATACTGACCACACCGATTGATCCGAGGGAGCGGCTGCAGATCGTGCTGAAGCGCTACCTGGAAAAACCGGTGATCGCGTTGTACAAACGGCAGGTCAAAAAACACGGGATTGCGGGGAACGCGTTTGCGGAAACGGTGTTATACGCAAAGCGTCCCGGCAGGGAGGAGAATCCGAAATGAAACTGCAAACGGACGGAGCAACCATGAGCTGCGGTCTGATCGCGCATCCGGCGGGGCATTCCATGTCCCCGTTGCTGCACAACTCACTGGCGGCCCGGATGGGGATCAACATGCATTACCAGGCCTTTGACGTGGCACCGGAAAACCTCAGGGCAGCACTGAACGGCGCCGATGCCCTGGGCTTTCTGGGACTGAACATCACCGTGCCGTATAAGGAAGAGGTCCTGCCGTTGCTGTCCCATGTGGATGAGGAAGCCAGGCGGCTCGGCGCGGTCAACACGCTGTACCGCAGCCCCGGCAGGGAGGGCTTTTTCGGAACAAACACGGATATTCTCGGTCTCAAGGACGCCTTTGACACCACCGGCGTTTCCCTGAAGGGAAGAAAACTCATCGTGATCGGCGCGGGCGGTGCGGCCCGCAGTGTCTGTACCATGCTGGTCCGGGAAAACGTTGCGGAGATCTGGCTTTTGAACCGCACGAAGGAACGCGCGGAGGAGCTGGCCGCGGACCTGCTTGAGACGACGGGCTTTGACCGCGTGCATGTGCTGGCGCTGGATGAATACGACAAGATTCCGGTGCTTCCGGATGAGAAATATGACTGCTGCCAATGCACGAGTGTCGGCATGTATCCTTACACGGAGCACAGCCCGGTCGAGGATCCCGCCTTCTTTGAGCGGATTGAGGGCGTGCTGGATGTGATTTATCGTCCGGTCGAGACGAAGTTTCTGAAGCTGGCACGCAAGGCCGGCGCGAAGACCTACAACGGTTTGAAGCTTCTGATGTGTCAGGCCGTACGCGCCTTTGAACTGTGGCATAACTGCAAGGTGCCCCCGGAGATTTTTGACGAGGTCTTCGCGGGACTGGAACGGACGCTTTCGCACAAGACCTCGATCGCGCTGATCGGCTTTATGGGCAGCGGAAAGACCACCGTGTCCAGGCTTCTGGCGGAGCGCCTCGGCGAACAGCGCCTCGACAGCGATTCGGAAATCGAGCGCCGCGTCAACACCACGGTCCGGGATATCATTGCCGTGCGCGGCGAGGGCGCCTTCCGTGCGATCGAGACCAGAATCTTACGGGAGCTGGCCGGAGAGGAGCGTGAGCCCTTTGTGCTTTCCACCGGCGGAGGCGTACCGATGAAGGAGGAAAACCGCGCCATCCTGCATGAGATCGGTACGGTGATCTGGCTGAAGACCAGTCCGGAGGAGATTTACCGTCGCTTAAAGGACGATGATTCGAGGCCGCTCTTACAGACCGGGGACAAATACCAGACGATTGTGGATATGGGGAACGCCCGGGCGGAGGACTACGGCACCGCGGCGGATGTGATCATCACGACGGACGGAAAGACACCGGAAATGATTACGGAAGAGATCATTCATATCATTGAAGACCGTGAGGCCGCATGATCCATGGTTTTATCCTGTCAGAACATCAGCAAAAGCTATAACGATATTCCGGTCTTAAGCGGGGTCAGCTTCCAGGTGGACGCGAAGGACCGCGTCGCCGTTGTCGGCATCAATGGCGCGGGGAAGTCCACGCTGATGAAGATCATCGCCCGCGCGGAGACGGCGGACAGCGGTGAGGCTTATTTCTTAAAGGACATCAGCTTCGGCTATCTGCAGCAGCAGACCGGCCTGCCTTCCGACACAACGATTTATGAGACCTTCAAGGAAGCCAAGCGCGGGATCATCGCGCTGGAGGAATCCATCCGCAGGACGGAGGAAGAAATGCGGACGGCGGAAACGGAGGAAGAGATCGAGGCGCTTTCGGCGGCCTACGCGGAGATGACGCAGCGCTTTCAAAACGAGGGTGGTTACGCATGGAAGGGCGCGATCGTCGGCGTGGCGAAGGGGCTGGGCTTTACGGAAGAGGATTTTGAAAAAAAGCTTTCTTCGCTCTCCGGCGGGGAACGCACCCGCGTGATGCTGGGCAAGCTGTTGCTGCAGCAGCCGGACGTGCTGTTGCTGGACGAGCCGACAAACCATCTGGACATCCCCTCCGTCAACTGGCTGGAAACCTATCTGCGCAATTACCGCGGCGCGGTTGTCATTGTCTCGCATGACCGCTATTTCCTGGACAAAATCGCGACGCGCATCGTGGAAATCGAACGGACGAAGGCGACGGTGTACCAGGGCAACTACACGGCGTATTCCGAAAAGAAAGCGGCGGACCGCGCGGCGGCGTGGAAGGCCTTTGTGAATCAGCAGCGGGAGATTAAGCATCAGGAAGAGGTCATCCGCAAGCTGAAATCCTACAACCGGGAAAAGAGCGTGAAACGGGCGGAGAGCCGGGAGAAGATGCTGGACAAAATGGACCGGCTGGACCGTCCCACGGATGTAAAGGACGAGATGCGCATCTGCCTGACGCCTTCCGTGGAAAGCGGCACGGATGTGTTGCAGGTGGAGGGGTTGTCCAAGGGCTACGGCGGCCGGACGCTTTTCCGTGACATCGGCTTCACAATCCGCCGCGGCGAAAAGGTGGCGATCGTCGGGGAAAACGGCGTCGGCAAGACGACGCTTCTGCGCATCATCAACCGCGAAATCGAGGCGGACAGCGGCCAGATCCGCACGGGCGTCAAGGTAAAAATCGGTTATTTCGATCAGGAACAGCAGCTGCTGCACGAACAGAAAACGCTGTTTGAAGAGATCTCCGACAGCTACCCGACGCTGACGGAAACCAAGATCCGCACAACGCTCGCCGCCTTTCTCTTTACGGGCGGGGATGTGTTCAAGCGCATCGGTGATCTCTCCGGCGGCGAGAAGGGAAAGCTGGCGCTGGCAAAGCTCATGCTTTCCGACGCGAACTTTTTGATCCTGGACGAGCCGACGAACCATCTGGACATCACCTCAAGGGAGGTGCTGGAGAGCGCCATCGCGGGCTATGAGGGGACGGTGCTCTATGTCAGCCACGACCGCTATTTCATCAACCGCACGGCGACGCGGGTCATGGATCTGACAAACGAAATATTGATAAATTATATCGGTAATTACGATTATTACAGAGAGCACCGGCCGGAGCGGATGCACTTTCTTCTGCATACGCCTTACAAGGAAAAGGAAGCGCCGGAAGCGGGAGAAAAGACGGAACTGACGGGACCGTACCGGAAGGCACCGGAGGCGGGACCGGGTGCCGCCACCGTTTCCGCGGGGCTGACGGACTGGAAGGCGCAGAAGGAACTGGCCGCCATGAAGCGCAAGCAGGAATCCTCGCTGAAGAAATGCGAGGAGATGATCGAATCCCTGGAAGCGCGCAACGAAGAAATCAACCGGCAGTTTTCCTTAAGCGAGATCTCCATGAACGCCGTCAAGCTGAAATGGCTGGCGGAGGAACAGCAGCAGATCGCGTCCAGGCTGGAGGAACTGTATATTCAATGGGAGGCGTTGTCGTAAGGAATGGCAGGAAAAGCGGGAGACACGAAAAAATTTACCGCCGCGCTGGAAGGCAAAGAGATACCGATTCTGCCGCTGGACGAGAAGTGGCCGCTGCTCTTCGGCGCGGACGGTCCGCCGCCGGATGTCCGCAACACCGCGAACGAGCTGGAAAAGCTCCTGGACAAACAGCATAACATGCGGGAAAAGATCAAGGAAGTCAAGAAGCTGAAGAAAAAGCTTCTGGCAGAGATCATCCCCTTACAGCAGAAGGCGATGAACGAACGCGCGGGCGGCAAGGCGCATCAGATGCTGGACAAACACACGGGTCTGGTGTCGCAGTGCAACGCGCGGATTGAACAGATGGAGGACGAGCAGATCGGCCTTCCGCGGGAGATTTTCCAGGTCAATTTCAAGCTCATGCTGCAGACGATGAATTTCTGCTACGGCTACATGAAGGCCGGTACGGAGCAGATCACCGCGATCAACAAATGGATTTCCGATGTGCGCGTGGAGCTGAAAAAACAGCTGATCCGCAAGCAGGAGAGCGAGCTGGACAACTACACGATTTACACATATATGCACCAGATTTTCGGTCCGGAGGTCATTGACCTCTTTGACATGCAGTATGATCCCGAGAAATGGCATCCGCGCATCGCGGGTGAGGGAGAAATCGACTGAGAAGGCCGTCCGGAGAAAGGGAAGACGAAACAAATGGATGAACACGCACGCGTCCTGGCGGTGATTGATCTTGCCGCCGTCAGGCATAACATACAGGTTCTGAAGTCTCATCAAACCAAAGGAGACGCGGGCATCTGCGCCGTTCTCAAGGCGGACGCTTACGGTCACGGCGCGGTCGAGATCGCCAAGGCGCTGGAAGCGGAGAACGAGGTCACGGCCTACGCCGTTGCCACGACCGCCGAGGCCGTGCAGCTGAAGACGGAAGCCGGGGTGCAAAAGCCCGTGATGATCTTAGGCTACGCCTTTCCGGAAAGCGACGAAACGCTGTTCCGCTATGACATACAGCCCTCGGTCTTTTACGAGGAAACCGTGCGTTCCTTAGAGGAAACGGCAAAACGCCTGCCGGAAGCGTTGCGCGGAAGGAAGCTGAAGGTGCACATTCCGGTGGACAGCGGCATGGGGCGCATCGGCGTGACGCCGGATGACAGGGGCCTTGCCTTTGTGCGGCGGGTGCTGGAAAGCGAAGCGCTTCAGGCGGAGGGGCTGTTTACGCATTTTGCGGCGGCGGACGATGCCGACGGTTCGTATACGGCGGAGCAGATGGCAAAGTTTACCGCCTTCCTTGACCGCGTCCGCGGCGAGCTGCACTATGAATTCCCCTGTGTTCACGCGGACAATTCCGCGGCGATGCTGATGCACCGGGGCAGCGCCTTTCACATGGAACGGGCGGGCATTGCGCTCTACGGCATGGCACCGGACCCCGTGGTGTACAGGGAAAGCAACGCGGCGAAGGAGCTGCGGCCCGTATTGTCCTGGTATTCCCATGTGAGCTTTGTGAAGGAGGTGCCGGAAGGAACGCCGGTCAGCTACGGGCGCACCTTTGTCACAAAGCGTCCCTCCGTGATCGCGACGGTGCCGATCGGCTACGCGGACGGCTATCCGCGGATGCTCTCCGGCAAAGCGGACGTGCTCATCCGGGGACAGCGCGCCCCTCTGGCGGGACGGGTCTGTATGGACCAGTTTATGATCGACGTGACGGACATCCCCGGCGTACGGGCGGGGGATAAGGTGACGCTGATCGGAAGCGACGGTGATCACTGCATTACGGCAGAGGAGCTGGGGGAGCTGAGCGGCCGTTTCCACTATGAGCTGCTTTGCTGCATCAACAAGCGCGTTCCCAGGCAGTACCGGGCGTGAGGGCGCCTTCCTTGCCTGAATTGCATAAAATATGATATAATAATAAATTGTTGTATTGTGCTTTGTACGGAGGAAACATACCGGAATGGACGACGCGGACCCGCATCATACCCGACAGAAGTTTGCGCCGCGGCTGCGGAAGCAGCTGAGGCGGCTGATTGCCATAACGGATGATTTTCGGGAGAAGGACGTAACCGAAGAGGAAATCCGATCCATCGTGGAGGAAGGACAGGAACAGGGTGTCCTTCAGGAATCGGAAGCGGACATGATCACCAATATCTTCGAGTTTTCCGACAAGGAAGCCCAGGAGATCATGACGCACCGCGGCGACATCATCGCGATTGAGGAAAGAACGCCTTTGGCGGACGCGATGACGTTTATGCTGGAGAGCAACAACAGCCGCTTTCCGGTATACAAGGATACGATTGACCACATCACCGGCATCCTGCACATCCGTGACGCCATGAAGCGTTTTATGCGCCATGACGCGGATTACACCCCCGTGGCCAAGATCAGCGGGCTCATCCGGCAGGCACAGTTTGTGCCGGAAACACGTCACATCGACGCGCTCTTTGCCGGGATGAAGGAAGCACAGACACAGCTGGCGATCGTGGTCGACGAATACGGGCAGACCTCCGGTCTCGTTTCCATGGAGGATATCCTGGAAGAGATCGTCGGCAACATCCTGGACGAGTACGATGAGGATGAAGCCTATATCGAAGAGACCGCCAACGAGGACGAGTTCATCATCGACGGCAAGACGCCGCTGGAGGAACTGGAAGAACGCTTCGGGATGTCCTTAGAGGATGAGACCTGCGAAACCGTGAACGGGCTTATGATCGCAAGGCTGGACCGGATTCCGGCGGACGATGAGCAGTTTGACGTGGATATCGGGGGATACAATTTCCGCATCCTGTCCGTCGCGGACCATGTGGTACAGAGCGTTCTGGTAAAGAAACTGCAACAGGAAACAGAGACAACGGAGGAATAAAGGTGTCAGGTCATTCCAAATTTGCGAATATTAAGCACAAGAAAGAAAAGAACGATGCCGCCAAGGGCAAGATCTTCACGATCATCGGGCGCGAAATCGCCGTGGCCGTCAGAGAGGGCGGTCCGGACCCGAACAACAATTTCAAGCTCGCGACCGTCATTGCCAAGGCGAAGGCGAACAACATGCCGAACGACACCATCGAGCGCGGCATCCGCAAGGCGAGCGGCGCCGAGGGCGGTGTGGACTATAAGGCCATTACTTACGAAGGCTACGGTCCCGGCGGAACGGCCATCATCGTGGATGCCCTGACGGACAACCAGAACCGCACGGCGGCCAATGTCAAGGCGGCCTTTTCCAAGGGCGGCGGCAATGTGGGCACGCCGGGCTGCGTCTCCTTTATGTTTGACAAGAAGGGACAGATTCTGATTGACAAAGAAGAGTGTGAGATGGCGGCGGATGATCTGATGATGCTCTCGCTGGACGCGGGGGCGGAGGATTTCAACGAGGAAGAGGACAGCTTCGAAATCCTCACGCAGCCTGAAGCTTACGAGGCGGTGGCGAGGGCGCTGGAAGAGGCGAAGATCGTCAGTGTCTCTTCGGAGATCACGATGCTGCCGCAGAACTACGTAACGGTGACGGATGAGACGCAGGTGAAGGGCCTGCAACGCATCCTGGACATGCTGGACGAGGACGACGACGTGCAAAACGTCTATCATAACTGGAGCGACGACTGATGCAATGGAAAAAAGGCATTGCCGGTGTCGTTGTCACGGCACTCTTTGCCCTGCTGAACATTATTTATATCTGGGTGTATGCCACGGATTCCTTCGCGTTCCAGCGGGAACGCGGCGGGGTCCTTGCCGTTGCGTATCTGGTGATGGCCCTCGTGGCGACGGTCCTGATGGTCTTCATGTGTAAGCGGCTTTTGCCGAAAGTGTCCGCACTGAACCTGACGGACGAATCCGTACGGAAATACAGCGTCTGGGTGAGCGTGGCCGTGGTGACGGCGGGCTGTATTTATCTCTTTTACAGTGCCTACCGCGCACCCGCGGAAAACAATGTGCTGTACCACGTGGCGGTGAACCGTTCCATGCAGGCGGAGATTTCCCTGGATATCTATCAGACGAGGGAGCGCCTGTATATCATGATCATCGGCGCGTTGATGCGTCTGATGGGAACGACGGCCCGTGCGGCTTCCATCGCGCAGGTGGTTCTTTATATCATCGCGGCGCTGATGATGTTTACGGCGGTACGCATTCTCGCGGGACGTGTGGCATCGGTGGCCTCCGTGGTTGCCATGTTCTTTTTCCCGATGTTTTCGGATATGGCCCTGCTCGACGGACAGGATGTGGTGTTCTGGCTCCTGTTTTCGGCGGGAATGCTGGCCAGTGCGCTCTTTGTCAAATTTTCCGCGGATATCGGAAAGGAGTATCCCTCCAGCATCAAGTTTGTCGTGGCGGCCTTTACCGGCCTGTTTATCGGTATGGTTCTGGGCTGGGACGGCGGTCTGTTTATCCTTGTACTGGTGCCGGTTTACACCTTTTTCCTGCAGCGGATCAACTTAGGACAGCTGCTGTTGCTCTTTGCGACGCTTCTGATCGGCATTGCCTTCGGCTATGTGCTCTGTGTCAGCGCGCCGAACGAATGGTGGCTGCATCATTTCTCGGCCTTTTCCATCGAAATGCCGAGAGCCCTGACCGTCCGCATCGGCTGGTTTCTGGCACTGGTCAGTATGGCCATGCTTTCGGTGGGCGCGTTCTTTGTCAGAAAACGCCGCGAGAGCGTAACGCTCTGGATGCTGCTTTGTGTGTACGCGGCCTTTTTCTCCCAGCACATCGCGGAAAGCGGTGTCAGCGCGCCGTCTTTTACGGCGCTGGTCTATATCGTGCTGGTGAGCGTTTCCGCGACCGTCCTGCTGACGGAAGAGGAAAAAGAGAAGGCCGTTGAGAAAGAAGCGAAGAAGGAAAAGGAAGGCGGCATCTTCGGCAAGGCTTCCGAAAAACGGAAGAAGTCCGACGAGACAAAGAAAGACAAGAAGGATAAGAAAGAGAAGAAAGAAAAGAAAGAGAAGAAGGAAGAACGCGAAGAGGATGCCGGTACCGGTATCGCTGCGGCCGTAACGAAGGAAGAGACGCCGGCAGCCGTGCCGCCGCCGCAACCCGGCTCCGTGGTGATTCCGAAGATTCCGCCGGCAACGGCGGCGACAGCCGCGCCGGTCATGGCGGCGATTGCCCCGCAGAATGAGGCTTCGTTCGTGGCGGCAAAACCGCAGGCAGCACCCGCAGTGGCGGAGGAAGATCCGTTTGTGGTG
>JAFZLB010000107.1 GCA_017551665.1 Lachnospiraceae bacterium
ATTTCTCCACGACATGTGTGTTCCGACAAACAATTCTATTGCCGCACGTCTTGCGAGGGTGGTCAATCGAAAACAATAGCAGGCGATTGTCCTTAGGAGCGATGAAAATTTCCGGGTCCTATGCAACAGCATAAGCTTGATTCAAACGTTTCGATATCAGGATGAGGAAAACCTGTTTCAAAAGGTTGCTGAAATCTTTGCCCGTCCCATGCCGGCGCCGATATCCTCTCAACCAGTTTAATACACAGCAACATGAACGGTCGGTGTCACAATGAATGACACCGGTCTTCTAAATCATGGCTGGGCGCTGAATTGTAACGGGTGTGAAATCCGGTGCCCATGTGTTACACTTTTTCCGGAAGATGAAAAAGTCCGGAAAGCTTTAGTTTCCGCGGGCAGGAGGAAAGGATAAGAGACGTATGAGAAAAAGACAGACAGACAGACAGAGCCTTAAGCTGATCGTCGCGCTGCTGCTTTCGGTTGCACTGTTTGCGACGGGCTGCGGCGGCGGCAATGAAGCGACAACGGATGGGCAGACAAAGGCGGTTGCGCCTGCGGTGGAAACGGAGAAAGAGGCCGGGCCGCGCGTCATGCTGTCCCGGCAGGGGAAGAGCCTGACCGGTGACATGCAGCAGCTGCTGCAGGGCGATTATTCCGTGATCAGCCTCTCACGCTCCGGGGATACGGAGGCAGAGGATGACGAAGCCGCCGCGTTCTTCAACTTTTCCCTCGAAAAGGCGGCGGGAGAGGACGGCTACCTGAAGGTGACGGGCAGCCTCAAGATGGTAAAAGACGCGTCCTTTTTTTTCGATCTTCCGGTGGAAGAAGAGGATACGGAAGAGGATGAAGAAGCCGAAGAGGAAGAGGCTTTAGAAGAAGAGGGAGAAGCTCCTGCGGAAAAGGAAGAAGTCCCTGCCGGAGAGGAAGAAATTCCTGCGGAGGAAGGAGAGGAAGCCCCGGAGGAAGAGGAGCTTCCGGAAGACGAAGAAATCCCGGAGGAAGAATTCCCGGATTATCAAATTCTTGGCGCCGATGAAGCAGCGGCGCTTCTGACAGATACCATCAACAACATGCTTTCGGATACGGAGTCCGGTGCCGCCTTACAGACGGAAGCTACGGGGACGCTTGGCTGGCAGTACGGCGCGGCAAAGGCCTTTGAGGGGCAGAACGGTTCCTCCGTCCTGAATTTCTGTGCCGTCGCCGAAGCGGAAGGCGCACTGCTGTATCTGAAGGCGGGCGCTTACGTTAAGGGCGCGGCGGACGCGAAGCAGGAGCTGGAGCAGGTGCAGGAAGGCCTGACCGAATGGATGAAGAGCCTTGCGTTTGCGGATGTGCAGGGCGAGGTCGTCGGCGGTAATGACCTCTTGCGGATGCCCTTTGCGGGCAAGACCTTAGAAGCGCCCGGTACGGATTATCTCAGAGCCTCCGGCGCGGATCTCAGCGTGACCGCTTCAGCGCATTATCTGGATGCCTCCTACGAAGGCATGGTGCTCACGGAAGGAAAGGAAGCGTCCTTTTTGGCGACGCTCAGAAATAAAAACGCCGTTCCGGAAGAGGAACTGGCGGCGTTGGAAGCGGTGCAGGGCGACAGCCTGAACGGCAAGGGTCTTACCTGGACGCTATCCGTTTCGGAGGAGGACGGCGCCCGCCTGCTGCTGGCAAAAGCAGAGGCGGAGGGACAGCCCCTCTTTTTCACCATGCAGGTCACGGGCTACGGAGAAAACGCGGCGGAGAGCTGTGACAATATCATCGCAAACGCAAAGGGCTGGCTGGCTGCCCTTTCCATACAGTAAGAAGGCGGGAGGGAAACAACGATGCGTAAGAAAGGAAAAAACATGAAAAGAATACTGACACTACTGCTGGCGCTTGTCATCGGCATCGGCGTGCTGCCGCCGGTACAGGCACATGCGCAGGAAGAGTGCAAAAGCAAGAGTGACCACAGGTTCACCGAGGAGTGGAAATATGTCAGGGTAAGAGATGATATCAACGGGGTCGAAAGCTACCGGTATTGCGGCAAATGCAATCAATGGATTATGTGGCATGATGCCGTCGGCGATCCGGACAGGGGTCATACCTATAAAGTGATCCAGAACGTAGCTGCCACCTGCACCACGGACGGATATGATTTGTATAAGTGCAATGGCTGTGGCCTCGAGGTAAAAGAAAACATCGTCAAAGCCACCGGACACCGCTTCAGCGACTGGAAGGTCGTCAAAGAGGCGGCCTGCGAGGCAGCCGGGGAAAAGCAGCGGGAATGTGAGGCCTGCCATACCGTGGAAAAAGAGGCGCTTCCCGCCTTGGAACTCAAGTGGAGTGACTGGAAGGTCACAAAGGAAGCGAGCTGCACGGAAACCGGAGAGGAAACGCGCAGCTGCGAACAGTGCAAAAAGGAAGAAAAAAGAGAGCTTCCCAAGGGGGAACACAAGTGGAGTGACTGGAAGGTCACAAAGGAAGCGAGCTGTACGGAAGCCGGAGAGGAAACGCGCAGCTGCGAACGCTGCAAGGGAGAAGAGAAGAGAGCGCTTGCCGCCAAAGGGCATGGCTTTGGCGAGTGGACAGTCGTCAAAGCCGCCACCTGTAAGGAGGCCGGACAGGAGAAGCGTACCTGCGCGACCTGCAAAACGGAAGAACAGCGGGAAATCGCAAAGACGGAGCACCAGTGGGGCAACTGGGCGGTGACAAAGCAGGCCGGTCACGGTCAGAAGGGCGAGGAAGAGCGCGTCTGCAAAGTCTGTAAGGAAAAGGAGACCCGCGAGGTGGACGGCGATAAGCCTCTGGCAAAAGCCGGATCACAGGGCCTTACGGTGCTGATCACACAGGAACTTCTGGCTGCGGGCGGAGAATACACGGGCGCCACGGACGGCGTGATGAATGAGGAACTGGCTGACGCCATCCGTGTCTTTGAAGCGGCGAACAACTGGCCGGAAACGGGAGACATTTACGCAGACACGCTGCATCGCTTAAACGAACGCTACTTTGCCTCCTTTGAGGGGAATCTGCCGCGGCAGGGCATGCTGGAGGCCAAGGCGTCCGGTCTGCGCACCCGACTGGTCTTAGAGGATCACTACACTTCCAATGAGGACGGCTCGCACGGGAACGCGCCGGTCGTCACCGCGGTGCAGTATCTTTCCGGGCAGGAAGAAATGACGCTTCCGCTGGCTCAGGAGAGCCGGCTCACGTTCCCGGAAGCCACGGAATCCTGTGAGCTGATGAACGAGAGCCTGACTTGCGGCAAATGCGGTTACCACGAGGAGTTGACGTGGATGCTGACAAACGGCATCGGCGGCATCGGCGGACCAAGCTTATATGATCTCCATGAAGTTCTCTACCTCAATACGACGGAGGATCTCGGGCTCGGGGACATTCAAAACATCGACTATTTTGACAATCTGCAGAGTATGTGCTGGGATCGTGTCGAAGGCGCAACGACATATCATGTCGTGATTGAAAAGGACGAGGAAATAGTGTTTTCCGGATATACGGAGGACTGCCTCCTGCCGCGAGACGCCTGGCATGACTACGGCGAAGGAAGCTACTACTGGTGGATTCAGGCCGAGGACGGCGACGGAAATCCGCTCTCCAACAATACCAACATCAGGTGGGATGATGACGGCAACCGGATGCCTGAGCCGATGGGACTCGCCCTGGAATATGCACAGGCATCATGGAGTTTTCCCTATGAGAAATATCAGGCAGTTTTCCGCCTGCGTGTCCATGCCCTGCTTCCGGGCGAAGACGGCTACGAGGAGCAGCTGCTTTTGGACACCGAAACGGATGCCATGCAGATGGATCTGAAGGAGATTTATTTCAAAAACACCGAGCTCCCCTACGGGACAAAGCTGCGCCTGAGCGTGCAGACGAAGGATCTGAACGGAAAACGCGAAGACTCCGAAGAGTATCAGGTGACGGATGACTACTACCGTCCGGATTTCCTCAGGGTGAGCAGTACGGTCCTCGTGCGTGAGGGCGCGGGGAAAAGTTTTGAGCGGATCGGAAGCCTGCAGGCGGGCAGCTGTGTGCTCTGCTGGGATCATGTCGCCGGCGAGGACGGCAGCTATGCCAAGATCAGCTATGAAGGCGTCTTAGGCTACGTCAACGAGGAGTTCCTCGCCTGGTTCCAGCCGGTGGAGTTTGAGGTGGAGGTGGATTTGGATGACGGACGCAAGGTGATGGTGCCTGTCAACATCGACGGTACGCTGAACAGCGGGGTTTTTCATGAAAAGGTAAAGAAGACCGGTTACCGGATCACGGGAATCCTGCACTTCAGAGCAGGAGAACCGGAGGGGTTTGACTGGAATACCGTTCTGACAGAAAACTCCACACTGCATGTGGGGTGGGAAATGGATCCTGCGTATGTCAAGATTTCCTTCATGGAAGACGGGAGGAAGTTGTGGTTTTTGGATCATGATTTCGATATTATGGTGGATTATTATATGCACAAGCTTACATCGGATGCAGGTACTCCGGTTTTTACGAAAAACGGGGAGGATGTCTTTGCGTATGCAAGGGAAAACAATTCATACTGGAATACCGCCAGTAACGGGACAGGCGTCATTGTGAATGATGCAAGCGAGATCACTTCGGATATGAAGACGCTGTTCCTTGTGGAATACAGCGACAAGGATTATATCGTGGGGGAAGTGGGCACCTTTAAAGAAATCTACCGCGAGGCAATCATGGATTCTTCGATACGCATCGGATTTCTGCAGAAGGGGGACAAGATTAAGGTCCTCGATACGGTGAACACCCATGTGCAAAAAGAACTGATATCAGGCAACAAAACGATAAAATATGAACTGAACTTCTACAAGATCTATTCTTACCGCCTGAATACGGAGGGCTACATTCTCACAGCGGCGCTGGATAACGCCGCAAGCCTGGGCGGTTACAGTGTGCAGTTTGACGCGGCCGGCGGCTTGTGTGCCGTGAAGCTCATGACGGCCAAAAAGTCAAACGACTACCGGATCCGTGAACTTCCGAAGCCCGCAAAGGACGGGCATACCTTCCTCGGCTGGACGGACGAGAAGGGTGAGCTTGTGAATGAGGACTATGTCTTCACGAAGGACTGCACGCTGAAGGCAAAGTGGCGGGAAGGGTATCACAGCACAAAGGTGGGTGTGATCCGGCCCTCCGAATATTTCAGAACCGGGCGCAGGGATCCGAAGTATTATGATGTCTTCCTGTATGATGACGAGGATCTGACCGCAGGGAAGCAAAGGGTGTATTCCGGTACACAGGTCAGTATTGTGGATGAAGCGTACGACGCATATTACTGCGTTCTCCCGGACGGAAGGGAAGGCTGGATGAGCAAAGCGAATGTTTCAACCGCATTTACGGGCGTGTCCCTCTCGAGTAATTCGTTTCTCGCGGATGAGTTTTCCGGCGGGGCAACAGGAATTAAAAATAATGCGTATTTCTCGGGAACCAAAACCTATCCTATCAAATACGGCTCCTGGGTGTACATTATCGGTGAACAGGCGTCTGACAGAAAATGGACAGACAGCTTCAGCCGCTTCCCGGTGGTATGGGAGTCCGACAGTATCTTTATACACGAAGGTGCGTTTGAGGAAGGTTTTCTGGAGTCCCATTTCGGATGGGCTGAACAAGGGCTTGTTCTGGATGATTGGGGGCGTACAAAATATGTGTCAGCTATCAATCTTGATCCCCAGGGCGGATACTGTGACAAAGACGTCATATGGGAAAGCACAAGTAGTGCGATCGGCAGCCTGCCGGAACCCGTCTTTCCCGGAAAGGAGTTCCTCGGCTGGTATACGGCGCCCGTCGGCGGGATCCCGGTCACAAAGGACACCGAAGTATGGAGGGTGACGGGAGCTACCATATTCGATGAGGTCCCCACCATTTATGCCCACTGGAGCGGTGAGGACGAAAAGGAATACAGAACCGTGGATCAAAAGAGGGGGATCTATGAACGTCCCCACTCGACGACGGAACTGATCGGCCATGCGGAGCCGGGAGATGTGATTATTATGCTCAACGGAAGGAATTACCGCAACGGAATGATCTATGACAACGGGTACCAGCTTGTCAACTGTAACGGAACCGTCGGCTATATGGATACAAGTGAACTCATCCCCGTGAAGCCCGTAAAGCTGAGACGGATTGAAAACGGTCCGAAGAGCCAGCCGATCCGCCTCTTGCCGACTTATTCTAAAGCGAAATCTTTGATTATTCGCGAGATTGTGGACGGGGAAATCGTATATGTCATTGAAGAAAAAGAAGGCTGGGCCGCCTTCGCCTTCAAAGCAGCGCCTGACGGCAAACTTTACGTCCGCATGGAGTACTACGCGCAGTAAGCGCCGGCGGACAGACGTCGGTCAAACGAGGGGGCGTCTCCTGCGGGAGCCGCCCCTGTTTCTTTCCCGTCAGGTGACGGAAATACCGATAGATTTTGACCAAAATAATATTCATTGACAAGCATCCTTTTTCTTCGGTACGATGATAGGGTATCGATTCTGTTTTTCTCAAAAAAGGGGAGGGGCATACCGGAGAAATCCATAAACAGAAAATAAACAAAATCTTGCATTTCCGTCCGCAGCCTGTTACAATATGTTGTGTTATTGCTGTTTCTCATCGGAAACGGCAACAGAGGGCAAATGTTTTTTCAAGGGGAAGGAGAGGAGTATGGAAAATCTGTTCAAACTCAGTGAGCGGGGGACGAACGTCAAAACGGAAGTCATTGCGGGCGTCACCACATTCATGACGATGGCGTACATTCTCGCCGTCAACCCCAATATCTTAGGGGTCACAGGGATGGACTCCGGTGCGGTCTTTACCGCAACGGCCCTGGCCAGTGCCATTGCATCCGTCTGCATGGCGCTGTTTGCGAACCTTCCGTTCGCACTGTCCGCGGGCATGGGCTTAAACGCTTATTTTGCCTATACGGTTGTGCTGACCATGGGCTACAGCTGGCAGGTGGCACTGGCGGCGGTATTGGTGGAGGGTCTGATCTTCATCGTGCTGTCGCTGACCAACGTGAGGGAAGCGATTTTCAACGCGATTCCCGTCACGCTGAAGCTGGCCGTGTCCGTCGGCATCGGTCTTTTTATCTGCTTCATCGGTCTGCAGAATGCGAAGATCGTGGTGGACGGCGCAACGCTGGTCGGCCTGTTTTCCTTTAAGACCGCGCTGGATGACGGCACCTTCTGGTCTGCGGGCATTACCGTCATTCTCGCCATGATCGGTACCCTGGTCACGGCATTTCTCGTCATCAAAAAAATCAAGGGCAACATCCTCCTGGGCATCCTGATCACCTGGGTGCTGGGGATCCTCTGCCAGCTGGCGGGACTGTATGTGCCGGATCCGGATGCCGGTCTGTACAGCGTGATTCCCTCCGCCATCGTGGGAACGCCGGCGTCGATTTCTTCCACGTTCCTGCAGTTTGATTTCCAGTCTGCGCCGGTGATGGAGTTCATCGTCATCGTGTTCGCGTTCCTGTTCGTGGATATCTTTGATACCCTGGGAACGCTGATCGGCTGCGCCTCCAAGGCGGACATGCTGGATGAGGAAGGAAAGCTCCCGAAAATCCGCGGCGCGCTGCTGGCGGATTCCGTGGGCACCACGGTGGGCGCGTGCCTCGGCACCTCCACGATCACCACATTCGTGGAATCCTCCGCCGGTGTCGCGGAGGGCGGCAGGACGGGTCTGACGGCGGTTGTGACGGGCGGACTCTTTATCCTGTCCCTCTTCCTTTCGCCGCTGTTTCTGACGATTCCCTCCTTTGCGACGGCGCCCGCGCTGATCGTGGTGGGCTTCTTCATGATGCAGCAGGTCAAAAAGATCGAATGGGAGGATGCGCTGGTGGCGATTCCGGCCTTCATCTGCATCACGTCCATGGCCTTCATGTACTCCATTTCCGAGGGCATCGCCTTTGGTATCATCAGTTACAGCGTACTGCACCTTTGCGCCGGCAAGGGGAAGAAGGTGTCGCCGCTGATGTACGTGCTGACCGTGATCTTCATTCTGAAGTACGCGCTGATCTGAACGCAGCCGCGTATTCCGACAGTAAAACGCAGCAAAAGGAGCCGCCGCCGCGGCTCCTTTTTCCGTGTGGCGGACAAGGGGAACCGTTTCTGAATCCGGTCAGTTGGATGACACCAACGAACAATTTGTTAGATTTTTCGATTTTCGCATGGTTTTTTCATAATTTCTTGTCATTTTTATTGCCATCTTCCCTTTTTTTTGATAAGATTTTGACACTTCTTATTCTTGCCCGGTTTGGGCACCGGGCAGAGTGTTTGTTGTTACAGGGGCATAAGGAATAATTATAACTGAATAACGAGGGGGCAAAACAGATGGTGAACAAACTCTATCCGTTCGAGAAAAACCGTTACTATCCGGGCAAGATGCTGTCCAGCGCGGATTTTCAGGCGGAGCAAAACTATCTCGTCAACAAATCCAGGTTCATGAATCATCTCATGTACGGGGCCGGTATTGTCTGCGGATTATCCACGATCAGTCTGGATGATCTGTCGGTACTGGTGGAGAGCGGCGTGGCCATTGACGGGGAGGGCCGTGAAATTATCATCGGCAATTCCGTGGTGCATAAGCTCTCCGCCATTGAGGGATTTTCGTCCTTAACCGGAGACGAGGCCTCCCTTTATATCCGCTTCCGGGAAGAGCCCGTGCATTCCGTGTACTCCGTCAGCCGCGGAGATTCCGACAAAGAATATGAATACAACCGCGTGCAGGAAGGCTATGAGCTGTACCTGACGGACAAGGTCGCGGCCGGTGCGGAGGAGTTTCTGGAAACCGAATTCCTGTTGCGCGACAGCGTGTTTTCGAGTGAGCATTTCAGCGCGGAAATTCTCGTGCCTGCCATCGTCAGCAGAGAGCGCAACATGCGCATCCGTTTGGAGATCAAAAAGCGTTCCGCCGAAGACGTGCGTCTGACGCTGCGGGGCGTACTGGAGACACCGTCCTTTACGACGGCGGACGGCGCGCATGAACTCGAGTTTTCCGTGGACGAGGTGCGCCTGGGCAAGGGCGAGGTGCTGTACCGTGATTACTGGATGTATGTGGCGGACGAGCACAGCGCGGAGACGAACGTCATCTTAAAGAGCGGCTCCGCTGCCGCCGAAGAGGACGGGAAGGCCGTCAATGCCGCACAGAACTTTTCCATCATCGTCCGGCTTTCGGACCGTTCGCCGATCGAGATCGTCAATGACGAAGTGGGGCGGCTGAGCCTGGAAATGCGCGAAGCCGCGGAGACTTCCGACGGCGTGAAGATCGCGGACATCCGCTTAAGCCGTACAAAGAACAGTTACATCATTGAGGAAGTGAGGGAAAGCGGCGTCCGGGATTATATCGTATCTCCCGCGCAGACCGTGCTCCGGAACTTCTATCTGGAATATTTCACAAAGGACGTCAATCTTTCTTCGGGCGGTCCCGTCACGGGCGCGCTCACGGAAACGGAAAGCAAAGCCGTCCGGACCACGATGCCGGAGATTGCGACGGGTGTTTTGGAAATCTCCCTCGGCAAAAACGCGAGGGCCGGCGACATCCGCTATTCCGGAGAGATCGCCCACGGCCTGGGCCGCGGCAACGTCTATGTGGAAGTCGGTTACGAATATCTCGCAAAGGACAAGACCCTTGGTGCCAGCGCCAAGAGCACGATCTACGGCAATCCGGAACTCTTCGGGAAACGGGCCGGCGCCATCGTGGACGTGGAGACCGCCGTGCGCGTGCTGAATGACAAGGGCAGCTTCGTTGTGGCGGCCAAGCTCAAGCAGGACGTGGACTTCCTGGTGCTGACCTACCGCTGGGTCGCCGTGCGCTTCCCCGCGGGCGAGGATCTGGAACTCATCGATGATTTCTATGACAAGTCCATCTCCGCCACCACACCGACGGTGACGCTGGGCACGAAGGAAAGTCATTTCTTCGGCGTGGAATATCACAACATGAAGAAGTGCAGCGTGACTTATGAGCTGACGGCAAGCGGCAGCGGAGAGATCACTGCGGACGGCGTGTACACCGCGCCCATGAAACCCGGCGTGTACGAGATCCGGATTTACTGCACGGATATGCCGGTCATCTGCACCTACGCGTATGCCATCGTCAAGAAGCATGAGCATCTGGACGAAAAGGGCGCGGCAAAGAAGAAGGCTGAGGCTGAGGCGGAAAAGGAAAACAGTTAATTGATCACTTTGCAATCGGAAAAGATGAGATTGGAAGAGGTCGGTACCGTCTACAGTCACAAGGACTTTGAGTGTGTCATCTGCAGGGACGCGGAGGTGGACGGAGAGGTATTCTATACCGTTCTGCGCGTGACGGACCATGAACTCGTGCGGGATCTGCTCTCCCTGTATGAAAGCGCCGACCTCAAAAACGATGTGCTGCTGGAAAGCGCTTCGGCTGAAGGCGCGCATGTTTTCGTGTACCCTTATGCACAGGAGCGTCCGCTGTCCGAATTCTACATGCCGGACACGCTTTCGCTTTCGGAATGCGAGGACATCTGCATCAACGTCATCATGGCCTGCATGACCTCGGGGCTCCCCTGGCCTTTGCTGTACCTGGTGCTGGACCAGAGCCTCATTCACTTAAACAAGGACGGCTCCGTGTATTTCAGTTACACCATGGACCTGACGGGCGTGGATGTCACGATGAAGGAACGCGACTGCGCCACACGCTGCGCCATGGTGCTGATGGAACTGCTGGAGGACAAAGCTTCCCAGAAGGCCATCAGCTACACGCTCTTAAAGAAAAAGACGGAGAACCGCAGCTACAACAAGCTGACGGAACTGTATCAGGATATCCGCATCGCGGCGGCGCCGAAGCAGAAGGGCGGGATTCTTTACCGCATCCGCAGGTGGTTTTCGGCCAGAAGCGACATGCTCTTCGGCATCCTCTTCTGGGTGAGCCTGATCCTCGCGATCATCGCGCTGGTGATGCTTTTGACGAACATGGTCTTCGGGGACATCCCGTGGCTGCGTCTGTTTATCAATAACTTTGAGCGTATCGGAACGGAATCTTTAAAGCAATAGGGCGGGGGAATTTATGTATAAACGTTCGGCGATACTGATTTGTGTGTTGTTCCTGCTGTTGTCCGTACTGGGTTTTGTCATTGTGACAAGCGGGTATGCGGAGGCACCGGAACTGACGGCGGAAAGCCGCATTGTCAACACGGGCGAACAGATCCTGATGTCCGATCCCGCGCATGGCGGAACGCGCCTCTACGCGCTGGATGCGGACGGTCTCGTGCGGAACATGTTCATCCATCCGGAGGGCGGACGCGTGGACGCGCTCACCGCGGATGCGAAATACGTGTACGCACTGCTTTCGGATCTGGAAGCGAGAGAGGAAGGCCGGGTGGTCCGGAGTTACCGGGTGCGGCGCTTTACGGCTTCGCTCATGCCGGTGGCCACCAGCGCGCCTTTGGCCGTGAATGACAACCAGCGCGTCGTCAACATGCGGGAGGACGAGGGTGTGCTGTTCTTAACGGCCATCTCCGACGACGGCCGCACGGCAGAGGTGTATCCTTTGGTGCTGCAGGAGTTCCTTCCGGACACCGGCGCGGAGACGGAGGAGGAGAGCACGGAAGAAAACGTCAGGGAGGATGTGTACTTCCCGGTCAGTATCGCGAAGCAGCACAGCGATACCGGAAGAACCTACACCGATGCCGTCTATACCGGCGGCAGGCTGTATGTGCGGACGGACGCGGAAAAGCCCGCGGACATGCTTGCGAGAAGCGCGACGGAAACCTATGCCGCGGAAAACGTGACGCTCTCCTTTACACAGAAAATCAAAACCGGCAGCATTCCCACCGTGACCTGGGTGACGGTGACGCTGCTCGTCGTCGCCTTTACCGCGCTGATGTTCATGGCCTTCCATAACCGGCGCAGGCTGGTCTATACGGCACTGATCGCGGAAGTCGCGCTGCTCATCATGCTGACACTCTTTGCCTTTTTCAGTTACCGCATCGCCAAAGAATCCGCTGCCGCGGCGCGGATTGCCTACGCGCAAAGCACGCTGTCAAGCCTTGCGCAAAACCTGGGAGATCCTGATGCGGCACTTTCTTCGGAAGACTTTTATGACAGCAGGGAATACTATGAGGCCTGGGAGGCGCTGCGCGCGTTTCTGTCCGCAGAGGGCACCGGCGGTTTGTTCAGCGAGGTTCTCGCCTTCGATGTCACCGACGGCAAAGTGCTCTTCAGCGCCCGCGGCAGAAACTTGGAAACGATGCGCGCGCAGTACGGAGCGGGTGCGGAGCTTCTCCGGCAGGAACTCTATGACGGCGCGACTGCTTCCGTTACGGAACTGCCCCTCGACGGCGGCCGCTGCGAAGCGGTCAGTGTCGCGAAACGAAGCGGCACCGGTCTCGGACTCATCGGCATCACCGGCATCATGCGCACGCCTTCCGGTGCGGGCTATGACGCGGCGTCCCTGACTTCCGTTACCGGCAATTACCTCATTGTGTTTGCCGTCGCAAGTCTTTTGCTCTTCCTTGTCATCTGGCTGCAGGCAACGGATCTGCGCAGACTCGAGCGCAACATGCAAAACGTCGCCGCCGGCGGCAGAATCAGCGGGAAGCGCACGCCCTTAGGGCATGATATGGACGCCATGTGGGGCAGCCTCGTGGAAATTGACAAGCGCATCGAAAAGACAAAATACAAACGCTATAAGACCTTCCAGGCGTATTCCAGCTACGCGCCGAAGAACATAGAGCAGATCGTCGGCAAGGATTCCATCATGGAAGTGGCGGCAGGGGATACCGCTTCCTTTGACGCGACGCTGGCTTATGTGAGCGGCAGGAAGGAACAGGGCATGGAGGGCAGGCTGAACGGCCTGAACGGCGTGCTGCAGTTTTTGCAGGAGAGCGAAAGCAGCGGCACGGTGGTCTCGCATCAGCCGGAGCTTGCGGTCATGCAGGTGCTGTTCCTAAACGACGAAGAGAAGACGCAGCGCTTTGCCGTTGACCTGCTGCGCGCAAAGACAACGGCCAGGGATCTGCGTCCGCCCATGACCGTCTTCCTGTATCACGGTCCGGTGTCCTACGGCATTGCCGGTGCGGGCGAACAGTATCTGACGGTGATGCTGCTGGATCAGGCGAAGGAAATGTCCCACTATGTTTCCTGGCTGCATTCCTTAGCGCTCGGCGTCGTTGCCACGAAGGACGTGCTCAGCCGTGAGGAAATGCAGGCCGAGACAAGGCACATCGGCTTCATCCGCATGCCGGACGGAACAAAGACAAAGCTCTACGAAGTGCTGGATGCCTGTCCGGAGCGGGAACGCCAGATCAAGATCGCGGAGCGGGAGCGCTTTGCGGAGGGCATGTCGTATTTCTACAAGCAGGATTACTATCTGGCGAGAAGCCGGTTTTCGGATGTGTTAAAGCAGCTGCCGCAGGATGAGGTGGCCAGGTTCTATCTCTTTGAGAGTGAGCGCCTGCTGAATGAGGATCTGACGGAAGATGCGGACAGCCTCGGCATGTTCTGCCCGCCGGAAGGAACGGACTGGTTTTAACTAAGGAGTTGAGAGCATGGGCGGAGGAAATCTGCTGACAATTCTGATATCGACGATTAAGTCCCGCTTTGCGAAGATCATGTCCTCGGTCCGCCGCTGGACAAGCTGGAACTTTATCCGCTCCAGGGTCATCGTCAAGATCCGCGGATTCTTTGTCAGTATCCTGGATGTGCGCCCGAAGCACGAGAAGGACTACATCAACATCGGCC
This sequence comes from Lachnospiraceae bacterium, assembly GCA_017551665.1. GTDB lineage: Bacteria > Bacillota > Clostridia > Lachnospirales > Lachnospiraceae > Butyrivibrio. The sequence continues at coordinate 13,689 of JAFZLB010000107.1, forward strand.
GCTTCATGATCAGCAAGCGGCTGGCCTACATGGCGATCATTGTCGTGGGGGTCGTCAGTCTGTGGTATATCCTTGCGGTCCGGCAGGTCTTTACCCGCTCGGCCGCCGGTGACGGCATCCGTGAGTACTCTTATGACGCCATCGGTCTGCGCTTTGCGGAAGGGAAGGTGCGGATCCTCGCAAAGAGCGGTTACCTTGCCTACGAGGGTGATGTGGAAAAGGGCTATGCCACGGGCAACGGCACGCTGTACACGCCAAGCGGTGCCATGGTGTACAAGGGGAATTTCCTCAAAAACAAATTCGAGGAACACGGCACCCATTACTGGCCGGACGGGACGGTGCGCTACACGGGCAGCTTCCATGACAACCTTTATGACGGGACCGGCAAGCAATACCGGCAGGACGGTTCCCTGGTCTATGAAGGGGAGTTTGTTTCCGGCCGCCGCAACGGTCAGGGCAAGCTTTGTGATCTCGGGGGCATGACGGTGTACGAGGGGAGCTTCGCCAACGACGAGATCCTCTATGTCAATTTCCTCGGGGCGACGGCGGAGGAAGCGGCAGCGCTGTATCAGGGCAGCCGTCACGTCTGGCAGGACGAGGAAGCCTTCTGTGTCCACATGGAGGACATCAACGTCCTCTATGAGGGCAATCAGGATGCCCAGGCCCTGACGGATTCCGTTGTCATTGACAACGTCATCGTGCTTTCGGACAGTTTCCCGCTGGGAGACCGGAAAAGCCGCAGCATCAGGGATATCAGCACCGCCCTCGGGGAGCCGGTCTTTACGGGCTATTCCGAGGTGACCATGGGCGAGGCGGTGGCCATCGGTCTGCTGAACGAGACGGACCGTGCCTTTTCCGGGAACGTGCGGATGGTGACGGAGGAAAGCTTCAGTGACGTGACCACCGTGTACGGGAAGGATACCTCCTATGAAGTCTATCTGACCAGCATCGCCTCGAACGGCGTGGTATACACCTTTGTTTCCGAGGGGGAGGGTGACGAATTCCGTTACTACTGCATTTCGAAGGGAGGGGCGGATCTGTGAAGCACCTGAAACACAAGTGCATACGCATCATCGCGCTCCTTTTGATGCCCGTGCTCCTTTCGGCCTTTCTGCCGGAGGCTTCCGCATGGATGCCCGCCGTTTCGCCGATGGAGGCGCAGGCGGCACAGGACCGGCTGCTGTCCATGCGGGCGGTGCGTGCGCTGGCCATTGCGGCTTCCCCGGAATGTGACCTTGCGCGGAACAAGATCGAGGGACTGAAGGCAAAACTGGAGAGTGCGCAGAAGGCCATCCGTCTAAAGAAAAAGAACATGCGGACCTTCCGCTGGTCGCCGCTGATTTCCTTCAAGTTTCCGACGAAGCCCAACCAGCAGCAGGCCTACGAGTTCCAGTTCAAGCCCATCTCCATCCAGGCGGAGATCGATGTGGCCTATCATGACCTGACGGACCAGCGGCTGGCGGTTTCCGAAGAGGTGAATACGCTGTATGTGGAGATCGTGTATCTGCAGCGCCGGATCGACTTTTACGAAACGCGCATTGAAGTCCTCGGGGAGGGCATCCGCAAGGCCAGGGCAAGGCTGGTGACGGGCGGTGCCACCCAGGCGGACGTGGAAAAGTTAGAGAAAAAGAAGGAGGCCATGAACCAGGCCCTGGCCAATGACATGCGTGCCTTAGAGGCTGCGCTGGTGAAGATGTCAGAACTCATCGGCGCGGATGTCAAAACGGGATACCGCTTTGAGACGCCTTTCTTAGAGGCGTCCTTCGGCCGTGACAAGTTAGAGGAAATCATTGAGTACACCCTGGACCATGACCAGACCTTTTATGAGATCTGCATGGCGGAGACCACGGCGCGGGTGTCCCTCAACACGAACTATGATCTCATCAAGAGCAAATACCGCAAGGACATCGGCATGATTTCCTCCTATGTCACCCAGGCATTAAACGGGGAAAAGGTGGATGCCAAGGTCTTTAAGGACGCGTATAAGAAATTCCTGGAAAAGATAGACAGTTACTGGAACGGATGGATCTGGCTGTATTACATCATCGTCCCGAAGGAATGGTTCAAGGGGTCGCTATCCGGCATCCGTTACGTGGAGGATGACCCTTACGTCCTGTACCAAAACGTCCTGGATTACGCGGCGGCCAGGGTGGCGCGGCAGAACGCGGAGAGAGCGCTGATCGGACAGGTCCGGGCGGAATTTGAAAACTACATTTCCGTGCGCAACGCCTATCTGAACAGCCTGCAGGTGGTGGAGCGGGAGGAAGCACGCCTCGAGGCGGATTATGTGCGGATGAACCTGGGCGTGCTGCCCTTTGAGGAATACAATGATTCGCTGGAATCCTTTGAGGAGCTGCAGGACGGTCTTCTGGAAGCCATGCAGCTGTACTCGGACACGCTGTATTCCTTTGACCGCTTAACCTGCGGCGCGGTGACGGCGCTGCTCTATGACGGGGACATGCTGCTGAACGCGCAGAACGTCGGCATCGGCCTCGGGGTGGAGCATGATTACACAAACGGCGTGTATTACTACTTCCAGCAGGTGGTGCAGAACGAAGCCTTTGACTTAAACGTGTATGTGCCCAAGGACTTTCCGGTACAGATCACGCACTTCGCCCTGTTCTGCGACAACGTCCAGATCGGCGCTAAGACGGAGTGCGGCAAACGCCTGCGGCATCTGGCCGTCACGGCCGCAAGTGTCGATGAGGTGAAGATCCGTCTGTACAACGGAGACACCTTTGTGGATGACTGCGTCATTGATCCGCAGACGGCCTCCGGGCCTTTGCCCGTCATCACCGGGCGCAGTGTCGGCGGAACGGAATCCGACAGCATCGGCTCCTATACGCTGACGCGCAATTCCGTGACGGGGATGATCACCATCACAATGAAGATCACGGAGGACGCGGCGGTGAAGTTTTTTGCCGTACAGACAAAGGACGGCATCCGCGTTTCCGGCACGGAGCCCTGTGCCACCGAAACGGGCTTTACGCATCTCCCTGCCGTGGAGGAAGGACTGGAGGAAACGGAAATACTGTTGTATGACGAGGGGAAAAACATGTTATACAAAGCGCGTTTTGACGTGAACAACCGTCTGGTCAGACGCGTGGACGGATAAGGGGGAAGAGGCATGAGAAAGCGGTTTTTGCAAAGAGCGTTGCTGATGATGCTGACGGTGATCTGTGCCGCCACTTACAGCCTGCGTGTGCCGGAGCACAGCGCAAACGCCATGTTCGACAAGTCCACGGCGCTCCTGTTTGAGATCTATAACAGGAGGAATCCGGTACCCGACGGGACGCTGTTCATCGGCACCTGGCTCATCAGCCTGGAGGGGCTGACGGATGAGTATTACGAGATGGCGGACGCCAGTGCCTCTGATTCCGAACAGACCGACATGTACTACAAGTCGGAACTGGCACCGGGCAGCTGGTTCAATTATGAGGATGTGCAGGGACTGACGGATCTTACGCCGAAAGGCCCGGCCATTCCCGTCACGGATCTGGACAAGCTGTATGTCCAGTATTATGTGGGACCGGACGGCCGGACGATCGATGTGGTGAACAATAAAGAAATCAATCCCTTTAACCGCACCGATCCCTATAAGCTGTGGAAACTTCCGGAGCTGGAGGGGCTCTGGATCCAGTATACGAATGATATCACAGCAAAGGGAATTTCCCAGGCGGACTTTCTGGAGAACAGAAACGCCGAATCCAAGGATGAGATCCGCAGCGGCGTGTATTATCACCAGCTGCTCAGCACCTTCTTTTCCCTGGATCTGCGTGATGAGGAAACGAAGAAGCTGGATGAGCAGGTGGACCGCCTGTACGCCTGCTATAAAACCTTAAAGGATACGGGGGAGGAGGCCGAGGCGGATCTGGTCTTTGAGCTGGCGGCTGCCGCGGACGCCACACGCCGCTGCATCGTTCTGTCCAAGCTGGCGGACATTGACAACAACGCGCTGAAGGAGATGCTCAAGCTGGCCCAGGGGGATTATTACACCGCCAGCGGCGATTTCAAGAACGCCGAAAAGGCCATGTCGGAAGAGGTGATGAAGCTGATGAGAAGCGGCGGAAACCTGCAGGAATTCATGCAGAAAAAGCCCCCGCAGTGGCTGACGGATCTCAGGAATTTTGTCAACCACAGCTCCACCGGCAAAAGCCTTACCGGAACCCTCGGATTCAGTACCGGCGAGTGGTGGAGCATTCTGGAGTCACAGAGTGATGACGAGGAGGATGAGACGAAGAGCGGACTGGCCGTGGACAACGGCATCATTGACGCCATCTCCGGCACCTCCGGCGCAATTGAGAGATGCAAGGAAAGCTATGACAATTACGCGGCCAAGCAGCTGGTGGACAGCGACAGTGTGCTGGGTCACGCGATTTACACTTACAGCAATGAGGTCATTGACGGCGCCTTTGCGGCGGGCTTAAGCGCGTCCACGCTGAACCTGCGCTATACGCGGGATATCCGGGACGGCATCGTGCTGCATGCGGATGAGGAGCTGGCACTTTTGGAGAGCAAACTGCTGCCGGAGGCCTGGCAGAAATACACG
>JAFZLB010000108.1 GCA_017551665.1 Lachnospiraceae bacterium
AAGGATACGCTTGAAAAGGCAAAGACGGAGGTGCAGGAGGATACCGCGGAGGCCGTAAAGGCAAAGGCGGAATCCGTAAAGGCTGAATCCGCAAAGGCGGAACCCGCAAAGGCAGAGCCCGCGAAGGCGGCGGCACAGCCCGCGCCGAAAGCGCAGGCAAATCAAGGCGCAGCGGAAGCTCCCGCTGCAAAACCGCAGGCAGCAACTGACAACCACAAGAAGGAGGTAGGCAAAATGTTGTTTCAAACCACACCGGCGCATGAAGAGCTGCGTGCAAAAGTACGCGCATTCGCCGAAAAGGAGATCGCGCCGATCGCGGCCGTGCTCGATCAGAAAAACGAATTTCCTGACGAGCAGGTGAAGATGATCGGACAGAACGGCTGGATGGGACTTCCCTATCCGAAGGAATACGGCGGCGCAGGCCTGGACGTGCTCAGCTACGCGATTGCGGTCGAAGAGCTGGCGCGCGTGGACGGCGGCGCGGGCGTTATTCTTTCCGCGCACGTTTCTCTCGGCTCCTATCCGATTGCCGCGTTCGGCACGGAAGAACAGAAGAAAAAGTATCTGACCCCCCTTGCGAAGGGCGAAAAGATCGGCGCCTTCGGTCTGACCGAAGAAAACGCGGGTTCCGATGCCGGTGGTACGGAGACAACGGCGATCGACAAGGGAGATCATTACCTCCTGAACGGCGGCAAGATTTTCATCACGAACGCACCGAAGGCGGATACGTATGTTGTATTCGCGGTGACAACGCCGGATATCGGCACACGCGGCATTTCCGCCCTCATCGTGGAAAAGGGCATGCCGGGCTTTGAGTTCGGTGATCACTATGACAAGCTGGGCATCCGTTCCTCGACAACCGCAGAACTGATCTTCAACGATGTCAAGGTTCCGAAGGAAAACCTCCTCGGCAAGGAAGGCCAGGGCTTCAAGATCGCCATGGCGACGCTGGACGGCGGCCGCATCGGTATCGCGGCACAGGCGCTCGGTATCGCACAGGGCGCTTATGAGAAGGCACTGGAAGAGGCGAAAGAGCGCATTCAGTTCGGTAACCCCATCGGCGTCAACCAGGGTGTTTCCTTCAAGCTCGCGGATATGGCCACAAAGCTGCGTGCGGCACGTTTCCTCGTTTACTCCGCTGCGGAGCTGAAGGAAGCGCATGAGAGTTACAGCATGGAAGCGGCCATGGCAAAGATGTACGCCTCCGACAGAGCACTCGAAATCGTCAATGACGCGCTGCAGATCTTCGGCGGCTCGGGCTTCATCAAGGGCATGGATGTGGAGCGCGCGTATCGTGACGCCAAGATCACGACAATTTACGAAGGCACCAATGAGATCCAGAGGGTCGTTATCGGTGCACACCTCCTCGGTAAGATTGGCAAGTCCGCGTCCGGCGGCGGCGGTGCAAGAAGTGTTGCCAAGAAGCCGGCGCCGGTCACGGGCGTCCGTAAAGGCCGTATCTTCCGTGAGGGTGATGCCAAGAATAAAGTCGCGGAGCTGGTTGCCGCTCTGAAGAGTGACGGCTATGACTTCTCCGTCGGTATCCCGAAGGATACACCGATTGCCGAGGCCGAGCGTGTGGTTTCCGCCGGTAAGGGTATCGGAGACAAAGCGAACATGAAGCTGATCGAAGATCTGGCCGCAGCGGCAGGCGCTGCCATCGGCTCCTCCAGGCCGGTCGCGGAGACCCTGCAGTATGTGCCGCTCGTGCGTTATGTCGGTATGTCCGGCCAGAAGTTCACCGGCAACCTCTATATCGCCTGCGGTATCAGCGGCGCGAAGCAGCACTTAAAGGGCATCAAGGACGCGTCCACCATCGTCGCCATCAACAAGAACGGCAACGCGCCGATCTTCAAGAACTGTGACTACGGCATCATCGGTGACGTGAATGAGATTCTTCCGCTTCTGACCGAGGCACTCGGCGGAACGGCGGAGAAGAAGCCGGCACCGAAGATGGTCAAGATGAAGAGACCGCGCCCGCCGAAGGCGGAACCGATCGGACCTTCCTTCGTCTGCAACGGCTGTGCTTACGAGTACTTCCCGGATCTCGGCGACGAAGAAGCCGAAATCGCACCCGGCACGCAGTTCAAGGATCTGCCGGAAGACTGGGTTTGCCCGGAATGCGCCGAGCCTAAAACGAATTTCGTTGCTCAGGCACACAGAGGTCTCTAAAGAGACCTCTGATGCGGGAGATCGCATCGCCGCACAGCGGAAGACGCTGACGCGTCGTGCGGCTCGCGGCTGCGGATTCGTCAAGACGAATCCGATGGCCAGGGATAGACAGTTACTGATAATGTTTTGTATAGAGAGGAGAAATCTATGTACTGCGTAAGAGAAGTCGTAGAAAACCTGTACTGGATCGGCGGCAACGATCACAGGACGCACCTGTTCGAAAACATCCACCCGATTCCGTACGGCGTTTCGTACAATTCCTACATCCTGTTAGAGGAAGAGACCGCCGTGTTTGACGCGGTTGACTGGTCCATCACCAGAGATTATCTGGAAAACATTGAACACTGCTTAAACGGCAGAAAGCTTGACTACTTTTTCTGCAACCACCTGGAGCCGGATCACTGCTCGTCCATGTTTGAGCTCTTCGTCCGCTATCCGGAGTGCAAGGTCGTCGCGACGGAAAAGGCCTTCATGATGATGCATCAGTTCGGCTACAAGATCGACGGCCATGAGCAGATCAAGGTCAAGGAAGGCGACACCTTAAAGGTCGGCTCCCACACGATGACCTTCGTGGAAGCGCCGATGGTGCACTGGCCGGAGGTTATGGTCACGCTGGATCTCAACAACGGCGTGCTCTTCTCCGCGGACGCCTTCGGTTCCTTCATCGCGCTTGACGGCAAGCTGTGGAACGACGATGTGGATTACCGTCGTGACTGGCTGGATGAAGCCCGCAGATACTTCTGCAACATCGTCGGTAAGTACGGCCCTCACGTGCAGCTGATCCTCGGCAAGGCCGCGGGCGTTCTGGACAAGATCAAATACATCTGCCCGCTGCACGGTCTGATCTGGAGAAGCGATCACATGCTTCTGATCGACAAGTACAACCACTGGTCCACCTACACGCCGGAAGAGAAGGGCGTCCTCATTGTCTACGCTTCCATGTACGGCGGAACGGAAAATGCGGCACAGTGCCTTGCGTCCAAGATCTGCGAAAAGGGCGTCACGAACGTCACGGTCTGCGACGTGTCCAACACGCATGTGTCCTACCTGATCGCGCACGCGTTCAAGCTGTCCCACATCGTGTTCGCGTCCGTGACCTACAACCTCAACATTTATCCGGTCATGCTGAACTTCCTTGAGGAGATGAAGCTGCTCAACATGCAGAACCGTATCTGCGCCATCGTTGAGAACGGCACCTGGGCCTGCAAGTCCGGTGATCTCATCGAGAAGTTCCTGACAGAGGAACTCAGAGACATGACCATCCTCAACGAGCGTCTGTCCCTGGCTTCCACGCTGCACAAAGAGAAAGCGGTGGAGCTGGACAACCTCGCGCAGGCGATCGTGGACTCCATGTCGGAAGTGTCCACGGATGTCAGCAAGCCGGGGGCATAAAGAAAGAGGATCCGGCAACGGGGGAGGAGAATATACGCAGGCGGCGGCTCTTACGAGCCGCCGTCTTTGTGTCATACGGGCGATTTTGAAATGAGTTCGAGCACGCGCGCCTCGCGTTCGATCATGGCCGGTTTTGCATCAGGACCGTGGGGGTGGGTGAGGTTGACTTCCGCGGCGTGGGCGGGCGTGGCGAAGGCGGGGACGAAGTCCTGCGCCTGTTCTTTTTCCGTGAGGGCGGGTGCTACGGCACCTTCTTCGGCCTCACAGGTGAAGTAGAAGTTTTCCTGGATGAAAACCTCGTCCTCGGCTTCCGTGCCCTTCTGGATGCGCGTGACGCGGCCGAAGGAGCGGATGCTTTCGGGGATGACGGTCAGCCCGGCTTCTTCCTTTGTTTCGCGGATCAGGGCCGTGTGCTGGTCTTCGCCGGGGTCAATGCCGCCGCCCGGGATTTTGTAATAATCGTTCTTGCGGCTGTAAATCAGCGCGACCTCTTCGCCGCGGCGGATGATGGCGCGGGCGCTGGGGCGGTAATAGCGCTTGCCGTTTGGATTGTAGTCCTGCAAATCCACGGTAAAGAGCAGCGGCGTTTCCGTTTGGTATTCAAAGATTTCCGCGTTGCCCGGATGCGCTACGCCGAGAAAGAGCTGGGTCAGCGTACCGTGTGTCACGACAATCACCTTTTTCAGATGCGTGTATTTTTCGAGCACGCCGTTCACGCGCGCGCGCACCATGTCCGCCGTTTCCCAGTTGTATTTCCTGTCCGGGGTGTCGATGCCGCCCAGCGCGTTCATTTCGCGAAAGCTCGCTTCCGCGTCTTCCGTTTTCGGAACCCAGCGCAGCTCGCGGTCCGCGCGCCATTCGTGGATGTTGGTCTCGACCTTCAGATCGACTTGCAGTGTTTTGGAAAGAATGGCGGCCGTGTGCATGGCTCTGCCGAAGGGCGAGGTGAGGATGAGGTCCGCGCCCGCAAGCCGCGGGTCCTTCGCGGCTTCGTTTACCTGCGCGATGCCTTTGGGAGAGAGCGTCAGCATATCATGTCCCTGGTCGCGGTAAATGCCGGTGCCGGCTTCCCTGGTGTCGTCCTGTCCGTGGCGGATGAAACAGAATGTTGTCATAAGGTCGGCTCTCCTTTATGTGTGGATGATGCGCCGTGACGCGCCTGCGCCCGCTTTGTCCTGACGCCGTACGCAATATAGGCTGCGCAGAACAGAAAGATCAGTGCGACAATCAGAATCGCGCAGTTGCGGAAATAGGTCTGCGGCAGAATGCGGATGATTTCGTCCGCTTGCCAGTCGAAAATCCAGTTTGTTTTTCCGGGAAAAAAGATCCGGTGAAAAACCGTAAAGGCGCGGTCGAAATTGAGTGACGCCAGCGCGGTGACGCAGGCAAAAAAGGCAATCATGCCCGCAGCGGCATAATACGCGGGCGGATAGCCGTGAAAATGATGGACGCGCAGTTTTTTGCGGAAGAGGAAAAACAGCAACAGCAGCAGCGCGGTGATGCCGAGGATCCACAGATCCAGATGAAAGAGCACACGCACATCCGCGAAGTGTTGCATGCCGTCCTCGGACCATTGCAACTGTCCCGTCGAAAAAGGCGCGCCCTTCAGCTCAAAATCCATCATGGCGTCAAAGGCTTCACGGATGACGCTTTCGCTGTAGCCCGTCGTCTCCGGCAGAGACAGCGCGTCAATGTGCAGGTAATAAAAGCCGCGCCACAGAACGGGCACGGCCACGGAAGCGCTCACGGCAAAGAGCGCGAGCGCCAAAGTAAACAGAATGGAAAGTGTTTTTTCCTTCACAGCAGTTGAATGCCGTGTGCACGGCAGTCTTTGATCATTTCTTCCGGCCAGAGCGAGGACTGCACCTCGCCGATGTGGGCCTTGCGCAGGAAGAACATGCAGATGCGGGACTGGCCGATGCCGCCGCCGATCGTGAAGGGCAGGGCATCTTCCAGAATGGCCTTCTGATACGGCAGTGCGGCGCGTTCTTCGCAGCCGGCTTTTTTCAACTGCGCAGCAAGCGCTTCGGCGTCCACGCGCACGCCCATGGAGGACAGCTCCAGCGCGATGTCCAGCAGCGGATAATACACCAGGATGTCCGCATTGAGCGACCAGTCGTCGTAGTCCGGGGCGCGGCCGTCATGCGGCGCACCGGAAGCGAGCGTGTCGCCGATCTGCGTGATACAGACGGCACCGTGTTCCTTTGTGATCAGGTATTCGCGCTCCTTCGGCGTCTTGTCCGGATATTGGTCTTCGAGCTCCTGCGAGGAAATGAAAAAGATTTCCCGCGGCAGGAAGGTCTCAATGTAATCGTATTCGATGGCCATGAACTGCTCCGTTTTGCGCAGCGCCTTGTAGACCTGGCGGACGTGCTCCTCCAGCGTTTCGACCGTGCGCTCTTCGCGTGTGATGACCTTTTCCCAGTCCCACTGGTCCACGAAGATGGAATGGATGTTGTCGCATTCCTCGTCCCGGCGGATGGCGTTCATGTCCGTGTAAAGCCCCTTGCCGACGTAGAAATCATATTCCTTCAGCGCATAGCGCTTCCACTTCGCGAGCGACTGCACGACCTCGCCCGTGTGGTCCCTGTCGTTTAAGATGTCGAAGGCCACGGGCCGCTCGACGCCGTTTAAGTTATCGTTCAGACCGGTCTTCGGATCCACGAAGAGCGGCGCGGACACACGCAGGAGATTGAGCCTTGCGGACAGCATCCCCTGGAAGGTATCCTTGACTTTTTTGATCGCGACCTGCGTCTCGTGCAGATCCAGTGCGGACTTGTAGTGTTCCGGAAGAATCAATGCGGACATACGTTTGCCTCCATCATAAACGAAAACCTGTATCAGATAGTATTATACCCTATTTTGTGCTAAAATAAGTAGGTTGTGCGAATTTTTTTCTGAAACGGAGGCATTATGGAAACGGAACATCAGGTTAAGACGCCTTGGGTCGCGCATCTGGGGAGTGTTCCCGCGCATCTGGATTATTTCCAGGGGACGATCTACGAGGCGGTGGAACGGACGGCAAAGAAATACCCGAACGCGGTGGCCTTTGACTTTATGGGAAAGTCCACCACTTACAAAGCCATGGTGGAAAACATCAACGCCTGCGCGAAATCCCTGCGCACGCTGGGTGTCCGCAAGGATGACCGCGTGACGATCGCGATGCCGAACTGCCCGCAGGCCATTTACATGTTCTACGCGGTCAACCTCATCGGCGCCGTGGCCAACATGATTCATCCGCTTTCCGCGGAGAAGGAAATCGAGTTTTATCTGAACGTCTCGAACAGCGTTACCGCGATCACGCTGGATCAGTTTTATCACAAGTTCGAAAAGATCCGCGCGAATACGCCGGTGTACAACATCATCATCGCCAGCATCAAGGACGCGCTCTCCAAGCCGCTGAAGGCGGGCTACATGCTGACGGAGGGACGCAAGATGAAAAAGATCCCCGCCGACGCGCCGGTGATCCGCTGGAAGGAATTCATGCGTCTCGGAACGCATTGCTTTTACAATTACAAGACAAAGCGCGAAGCGCATGACACGGCGGCCATTCTCTATTCCGGCGGCACGACGGGCACAACGAAGGGCATCGAACTGACGAACCTCAACTTCAACGCGCTGGGGCAGCAGGTGGAGGCTTCTTCCGAGATTTTCCGGCCGGGGGACAAGATGCTGGCGGCCATGCCGATATTCCACGGCTTCGGCTTAGGCGTCTGCATCCACACCATGCTTTCCCGCGGCGGGCGCTGCATTCTTGTGCCGCGCTTCACGCCGCAGTCCTATGCGAAGCTGATCACAAAATACCGCTGCAATCTCATTGCCGGTGTTCCCACGCTGTTTGAGGCACTGCTGCGTCTGCCCTCCATGGACAAGGCGGATTTGAGCTGCCTGAAGGGCGTGTTCTCCGGCGGTGATTCTTTGTCGATTGAGCTCAAAAAGAAGATGGACAAATTCCTCGTGGACCACAAGGCCGCCATCCAGGTGCGCGAGGGCTACGGCACGACGGAGACGGTGACGGCCTGCTGTCTGACACCGCGCGAACGCTATAAGGAAGGCAGCATCGGCCTGCCCTTCCCGGATACGTATATCAAGATCGTCAAGCCGGACACGGAGGAGGAGCTTCCTTACGGTGAGGAAGGCGAGATTCTTCTGGCCGGTCCGACGGTGATGAAATGCTACATGGACAAGCCGGAGGAAACGGCAAAGACGCTGCGCAAACACGCGGACGGTCTGACATGGGTGTACACCGGAGACCTCGGCACGATGGACGAGGAGGGCTTCGTGTATTTCAAGGGACGCGCAAAGCGCATGATCGTCAGTGCCGGCTACAACATTTATCCGGCGCAGATGGAAAATATTTTCGATGCGCACGAGAAGGTGCAGATGAGCTGTGTTATCGGTGTGCCGGATCCGATCCGCATCCGCGTCGTGAAGGTGTTTGTCATGCTGAAACCGCAGTATCATCCCGACGAGGAAACGCGTCAGGAGCTCATGGCTTACGCGAGAGAGCATGTCGCGAAATACGCCATGCCGAAGGAAATCGAGTTCCGCGACGAGCTGCCGAAGACCCTGGTCGGCAAGGTGGCGTACCGGCAGCTGGAAGAAGAGGAAGAAGCGAAAACAAAAGGCAACTGAAGAAGAGAAGCGATGGAAGAAGGCAGAGAAGAACAAAACACCGGGAAGAACAATGAACTGATTGCGTATGTGGATCTGACGAACCGGATCCGGGCGCTTTCCGCGCCGCGGGTGGATGCCATCAACGGTGAGGAAGATTACCGCATGACGCTTTTGGAAAACTTTGTCCGCATCGGGGAACTGGCCCGTGCCAACGGCAGGATTCTGGAAAACTATTTTCTGCCGCTGATGGACGAAGGACGGCAGCTGAGCGACCGCGATGTCAACAATCTCCGCAGTTTCGGCAAGGCTATTCTGGACGCGCGCAATGCGGAAAACCTGGATCAGATGATGGTCTTTCTGCAGGCGCAGCGCCTGATGCAGGACGCGGAGCTGAAGGGAGACGTGCCGGCACTGATCCGCGCGCTGGATGACATGGTGGCCGCAGCGGGTGCGATGGCGGTGATGACGCTCCGGCTGTATCCCGTCTGCAGGGATTTCATCAACTACCGTGCGCTGGGGCTTGCCGCCGCGGTGAAGCTGTTGTCCTTTCTGGAGCCGGAACGTTTTGCGACGCTCACGCCGGAGCAGAAGGAATCCGTGCTGATCAACTCGCGTTATGTCTGCATTTTGTTCCAGCGGGAGGATCTGCTCGGAGACGCGAAAACGAACGCCTACGATTTAGAGACGATGATCCGGGCGCTGCGGATTGCTGAGGATCCCTTCTACCGCGAGCAGGCGCCGGAGTATGACTGGGACTATCACATCTTCCGCGCCCTGCAATACATCTGCCTTCCGACGGAATACAACAATTACAGGGGATTTTCCGCAGAACAGCTGACGGTGATCGAAGGCTATGCCGGGCAGCTGAAGGACTTTTTCGAAGAAAACTATGAGAAGCTTTCTGCCGTCAACAGCAGGGAGTCCGTGGATCTGATCGTCAACCGCGCCAGATACCTGAGCGGAAAAATGTCCGAAGAGGACTATTTCGATTTCCTGCGGACCATGCCGTCGCTGGCGGATGAAAACGACTTTTCTTATGATGCCTGCTTTTTGAAGATTCTCGCGCCCATCGAATACCTCAGCACGCTGGATCACGAACATCTGACGGCGGCGCAGGAAAAGGAGATCGACGCCTTCTATCGCGGGCTTGTGCTGCATCTGCACCGCCTGCCGCAGAAGGGAACGCAGATGTATCTGCTGGGCGATCTGGCCAACGTGATGAAGAACTACATCGACGTGCCGGGCGGCCTCGGCTTTGAAAACTTCTGTCTGGAGCTGACGGCGGCGGTGCATCCGCCAACCTACGTGCATGTCTTAAGCGTCGCGGACTTTACCGTCTGTCTGACGCGGCAGCTGCTGAAACGGCATCCGGAGCTCTTTGTCGGGATGCCGGGCTATGACTCGATTGACGCGGTGGTGAAGGGGACGGATGATATCATCAGCTTTGCCGGGCACGCGGCGCTCTGCCATGACATCGGCAAGCTCTTTATCGTGGAGACGATCATCACCTACGGCAGACCGCTCTTTGACTGCGAATTCGGATGGATCAAAACACATCCCGATATCGGCGCGAATCTTCTGGAACAGCACGAGTCCACAAAGCGCTACGCGAATGTGGCCAGGGGACATCACCGCTGGTTCAACAACGGCGGCGGTTATCCGGAAAACTATGATTTCCAGGCGGCGCCGGACAAGGTGATGGTGGCGATCGTGGAATGCGCGGACTGTCTGGACGCTTCGACGGACAGCGTCGGCCGCAGTTATAAAACGGGGAAAACGCTGGAGGATTTCATCGGCGAGGTGCAGGCGGGTTCCGGCACGCGTTACGCGCCCTATCTCGCGGAGCTGCTTTTGATTCCGGAGGTGCAGTCGGATCTTCGGAAGATCTTAAAGAGCGGCCGCGATGAAAACTACCGCAGGGCTTACGAAATCATTGAAGAGTTTTTCCATACGGAGGAAGAGGAACGATGACGGAGAAACTGAAGGAACTGCGCGAGCGCGCGCTGGCGCAGATCAAAGAGGGTGTCACACCGGAAAAGTTGGAGGAAGCGCGTGTCGCCTTTCTCGGTAAAAAGGGCGAGCTGACCGCGATGCTCAAGTCCATGAAGGAGCTTTCCGCGGAGGAGCGGCCGAAGTTCGGGCAGGCGGTGAATGAGCTGCGCGACGAGCTGGAGCATGTCATCGAAGAAGCGCAGACGCGCATGAAGAACGCGATGCGGGAGCAGCAGCTTTCGTCCGAAGCCATTGACGTGACGCTGCCCGCGAAGCGCAGGGCGGTCGGGCACAGGCATCCGAACGCGCTGGCACTGGAGGAAGTGGAGCGCATCTTCATCGGCATGGGCTATGAGGTGGTATCCGGTCCCGAGGTGGAAAAGGATTATTACAATTTCGAGGCGCTCAACATTCCGGCCGATCATCCGGCCAAGGACGAGCAGGATACCTTTTATCTCGGCGGGGATTTTCTGCTGCGCACGCAGACCTCTTCGGCACAGGTGCATGAAATGGAGAAGGGACGCATCCCGATCAAGATGATTTCGCCGGGGCGCGTGTTCCGTTCCGATGAGGTGGACGCGACGCATTCGCCGAACTTCCATCAGATCGAGGGTCTGCTGATTGACAAGAATATCACCTTTGCGGATTTGAAGGGAACGCTTGCCGTGTTCGCGCAGGAGTTTTTCGGAGAGGAAACGAAGGTCAAATTCCGTCCGCATCATTTCCCTTTTACGGAGCCTTCCGCGGAGATGGATGTTTCCTGCTTCAAGTGCGGCGGGAAGGGCTGCCGCTTCTGCAAGGGCAGCGGCTGGATTGAGATTTTAGGCTGCGGCATGGTGCATCCGCATGTGCTGGAAATGAGCGGCATTGATCCGGAAACCTACACCGGCTTTGCCTTCGGTGTGGGCCTGGAGCGGATTACGCTGCTGAAGTATGAGATTGAGGATATGCGGTTGCTGTATGAGAATGATATCCGGTTTTTAAGTCAGTTCTAAGGAGAGTACAGAGTATGAACGCAAGTATGTCATGGTTGAAAGCATACGTTCCGTCGCTGGATGTGAGCGACACGGAATTCACCGACGCGATGACCCTTTCCGGCACGAAGGTGGAGGGCTATGAGCGCCGCGATAAAAACTTAGAGCGCATCGTCGTCGGACAGATCAAACAAATCGAGGCGCATCCCGACGCGGAAAAGCTCGTCGTCTGTCAGGTCGACGTGGGTGACGCCGCCGCGCGTTTTGAACTGCAAAACGAAAACGGCGTGGTGCAGATCGTGACCGGCGCGAAGAACATGAAGGAAGGCGATCTCGTGCCGGTGGTGCTGGCCGGCGGGCGCGTCGCGGGCGGCCATGACGGCGGTCCGATGCCGGAAGAGGGCATTGCGATCAAGGCCGGGAAGCTGCGCGGCGTGGAGTCCAACGGGATGATGTGCTCCATTGAGGAGCTGGGCAGCACGAAGGATTTCTATCCGGAGCAGCCGGAGGACGGCCTTTACATTTTCGAAGCGGACGCTACCGTGCAGCCGGGCGACGACGCGCTGGAAGCGCTGGGTCTGCATGACACGGTGTTTGAGTTTGAGATCACCTCGAACCGCGTGGACTGCTATTCGATTCTGGGCATCGCAAGGGAAGCGGCGGCGACCTTCGGCAAGGACTTTGTCGCGCCCGAAGTGAAGCTGCATGAGACGGAAGATAAATGCGCAGACTATATCAGCGTGGAGGTGCGGGATAAGGATCTTTGCACGCGCTACTGCGGTCGCGTCTGCACGGACATCACGATCGCGCCTTCGCCGAAGTGGATGCAGCGGCGTCTGGCGTCCTGCGGCATCCGCCCGATCAACAATCTTGTGGACATTACGAATTATGTGATGCTGGAATACGGGCAACCGATGCATGCCTTTGATTTGAGCACCGTCGCGGGGAACAAGATCATCGTGAAACGCGCGGCGGACGGAGAGAAGTTCGTGACGCTGGACGGCCAGGAACGGACGCTGGACAAGGACGTGCTGATGATCTGCGACGCGGAAAAGGAGATCGGCATCGCGGGCATCATGGGCGGCGAAAATTCCATGATCACGGACAGCGTGAAGACGGTGCTGTTTGAGGCAGCCACCTTCAACGGCGCGAACGTGCGGAAATCCGCCAAGCGCATCGGCCTGCGCACGGATTCGTCCTCTTTGTTTGAAAAGGGACTGGATCCGGCGAATGCCGAGGCCGCGATCAACCGCGCCTGCCAGTTAGTGGAAGAGCTGCAATGCGGAAAGGTGACGAAGGGCATTGTGGAGGATTCCGAAGCGATCGCGCCGCTGCGCACGATTGCCTTTGATCCGGAGAAGATCAACGCGCTGCTCGGAACGGAGATTACAAAAGAGCAGATGCTCGCGTATTTCAAGCCGCTGGAAATCGCTTATGACGAAAAGACGAATCTGCTGACCGTGCCCTCCTTCCGCCAGGATCTTTTGGCGCTCTGCGATATCGCGGAAGAGGTCGCAAGGTTCTACGGCTATGACAAAACACCGACCACGCTGCCGCTGTCTTCCGCGACAACCGGGAAGCGCTCATGGCAGATGACGGTGGAAAACCGCTTAAAGGAAATCGCGATCTACGCGGGCTTTTCGCAGGGCTTCAGTTATTCCTTCGAAAGCCCGAAGGTCTTTGATAAGCTGCAGTTGCCGCAGGACGCGAAGGAGCGTGAGGCGATCAAAATCACCAATCCGCTGGGCGAGGATTTTTCGATCCTGCGCACGCTGCCGCTGCACGGTCTGCTGACCAGTCTTGCGACGAACTACAATCATCGCAACAAAAACGTGCGGCTCTTTGAGATGGGCAATGTCTATCTGCCGAAGTCGCTGCCGCTTGCGGAACGTCCCGACGAGCGCATGCAGCTGACGCTCGGCTGCTTCGCGGATGACGCGAAGGCGGCGGCAAGGGGCGAACTCTTCTTTGAACTGAAGGGCGTCGTGGAAGAAATGCTGGATAGCCTGGGACTGTCCGGTGAGGTGCGCTTCTGTGCGCCGAAGGCGGGAGAAGAATGCTGCGCCGCGCGTCCGTATTTGCATCCCGGAAGACAAGCGGAGATTTGTGTGAAATCTTCGGGAAAATGCTGCTGCGGTGGCGGAGCGGAAGATGCCGCGCAGGAATGCTGCTGTATCGGTTACCTCGGCGAACTGCATCCCGCGGTGCAGGATGCGTATGAGATCGGCGCGCGCAGCTGTGTCGCGGTACTGGACATTCCTGCGCTGCTGCCTTACGCTTCCTTTGACCGCGTCTATCATCCGCTCGGCAGATTCCCGGCGGTCACGCGTGACATTTCCATGCTGGTGCCGAAGGGCGTGACGCACGCGGAGATTGATGCCGTCATCCGTCAGCGCGGCGGCAAGACCCTGGAGCAGGTGTCGCTCTTTGATATTTACGAAGGCGCACAGGTGAAGGAAGGCTGCAAGTCCATGGCCTACGCGCTTTCCTTCCGCAGTCCGGAAAAAACACTTTCGGACGAGGACGTGAACGCCTCGATGAAAAAGATTCTGAACGGCCTCGAAAGCCTTGGTGCGGAACTGCGCTCCTGATGGCGGTGAGTGTGGTATAATAGTTATATGAACACAGGCGAAGATAAAAAATACAGCGGCACCGGGAAACTGGCGCTGGCCTTTTGTGCCGGTGTCGTGCTGTATGTGGCCCTGGAGCACGGATGGGTCAGGCTTCTGCTGAATATTTTCTATCCCGTGACGGCGGGCGCGGCCATCGCCTATATGGTGGATCCTTTGGCGCGTTTCGCGGAATACAAGATCTTTCAAAAGGTGCCGTCGGAGCGGCGCAGACGCGTGTACGCCTGCGTGTTCGCGATCCTGACGGTAATCCTCGCCATCGTGTTGCTTCTGCTGTTCCTGATCCCGCAGATCATTGACAGTATCAATCTCTTCGTCGGAAACCTTGCCTCGTACTTTGCCTCGCTCCGCGCCTGGCTTTCGGACGTGGCGGCGCAGTTTACGGCGGGAGACGGTATTTTGCCGCTGGACGCGAACCGCGTCAACGATCTCTTCGGCAGCGTGGATACGACGCTGGAAGGATTCCTGGGATGGCTCATGGACAACATCGGCAGCATCGGCGGTTCCACCTTTGAAGTCGGCAGGGGCATCGTCAATTTCTCCGTGGATCTGATGATCCGCCTGATGAACGGCGGCCTTGCGGTGATCCTCGCCATCTACTTCCTTTTCGGCAAGAAGGGGATTCTGGAAAACGGCAAGCGCATCGCGCAGGCGGCGATGAACGGGGAACAGTACAAGCACTTCAATTATTTCCTCGCGCACTGCAACGCCATCCTCATCCGCTACATTATCTTCGATCTTGTGGACGCGCTGATCGTGGGCGTGGCGAACGGCATTTTCATGGCGGTCATGGGCATGCCCTATGTCGTGATCGTTTCCCTGATTGTGGGTGTGACGAATCTTGCGCCGACCTTCGGCCCCATTGTGGGCGGCGTCCTGGGAGGGCTCTTCCTTTTGCTGGTCAATCCCTGGTACGCGCTGTGGTTCATCATTTTTACGCTTGTGCTTCAGACGATCGACGGTTATATCATCAAGCCGAAGCTTTTCGGCGACCAGCTCGGCATCAGCTCCGTGCTGGTGTTGGTGTTCATCATCGTGGGCGGACGCCTCGTCGGTATTTACGGCGTGCTGCTCTCCATCCCCTGTGCGGCCATCGTGGATTTCGTGTACCGGGATTACCTGCTGGGCTACCTCACGAGGCGCAAGGAGCGGAAACAGTATGAGAAGGCGCGGCGCATGGCCATTGCCAGCGGCGCGATGTCAAAAAAGAAGAGGGAGGTAAAAGAAGATGAGTAAGCCTGTGGAAACTCCGCATATCAAGCCGAAGGAGGGGACGCATTTCGCGCCGGTGGTACTGATGCCGGGCGACCCGCTCCGCGCGAAATTCATCGCGGAGAACTATCTGGAGAACCCGGTGCTTGTCAATGACGTGCGCAACATGCTGGGCTTTACCGGAACCTACGAGGGGAAGGAAGTCTCCGTCATGGGCAGCGGCATGGGCATTCCGTCCATCTCTTTGTATGTGCATGAGCTGTACAGCTTCTTCGGCGTGGAGACCGTCATCCGCGTGGGCAGCGCGGGCGGCCTCGCGGAGGATGTGAAGCTCAGGGATGTGGTGATCGCCATGAGCGCGTCCACGAACAGCACGATTTTGGACGCCATCAACGTGCCCGGCATCATTGCGCCGACGGCGGATTATGAGCTCGTGGAACTGGCGGTGGGTGCCGCGAAGGAGCTTGGCGCGCGCTACAAGGTGGGCAACGTCTTCAGCTCCGACTACTTCTATCATCCGAACGACACGATCAACGAAAAGCTTCGTTCCTACGGTGTGCTTGCGGTGGAGATGGAGGCCGCGGGACTGTTCCTCGAAGCGAAGCGCTGCCAGAAAAAGGCGCTTGCCGTGATGACGGTTTCGGATCATATTTTCACCGGAGAAGCACTCTCCGCCGAAGACCGGCAGGAGAGCTTCCGCGAGATGATGGAGATCTCGTTGAAGACGGCGGTTCGAAGTATGTGAAAAATATTATTGCAAAGCGCGGAGGTGACGGTTGTCGGGTGTCCTCCCTACGCCGTGGCCTCCGTGTAGCGTTCGTCGCAGTAGCGGCAGCGGTAGATCTCGTTTTTCTCATCCGCTAAGTAAAAGACATGCTTCAGGCCCTGCTCGATGGAGGTGATGCAGCGGGGGTTGAGGCAGCGGCAGACGTTTTCGATGGTGCGCGGCAGTTCGAGGGCGCGTTTTTCGACGATCTCGCCGTCCTTGATGACGTTGACCGTGATGTTGTGATCGATGAAGGCGAGGATGTTTAAGTCCAGCGTATCGATGTCGCACTCGACTTTCAGAATATCTTTCTTACCGAGCTTGCCGCTTCTGGCGTTCTTGATGATGGCGACGGTGCAGTCCAGGGTGTCCAGGCCCAGCATGTGATAAATGGACAGGCTCTTTCCCGCCTTGATGTGATCCAGCACAAAGCCTTCTTCGATTTTTCCCACAGTCAGCATTGCAATTCCCTCCGGAGATTATTTCTGTGTCAGTAAGCCCTCGTTGATATGGGCATCGGTTTTGCTCAGCAGCGTCAGGATCAGCGCCATGCGCACGTACATACCGAACTGCACCTGGCGGAAATACGCGGCCCGCGGGTCGGCGTCCACATCCACCGCGATCTCGTTGACGCGGGGCAGGGGATGGAGCACGAACATTTCGGGCTTGGCCAGACGCATCTTGGCGGCGTCCAGAATATAGTAATCCTTTAAGCGGATGTAATCCTCTTCGTTGAAGAAGCGCTCGCGCTGGACACGGGTCATGTACAGAAAGTCCAGTCCCACGATGGCGTCGTCGAGGCGCCTGGTGCTGATATAAGGGATTTCCTTATCATCCAGCATTTCTGTGATGTAGTCCGGAATCTGCAGCTCCTTCGGGGAGATGAAGACGAAGCGGATGCCCTCGTAGCGCGTGAGCGCGTGGATCAGGGAATGCACCGTGCGGCCGAATTTTAAGTCGCCGCAAAGACCGATGGTGAAGCCGTTTAAGTTGCCGCGCAGGGTGCGGATGGTGAGCAGGTCCGTCAGGGTCTGCGTGGGGTGGTGATGGCCGCCGTCGCCGGCGTTGATGACGGGAATGAGGGACTGCTGGGCCGCCACAAAGGGCGCGCCTTCCTTCGGGTGCCGCATGGCGCAGATGTCCGCGAAGCAGGAGATCGTGCGGATGGTGTCCGCGACGCTTTCGCCCTTGGCGGCGGAAGAAGAGGACGCGTCCGCAAAGCCGATGACGCTGCCGCCTAAGCGCAGCATCGCCGTCTCGAAGCTTAAGCGCGTTCTTGTGCTGGGCTCATAGAAGCAGGTGGCCAGCACCTGTCCGTCACAGCAGTGCAGATAGTCTCCGGAATGCGCGCGGATGTCATCCGCCACAGTGAAGAGCGCCTCCAGTTCCTCCACGGAAAAATCCATCGGCGTCATCAGATGTCGCAAAGTCCCCATATTCCCTTATTCCCCCTTTTTGTTCAGTCGGAGCTGACCTCCGGCAAAAATGCCCCCGGCATCGGAGTCCCGCTCAGCGGGATGTGGAAGAACTGGTTCTCCGTGCCGAACATTTTATAATACAGATAATTGCTTGTCAGGTGCAGGGCGGTGTACGCGCCGTTCAGCAGCTGCTCGTTTCCGCTGCCGTCGAGGCGCACGCGGTAGAGCCCCGGCGACGGAGCTTCCTGCGTATCGTAATAAATATGCGTGCCGTTTAAGTTATAGCAGTCCGCGCCGTAGGGCGTCAGCGTTTCCAGCGAGCCCGTCGTCACATGATAGCGGCAGACCTTGTAGCCGTCCGCGGCATTTAAGAAATACACATAAGGTGCCTGCACGATGGGCTGATAGACATTGCTCTGGAACACGGCGCGGGAAGATGCCGGTTCGGCTTCCACGTTGAGCTGGTACAGGCTGTAACCCGTCTGCAGGCTGTTGTAATAAATCATGCCGTTTTCGTAAGAGGCGGGATTGATGCGTTCGTTGAAAAAGCTGGGCGTGTTGCCGTAGCCGGTGCGCCCCTGCTTTGTGGTGCTGATGCGCTCCAGCGTTCCCAGAGCCTCATCGCCCACCTGATAATACAGGTAATTGCCGCCCAGCTGCACGGCGCCGACGCGCACCCGCAGCAGACAGACATTGTACTTGCCGTCGTTGCGCATGCGGTAAATGCCGTATTCCTCCACGGCGGCCCCGAGTCCCGAGGAGACGGATTTTGTGTGCTCGTCCATCACGAAGTAAAGGAAATTGCCGGCGCTCAGAATGTTGCATACGCTGATGGCGGAAAGCTTTTGGTAATTGCTTTCGTTGGCATCCATGGAATAAAGCGTGTTGCTGTCGGAAGGATTGGCGAAGTAGACCTTGCCCTCCGATTCACAGAAGTAGCCGCCGTTGTAGATGTTGCCGGGGGTGTTGCCGCGGACGCTCGAGGGATTGTCCGGGACGGAGCGGGAAATAAACTGGAGGGTGGCGAAAACGCCGACACCGGCGAGAATGAGCAGTATCGAAAGGATAATGATCAGTTTGCGTCCGCCTGACAAATCCGCAGCCTCCTTTCCCGTACAAGCGCTTGCGCGCTTCATACTCCTCATTATATAGCGAACAGCGGCTTTTTTCAAATCCGAGGCACCCCTTGATAGGAAACGGAAAAATGGTATAAAATAGAAGGCATGAAACCGGACGAATTGATGATCTTCCGGAAGCTGGCGGATGTGGGGCTGATCGGCGCCATGACGGCCTGCGCCGGAGAAGAGGAAGCGGGCAGCGGAGAGGTCTTTCGCGAGAGCCTCACCGCCTGTGTCCACGCGCTGATTGCCTTTGCCGCGTCCCAGGGCTTTACGGGCAATCTGTTTCATGCTTTTCTGACGGAGCGTCTCGTGAATGACGAAAACGCCTTTTCCCTCGCCTGCGAGGGACTGCGCGGGAAGGAAGCGGACAAAACGCTCAGCCCTTCCCTGCGGGCGGCGGCGCTTGCGGACCTGGAACAGATTGCCGCATGGTACGCCTTTGACTGGGCGGCCTTTGGCGTGCGCGCGCAGATTCCGGCGCTTGCGCATATCGTTGATTTCCGGCAGGAGACGGAGAACAGCCAGAGTTACAGCCACTCTGTCCGGGACGCCATCGCCGCGCTTTCCCTTGCGCTTGCGGCGGCGAAGGACGCGGAAGCAATGCTGGAATTGCTGAAGGACTTTTTCCTGCGGTGGGGGGTCGGCAATCTGGGTCTGCACAAGGCCTTCCGCGTGACGGAGGACGCCGCGGGGGCAGGCATTGTCCCGGTGCGCAACATCCGTCATGTGCAGCTGAAGGATCTCGTCGGCTACGAGGACGCGAAGCATGCCCTCACGGAAAACACGGAGGCCTTCCTTGCGGGCAGGGGCGCCAACAACTGCCTGCTGTACGGCGACGCCGGCACCGGCAAGTCCAGCAGCATCATGGCCATCACCAACATGTACTTTGCCAAAGGGCTTCGGGTCATTGAGCTCTACAAGCACCAGGCCCATCTGCTGCATGCGGTGATAGATCAAATTAAGAATAGAAATTATCGTTTTATCGTTTATATGGATGACCTGAGTTTTGAGGATTTCGAGACGGATTACAAGTACCTCAAGGCGGTGATCGAAGGCGGGCTGGAAATGCGGCCGGAAAACGTCCTCATTTACGCCACCTCCAACCGCCGTCATCTCATCCGCGAATCCTTCCGCGACAAGCCGGATATTCTGGACGATGACCTGCACCGGGGCGATACCGTGCAGGAAAAACTCTCCCTGGCCTATCGCTTCGGCCGCACGATTTATTTCGGCTCGCCCGGAAAGACGGAGTTTGAGGAGATCGTTCTGGAGCTGGCGAAGCGCGCGGGGCTGAAGACGGATGAGAAAACACTGCTGGCGGAAGCGTCGCGCTTTGAAATGCGGCACGGCGGCAGAAGCGGACGCACGGCGGCGCAGCTGGTGGAATACCTGAAGGGAATCACGGAATAAGATGCAGAAGACAAAGGTATTTGCGGCAATCGATATCGGCAGCTATGAGCTGGCCATGAAGATCTTTGAGCTCTCCGGCACAAAGGGTGTCCGGGAGTTGGACCATGTCGTCCATCGTCTGGACCTCGGGACGGAGACCTATGCCACGGGGAAAATATCCGCGCACCATGTCCGCGAGATCGTGGAGATTCTCAAAGAATATCAGGACATCATGCGCGGCTATGAGGTGAAAAACTACCGCGCCGTGGCCACCAGCGCCTTCCGCGAGACGAAGGACAAAGAGATCGTCATGAATCTGCTGGAGCAGCAGACGGGCGTGGCCGTGCAGGTGCTCAGCAATTCCGAACAGCGCTTCATCAACTACAAGGCCATCGCGTTGCGCGGCGAGCGCTTTCATTCCTTCATCGAAAAGCCCACCGCCATCCTGGATCTTGGCGGCGGTTCCATTTAGCTGTCGATCTTTGACAAGGACAAGCTGGTCGCCACCCAGAACATGCGCCTCGGGATTCTGCGCATGCAGCATCTGCTGCAGCTTTTGGACGCGCCGCCGGAGCAGTACCGGCCGCTTGTCGCGGAGCTGGCGGAGGCCCAGGTGGAAGCCTTCTGCAAGATGTATCTGCGGGACCGCCGGATGCGCAACCTCATTGTCGTGGATGATTATATCGCGCCTTATCTTCAGACGCACCGCATGGGGAGCAACGGCGACGGCTTCGCGGAGATCACGGAGTTAAAGCGGATG
The DNA here is from genome assembly GCA_017551665.1 of Lachnospiraceae bacterium. GTDB lineage: Bacteria > Bacillota > Clostridia > Lachnospirales > Lachnospiraceae > Butyrivibrio. Next base: position 20,444 of record JAFZLB010000108.1, read on the forward strand.
CTTGCCGCGAGCGAGAAGATGTCCCGCGCGGAGCTGGCGCGGCGGACGGACATGCCGATTGAGCGCATTCCGCTGATGCGGATCTCCGCCCTGTTGATTGACTACATCGCGTCCGCGCTCGGTGCGGAAATGCTCTGGGCGCCGGGGGCGACGCTCTGTGACGGCATTGCCTATGATTATGCCGAAGAGAAAAAATACATCGCCTCCTCCCATGACTTTGACCGCGACATTCTCGCCAGTGCGGCCAGCATGGCCAAGCGATACATGTGCGGAAAGAAGAAGGCGGAAGCCTTACAGGCGACGGCGCTGAAGCTCTTTGATCTGCTGAAAAAAGAACACGGACTCTCCGGCAGGGAAAAGCTGCTCTTGCAGATTTGCACGCTGCTGCACGAATGCGGCAGGTTCATCAGCATGCTGAACACGGCGGAGAGCGCCTATCACATCATCATGTCCACGGAGATGATCGGTCTTTCCCACCGGGAACGCGAGATCGTCGCACAGACGGTGCGCCTGTCCCAACTGCACCGGGACGAGCTTCTGGCACACAGCGCGCGCTTCGTTTCCGATAAAAGCGAGGATACGCTGCTCGTCGCAAAGCTCTCCGCGATCCTGCAGCTGGCCGGCGGTCTGACAAGGACGCAGGAGCAGAAGGTCGGGAACATCAAGCTCAAACGCAAGGAACGGGAGCTGGTGATCTCGGTGTCGGAGCAGGTGTCCACGGTGGTGGAACGCGGCTTTTTGAAGGACAGCGCGGCGCTGTTTACGGAAGTATACGGGATTGAACCGTTTATTCGCAGAAAGGGCACGGACGGGAACTGATGGCGGGAAAAAAGAAAGCACAGAAAAAGAAGGCGGAGAAGACCGCGGTTCCGGGGAACGGCAGATGCATCAACCGGGAGCTGTCCTGGCTTCAGTTTAACGGACGCGTACTGGAGGAAGCGAGGGATACGGACAACCCGCTCTTTGAGCGCGTGAAGTTTCTTGCGATCAGCGCCAGCAACCTCGACGAGTTCGTGATGGTGCGCATGGCTTCGCTCTATGACCTCGAGGACGCGGACATCAAGGAGCCGGACATCGCGGGGCTTCTGCCGAAGGAACAGATCGCGAAGGTGACGGAGGCGGTGCATGCCTTTACGGAGGAGCAGTACAATGTCTACCGCCGCATGATCCTGCCGGCCCTGCATGCCGCGGGCGTGGAGATTGCGGAGGATCTTTCGGCGCTGTCTGCCGGGGAGCAGGAACGCCTGGACCGCTACTTTGACGAAGAGGTCTATCCGGTGCTGACGCCGATGGCGGTGGATGCCGCAAGGCCCTTCCCGCTCGTGCGCAACCGCGCGGTGTATATCGGCGCGCTGGTCAGGGAAAAGAAAAAAGAGCCGGGCGAAACGGATCTTTGTCTCGTGCAGGTGCCGGAGGTGCTGCCCAGGCTCTATGAGGTGAGTGCGAAAAACGCCTCTCCGCGCCGCTTTGTGCTGTTGGAGGATGTCATCGCGAGACAGCTGGAAAAGCTCTTTTTGAATTACGATATTCTTTGCAGATATCCCTTCCGCGTGCTGCGCAGCGCGGACTTGGAAATTGACGAGGACGACGCGCCGGACCTTCTCATCGAGATCGAGAACCGGCTGAAGCAGCGCCGCTGGGGCGACGCCTTGCGCATGGAGGTACCCTCGGACGCGGACCGGCGTCTGGTGCAGCGTCTGTCGGAGGAGCTGCAGGTGGAAGAGGAGGAGCTGTACCGTTTGAACGGGCCTCCGGACCTCACCTTCCTGCAAAAGCTGTACGCCGCCGAGGGCTTTTCGCAGTACAAGGAAAAGCGTTACCGCGCGCCCTGGCCGCATCCGGCCTTCGAAAAGGACGGCGATATTTTCGAAGAGCTGCGGCAGGGGGATGTGCTGCTGCATCATCCCTATGATTCCTTTTCGCCGGTCGTGCGCTTTATCGAGCAGGCCGCGCAGGACGAGCGGGTGCTGGCCATCAAACAGACGCTGTACCGCGTCAGCGCGGATTCTCCCATCATCGCGGCATTGGCCTTTGCGGCGGAGCGCGGCAAGCAGGTCTTTGTGCTCGTGGAATTGAAGGCGCGTTTTGATGAGGAAAACAACATCGTCTGGGCAAGACGTCTGGAGAAGGCCGGCTGTCACGTGATTTACGGCCTGACCGGTTTGAAGACCCACTGCAAGATCACGCTCATTGTCCGTCGCGATGACGACGGCATCCGCAGATACGTGCATCTGGGCACCGGCAATTACAATGATTCCACGGCGAGGCTGTACACGGATCTCGGCATGTTCACCTGTAAGGAAGCCTACGGCGCGGACGCGACCGCGGTCTTCAACATGCTCTCCGGGTATTCGGAGCCGCGTGCCTGGAACCGCCTGATTCTCGCGCCGCTCTGGCTGAAGGAACGGCTGCTCTATCTCATCCGCCGCGAGGGAGAGCGGGCGGCGGCGGGAGAGCCGGCGCACATCATTGCCAAGATGAACGCGCTCTGTCACGCGGAGGTCATTGATGCGCTCTATGCCGCGGCCGCGGCGGGGGCGGAGATTGATCTCATCGTTCGCGGGATCTGTTCTCTCCGGACGGACCTTCCGGAATGCGAGGGCCGCATCCGCGTGCGCTCCATCGTCGGAAACTTTTTGGAACACAGCCGCGTCTTTTACTTTGAAAACGGCTATCAGCCGGAGTTGTATCTCGCGAGCGCGGACTGGATGATACGGAACTTGGAGCGCCGCGTGGAAATCATGTTCCCGGTGGAGGACGAGGCCCTGCGTGCGGAGGTGAAGCATATTCTGGAAACGGAGCTCGCGGACACGGAGAAGGCGAGGGTGATGCTTGCGGACGGCCGGTACGGCCGCGTGGATAAGAGGGGTAAGAAGCGGGTGAACGCGCAGCGTCAGTTCTGCGAGGACGCGGCGGCCCGTGCGCGGCATGAGAGCGCAGCGAATACGCGTGTCTTTCATCCGCGGACGCCGAAGGAAAAAGAGGGCTGAGGAATGAAACAGGTTTTGTTGGTCATTGACATGCAGAAGGATTTTATCGACGGGGCGCTCGGCACGAAGGAAGCGGAGGCCGTTGTGCCTGCCGTGCTGGCGAAGATCCGCGCCTATGATATCGCGGATGTGTTCGTCACGATGGATCTGCATGAAGAGGATTATCTGGACACGCAGGAGGGGAAGTTTCTGCCGGTACGTCACTGCATTCGGGGAACGGAAGGGCAGCAGATGCCTTCGGAGCTCGAGGAAGCTTTGCGGGGCGCGACCGTCTTTGAGAAAGGCGGCTTCGGCAGCGTGGAACTGATGCAGAAACTCACGGAGCTGAGCGGGCAGGAGGAACTTTCCATAGAGATCGTCGGCCTGTGCACGGATGTCTGCGTCGTCACGCACGCGCTGATGATGAAGGCCGCCATGCCGTCCGTGCCTGTCAGCGTGGACGCGTCCTGCTGCGCGGGCATTACACCGGAGGGGCACCGGGACGCGATCGCGACCATGCGCGCCTGTCAGATCATCATCAAGGAAGGGGAGAGCGCATGAGCGGATTTTTTGGCGTTGCGGCAAAGGAAGACTGTGTCTTCGACCTGTTTTACGGAACGGATTATCATTCCCATCTCGGCACGAAGCGCGCCGGGATGGCGGTGTATGACGCGGAGCGCGGATTTGACCGCGCGATTCACAACATTGAAAACACGAACTTCCGGCCCAAGTTTGAGGGTGACGCGAAGCGGATGAAGGGCTGTCTCGGCATCGGCTACATCTCGGATTTCGAACCGCAGCCTCTGATCGTGCGCGCGCACCACGGCACCTACGCCATCGCGACGGTCGGCAAGATCAACAATGACGAGGAGCTGGTGCGGATGCTCTTTCAGGACGGGCACGCGCACTTTATGGAGATGAGCGGCGGCGGCGTCAATCCGACGGAGCTGACGAGCGTGCTCATCAACCGCTGTGATTCCATCGCAGAGGGCATCCGCTACGCGCAGGAACAGATCCGCGGTTCCATGACGATGCTGGTCATGACGCAGGACGCGGTCTACGCGGCGAGAGACCCGCACGGCCGCACGCCCGTCGTGATCGGAAAGCGCGAGGGCGCGTATTGCGCCTGCTTTGAGAGCTTTTCCTTTTTCAATTTAGGCTATACGGAGGAGCGGGAGTTGGGCCCCGGCGAGATCGTGAAGCTGACGCCGGAGGGCGCGGAAACGGTACTCCCCGCAAAGGAAGAAGCGCAGCTGAAGATCTGCACCTTCCTCTGGATTTATTACGGCTTTCCGGCTTCCTCTTATGAAGGCAGAAACGTGGAGACGGTGCGCAACCGCTGCGGCGCGCTGCAGGCGAAGCGGGACCTTGCGAAGGGCATGCCCGAAGTCGACAGCGTGGCCGGGGTTCCGGATTCCGGCGTGGCGCATGCCATCGGCTACGCGACGGCCTCGGGCATTCCCTTCCAGCGGCCCTTTGTGAAATACACGCATACCTGGCCGCGCTCCTTTATGCCCTCACTTCAGGAAAAACGCGATCTGATCGCAAAGATGAAAATGATTCCCGTGCATGAACTGATCCGGGAAAAGCGCCTGCTCATGATCGACGATTCCATCGTGCGCGGCACGCAGCTCAAAGAGACCACGCGCTTTCTGTATGAGAACGGCGCGAAGGAGGTGCACATCCGCACGGCCTGTCCGCCGCTGCTGTACAGCTGCCCCTATCTGAATTTTTCCCGTTCTTCCTCCGAGATGGAGCTGATCAGCCGCCGCATCATCGAGCGTCTGGAAGGCAGGAAGACGGCGTCGGAGGAGCTGCTTTCGGATTACGCGGATCCGGACAGCGCACGCTATGAGACCATGGTAAAGGAGATCGGTAAGGAAATGGAGTTTACCTCCTTAAGCTACAACAGACTGGATGACATGATCGAAGCGGTGGGGCTTTCCCCCTGCCATCTTTGCACCCATTGCTGGAACGGGCACTGAGAAACATGCGGATCAGGCCCTCTCTTTCGGAAAAGAAGATCGTGGTGGAGCGGAAGAACCGCTATTTTTCGCTGTCGCGCCACGGGCGTCTCGAGGTCACGGACACCGTGGAAAACGGCGCGGAGATCCGGCTGCTCACCGTGAACGGGACGCGGGAATCCGCGACGTTCTTGCGACCGGGTCTGCGCAATCTGCCGGTCTTTGAGTACATCCGCACCATCGGCGAAATCCTCAGAAAGAACGATTTCATCAAGGACACGCTGCTGATCGGCGGCGCGGGTTTTTCCCTGCCGAAGTTTTACATTTCCTTTTTTCCGGGGAAGCGGATGGACGTGGTGGAAAACAATCCGGAGATGCTGGAAATCGCCAAGCGCTTTTTCTTTCTGGATGAGCTCAAGGACATCGACGAACACAGCGGCGAAGCGCGGCTTTGCACCTATATCGACGACGGCCTGCACCATGTACAGACGACGGAGCGCAGTTATGATCTGGTGATCAACGACGCCTTTGTGGGGCGTGTGGCGGATTCCAATCTCTCGACGGAGCAGGGCATCCGCGCGATTTACGAGCGCCTGCGGCCCGGCGGCCTCTATCTGGTCAATGCTATCACGGCAAGGGCGGGACAGGGCTCCATGCCGGGCGTGCTGGCCGTGGAGCGAATCAGCCGTGTCTTCGGGAAGGCGGAGATGATTCCCGTGCGGGAGGATTATCCGCTGCATGAGAGCCAGAACGTCATACTGTACGCAAAGAAAGGGATGTACTGAGGATAGAGAATTTGAAGAGCAGGAAGCGGCAGAAAAAGAAAACAGCGTGCGGCAGGGCAGCGGGAAGGACGCTGCTTTTGTTGCTCTGCGCTTTTGTGCTTTTTGTTTCGCGCGTCGCCGCTTTGCGCGTACGTGCGGAGGAAGAGCCCAAGCCGCCGTCCTGGCCGGAAGGCATCCTGTCGGGGGATTTTTCGGGACTGACGGGGACAGACGCGGAGACCGCGGCCGTCCTTGGCAAAACCTATGAACGACTGTACCGGGATTCCCGCTTTGAACTGCGGGATCTCAACCATGACGCGGTGGAGGAGCTGCTCTGGCTGTACGGCGGCGCGGAGGAGGATCCCCTGTATCTGCTGGCGGTGTTTGCGGAGGATGCCGGAGATGCGCGCCTCGTGATGCATATGCCGGAGGACGGGGGCGCCGGTTTCATTGATCCTTCCGGAGACAGGGCCGCCTTTTACATCGCCCACGGGGAACAGATTCTGTATTTGCAGCACAACAGCTGGACGGTGTCCGAGGTGCATTGCGCGGAGGTGCTGTTTGACCGGCAGCTGGATCTGTACGCGGGCGAAGCGCTGATGATGTATCTGGTGGAGGACGCGGAGGCTTACGGGAGCAGCGTCGACGCAGCGGTCCGCAGAGGCCTGTCCTTTGTGGACGGACGCGGTGTCTGGTATTTCCGGCTGCCGACGGGAAGAGCGACGGATGAGGGCATCCGGATCGGTGCGGACGCCTTTATGACGGCCTTCCGCGAACGCTGCGGAACGTCCTTCGCACAGCTCTTGCCCGCCTATGAAACCATGCGCACCGGCATTGAGCGGGGCGTCGCCAGACAGCAGTTTCAGTACCGCTCAGGCCGGGCGGAAGAGCAGCTGTCCTTTTCCGTCACCTGGCCGCAGATTGCGGAGGGTGCCAGTTCCTTTTCCCCCGTGATCAACACATTACTGAAGCAGGAGGCCTTTGCGCTGACAAATGCCTATGACCCAGCGGCGGATGAGGCCGCGGCACCGGAGCAGGCGGTACAGAAACGCCTGTCCGCCGGGGAGGGGGAAAACGAGGAGGTGCGTTACCGCATTCTGCATGACGACGATACCATGATCAGCGTGCTCTTCCGCCACCGGGCCGGCGATGCGCAGACACTGAAGCTTCTGACGGTGAGCAAGCTGAACGGCAGACAGATCCAGATCGGCGACCTGACGACGACGGAGCGTCTGACGAAGGCGCTGGGGAAGGAAACGGCGGAGGTCTTTGTGCCGGACGAGGATCTGAAGCGCAGACGCGACGAAACGAAGCGCAGGGAGGAAATCCAAAGCGTTTTTGAGGCGACAACGGCATCTTCCGGGGACTGGAAGAGCATCGGTCTGGACGAGCAGTATCTGTATCTGGTGCTGCGGGAGGAGGGCGCGGAGCCCTTTTTGCTGCGTGTGCCGCGCTGGGAGGCCGGCGTGGATTCTCCGGGGCACATGCATCTGCTTTCGATGCACCGCGCCTATCCGTTTCTGAAGGATGTGCTGGATGACGCGGAATGCCTGACCGTGCGCAGACGCATGGGCGGCTTTGATATCGAATATCGCACAACGGACGGCGGCAGCGTCAGCGCGAGACTGTCAGACGCGCAGGACATGCCGAAGGCCTACGATTCCCCGGATCGGGCAAGGGACGCGTATATGGCAAAGTACGCGGATGTCACGGGCTTTGTGACGGGCAGCTTTGCATGGGAAAACCCGGCCGCGGGAGAGACTGTGGAAGCGTCCTTTGACACCGTGGAAACGGCCTACGGCGAGGGCGGCCGCGCCTTTTTGTCCGTGGACGGGAAGGGCTATGAACTGACCCAGCGCTGCAGTGCGACCCGCGGCGGCTTTCTGCTGCGGGAGGAGGACGGCAGCCTGCGGGTCTCCGCGGTTCTGCGAATGGAAGAGGACGGGAACGGAGACTGGGTCAATACGGAACAGAAGGGCATGACCGTGTTCCGGAATGTCTCGGAAGAAACACGCCTCCGCCTGGTGCTGTCGGAGCCTTCGGAGGCGCTGGTGCGGATGGAGGTGTTTTCGGAGAGGGAAGAGGAAGAACGGCGGATTCTTCAGACGGAATTTGAGGAAGCGGAACTGCCCGTCCTGCACTTTCCGGATCTGAACGCGGACGGGACGGATGATTTGGAGCTGCGCTTCGCAGAGCTGTCATATCTGTATATGTATGATCCCGAGGAAGATGCCCTGAGGGCGCTTCCGGAGCTGCGGGAACGTTATGCGGCAGGGGAGACGGAGGGCTTTGTGTCCGTCCGTTATGATCCCGGTGCGGGTGCCATGATCGTGACCCTCTATGACGGAGACAGGAAGGAGCAGGAGCGCCTGCTGCATCTGACGGAGCAGCCCGAGGTCGCGGTCCGGGAATACCGCAGCGAAGAAAAGGACGGCGAGCGGCGCTTTGTCGTGACGGATCCGACGCAGGACCCTGCGGAGACGATTGCCGTCTTCCGGGCACCGTCCGCCTCACCGGAGGCGGAGCGCATGCGGCATCTGGCGGAGGATCTGTTCCGCGCTGTCTATGTCTTTGACGAAGGGCTGCCAATGCCGGCACCGGCGGGGGAAGAGGGAGAAGGCAGGACGCTGCGTGTCATCCTGGGGCAGCTGTACCAGCCGGATCTTTTTTCGCCGGGATACAAAAACCGGCTCTATGTGCTGGAAGAAGGAGGAGAACTGCTGTATACTTATGATATCCCCGCGGAGGAGAAAGTGACGGGCGTCACGAAGGGCTATGCGAACGGAGAAGAGTCTCTCCTGATGCAGACGGAAGGCGGGGAGCCCTTCACGCTGCCGCTGAGCGGATTGTATGAATCCCTTCCGAATCCCTAAGCGGCTGGAGGAGCTGGCGCAGATGATCCGCGCGTTTTGCGAGACGCTGCCCGAAGAGGAGCGGACGCTGGCGGACATCGGCTGTGACCACGGGAAGCTGCCGCTGAAGTTGTTGCGGGAGGAAGTCATTTCCTTCGCCGTCGCCTCGGACGTGAAGGAAGGGCCGCTCTCCCGGGCAAGGGAGAACGCGGCGCTTGCGGGATATGAAGCGCGGCTGCGCTTCTGCCTCGCGGACGGTCTTGCGGGCCTTGCACCCGGCGAGGTGCGGATGGCGGTGATTGCCGGCATGGGCGGTGAGACGATCCGCGGCATTCTGACACCGGAAGAAACGGAGCGGACGCGGGTGAAGGATTTCTTTCTTTCCCCGCAGTCGAAGGTACCGGACCTGCGTGCCTTCCTTGCGGAGCAGGGATATCGGTATATCGAAGAGCGCAGCGTGCGGGACCGGAAGAAAGAGTATCTGCTGCTGCATGTGCGCAGAGCGTAGAAAGGAGTGATACCGAAGTGAAATGCAGTGAGATCATCGAGCGTCTGGAACAGCATTCGCCGCCTTCCCTCGCGGAGGACTGGGACAATGTGGGGCTGTTGGCCGGACGCAGGGAAAAGGAGGTGTCCTCGGTTTTCGTGTCACTGGACGCGAGCGATGAGCTGATCGACGAGGCCATCCGTCTGGAAGCGGACATGATCATCACGCATCATCCGATGCTCTTCCGGGCGATCAAGCGCGCGACGGATGAGGACTTCATCGGCGCGCGGCTCGTGAAGCTGCTGCGTTATGACATCAGCTACTACGCCATGCACACGAACTTTGACGTCATGGGAATGGCGGACGCCGCGGCGGACAATCTGCAGCTGACGGAGCGCAAGGTGCTGGATGTCACCTTTGAGGACGAGCTGTCCACGGAGGGCATCGGGCGCACGGGACGCCTGCCCGTGGCCATGCCGCTCAAGGACTGCGCGACGTTGGTGAAGAGCGCCTTTGACGTGCCGGATGTGCGCGTCTACGGGGATCTGGAACGAACGGTGGAAACGGTGGCGCTCTGCCCCGGCTCCGGCCGCAGCATGATCCCCCACGCGCTGGCGCAAAAGACGGAGGTGCTGATCACCGGCGACATCGATTATCACACCGGCATCGACGCGGTGGCGCAGGGTCTTTGCATCATCGACGCGGGACATTACGGGATTGAGAAACTGTTTATTCCCTACATGCGGGATTTCCTGCACAGGGAACTGCCGGCGCTGACGGTTCATACGGCAGGCATCAAGGAACCGTATGTGACAATATAAGAACAACAGGAGAGATCATTTTTCAGAACAGGAGGCCGACATGCCAAAGCTGACCATCCACGGAGAAAAGAAAGACTTTGCGAAGGGGACGACATACGAGACCATCGCGAAAAAATACCAGAAGGAATATCTGGACAAAATCGCGCTCGTGACCTTTAACGGAAAGATCCGGGAGCTGATCAAAAAACCGGACAGGGACGGAACGGTGGAGTTCCTGACCTTAGGTTCCAACATCGGGCACAAGAGCTACGAGCGCACGGCCATCATGATGCTGATCAAGGCATTGCATGATGTTTCCGGCTCTTACAGCGTCGGGGTGAAGGTGGAGTTTTCCATCGGCCACGGCTGCTACTGCACGGTGAAGGAGCTGCCGATGCGCCTGACGGCGGCCTTCATCAAAAAAGTGCAAAAGCGCATGGAGGAGCTTCGGGACGCGAAGCTTCCGATCACCAAAATGGACATGGGGCTGGACGACGCGATTGAGATTTTCAAAAAGCAGAACATGCCGGACAAGGTGGAGCTCTTCCGTTACCGCGGAAGCTCCTGGGTGAATGTGTATCAGCTGGACGGCTTTTATGATTACTATTACGGCTTTATGCTGCCGAACACTTCGTATGTCTCGGCCTTCCGTCTGGAGCCTTATCACGGCGGCATCCTCATGGTACTGCCCCCGCAGGAGGACAGCGCGAAGCTGCACAAGTCGGATCCCAGGGAGCAGGTCTTCTCCCAGATGGAGCTGGCGACGCAGTGGGGCGACACGATGGGCGTGCAGAACGTGGCGGATCTGAACAACCGCATCTGCGCGGGCGACATCGGGGATCTGATCCTCGTGCAGGAGGCGCTGTTCGAGCGGCGTATCGCTTCGATTGCCTGGAACATCGCCCACAGGGACAGCGTGAAATTCGTCATGATTTCCGGACCCTCTTCCTCCGGCAAGACGACCTTTGCCCATCGCTTAAGCGTACAGCTGCGCACCTTCGGCTTAAACCCGCACATGATCAGCCTGGACAATTATTTCAAGAACCGCGAGGACACGCCGCTCAATGCCGACGGCTCTTACAACTTCGAGTGCCTCGAGGCCATGGACGTGGAGCAGTTCAATGACGACATGGTGCGGCTCTTAGACGGCGAAGAGGTGCAGATGCCGACGTTTAACTTCCTGACCGGACAGCGGGAGATGAAGGGCAATACCTTACAGCTGCATGAGGGAGACATCCTTGTCATCGAGGGCATCCACGGCCTGAACGAAAAGATGAGCTACGCGCTGCCGGCGTCTTCGAAGTACAAGGTCTACATCAGCGCGCTGACGACGCTTAATATCGATGACCACAACCGCATCCCGACGACGGACGGAAGACTGTTGCGCCGCATGGTGCGTGACGCCCGCACGAGAGGCGCGACGGCGCACCGCACGATCGGCATGTGGAAGAGCGTGCGTGCTGGCGAAGAGGAATACATCTTCCCCTTCCAGGAGAGCGCCGACGAAATGTTCAATTCCGCCGCAATCTATGAGCTCGCGGTGTTGAAGCAGTACGCGGAACCGCTGCTGTACAGCATCCGCCGGGGAGATCCGGAATACTACGAGGCCAAGCGACTGCTGAAATTCCTGGATTACTTCATCCCCGTGGACAGCTCCATGCTGCCGATGAACAGCATCTGCAGGGAGTTTGTGGGAGGTTCTTTGTTTAACGTTTGAGTTGATGTCAGCAGGCCGAATGATCGCGGGCGTTTATCGCCTGAGGAAAGTCCGGGCTTCGCAGGGCAGGATGCCGGATAACGTCCGGTCGGGGTGACCCGGGGAAAGTGCCACAGAAAGCAAACCGCCTGCCGCAAGGCGGGTAAGGGTGAAAGGGCGGTGTAAGAGACCACCGCGCACATGGTAACATGTGCGGCAGGGTAAACCCCATCCGAAGCAAGACCAAGTTTGCGCACGCGGGCTTGCCCGGCCCGCCGCGAAAGCGGCTGCGCAATGGTAGGTCGCTTGAGGCCGTTGGTAACAGCGGTCCCAGATGGATGATCATTCAAGACAGAACCCGGCTTACAGGTCTGCTGACATCCTGTTTTTTTCCCATGGTTTATGGTATAGTATTTTTGTGAAAACATTGTAAAGAGAATCGGACGCGGGGGAGCATGCGGACGGTTCGGAGAGGGAGGTACTCATGAAAAGAAAGGCAGCATTGTTGTTGGCGGGATGTGTGTTTCTTGCGGCCTGTTCCGGCGGGGGCGGAACGGCTTCGTCCACGGCGTCTTCGCAGGCGGCGGAGGAAGTGAGCCAGGCGCAGGAAGAGACGAGCCAGGCGGAGACCGCGGAAACGGAAGCGGAGGAAACACCCGCGGATACGGCAGAGGGACAGTATTACAGCTCCTTTATGGACGCGGATCCGGCAACACTGGACATCAGCCTTCGCGCGGATTCCTATTCCAGCGAAATCATGCTGAACACGATGGAAGGCCTTGTCCGCACGGGTGAGGAAAACGGCAGCTACGTGATTCTGCCGGCCCTGGCCGAGACATGGGAAGTCAATGAGGACGGCACGGTCTGGACCTTCCACCTGAGAGACAGCGTCTGGGAGGACGGCGAAAAGGTGACGGCGGATCAGTTCGTCTATTCGCTGCGCAGAAGCGCGGATCCGGCGACGGGTTCTCCGAGCGCATTTTTCCTTCAGCCGATTCTGAACTTCGGTGAAATCAATGCCGGCGAAAAGCCGGTGGAGGAGCTGGGCGTCGAGGCGCCGGATGACAATACGCTCGTCATCACGCTGTCGCAGCCCACGCCTTCCTTTATGATGATGATCGACGCGACGGTCTATTATCCGCAGAGAGAGGACAAGATCGCGGAATTCGGCGACAAATCCGGTTCCGAGGCGGAGTACTATATTTCCAACGGCCCGTACCGTCTGGAAAGCTGGGTGCACAACAATTCCATCGTGCTGGTCAAGAACGAGAATTACTGGGACGCGGACAATGTCAGTATCGAGACTGTGACGATCAAGATCATGGGCGACATCACCACGGCCTATAACGCCTTCCAGAGCGGCGAAATCGATTCCGTTTACGCCGAGGCGCTGGAGTGGAGAGAAACCTTTGAGGCGCAGGGCGACTGCTTCCCGGTGGATTATCCTTCCGCCAGCATGGGCTTCGCGACCTTCAACAACAAGGACGAGCTCTTCTCCAACGTCAATATGCGCAAGGCCTTTACCCTGGCGATTGATCTGGACGAGATGAACGAAATGTGCTTCTCCGGGATGCGTTCCCCGGCACAGGGCTGGGTCTGCGATTCCATGTCCGTCGAGGAAACCAATTATCGTGACCGCGCCGGCAACATGATGCAGGCGATGCGCGATGACATGGAAGCGGAAGGCATGACGCCGCAGGATGTTTTGCTGAAGGGCATGGAAGAGCTGGGCCTCGGCGATGATCCTTCCACCTTACAGGTGACCATGGGCATCGGCGGCACGGACGAATGGTACCGGACGCTGGGCGAATATCTGCAGCAGGTCTGGAAGACGGAGCTGGGCGTGGATGTGACCATTGATTACAACGAATGGGGCATTTTCGTGGACAACATCATGACCGGCAATTACCAGATCGGTTTCTTGAGCTGGGGCGCGTATTACAATGATCCTTATGACGTGTTGAGCCTGTATCTGACGGATCTCGACATGGTCATGACCGGCTTCTCCAACGCGGAATTTGACGCGCTGGTGACGGCTGCGGCCTCCGAAATGGATCTGGAAAAACGCATTCAGAATTACATCGACGCGGAAGAAATCCTGATCCGTCAGGAATGCGTCGTCTGCCCGGTGGCCTGTGCGGAAGCGCATTATTACTACAAGAATTACGTGAAGGGCTACGCGACCATGAACTTCAACAAAATCGGACTGAAGGGCATGTCGACGGGAGAAAGATAATCCGCTGTCAGGCAGCAAATAACACAGGCAGGCGGCTGCAAAGCTTTGCGAGCGGCCGCCTGCCGGGTGCAACAACACGGAGTGGTCAGTGGCAAAATACATTCTGAAACGAGTTCTCTTTATGGTGATCACGCTGCTTGCCGTGACGACGCTGACCTTTTTTCTGATGCGTGCGATCCCGGGGGATCCCCTGAGTTCGCTGGCCCGAGTGCTTCCGGAGCAGATCAGGGCAAATTATTACGCCAAATACGGGCTGGATCAGCCACTGTTCACACAGTATCTCATGTATATGAAAAGCCTTTTGCGGGGGGATCTCGGCGAAAGCCTCGTGAATCCGGGACGGAGCGTGACGGCCACGATCCTGGAAACCTCGCCGATTTCCGCGCAGGTCGGCGGGATTGCGCTGCTGGTCGGTCTGGTGATCGGGATTGCGCTCGGTGTCATTGCCGCGCTGTATAAGAACCGCTGGCCGGATGTGCTCGTGATGTTTGTCGCCATCATCGGCGTCACGGTGCCGGTCTTTGTGCTGGCTTCCCTGATGCAGTATTATTTCAGCGTGCGCCTGCGCTGGCTGCCGACCTCCGGCTGGGGAGAGGCAAAGCACATGATCATTCCGGTGATTGTGCTGAGCTTCGGCACGATCGCGACTTACGCGCGTTATATCAAATCCAGCATGCTGGAGGTATTGTCGCAGGACTATATCCTGACGGCGGAGGCCAAGGGACTGAGCACCGGACAGGTGATCCGCAGGCATGTGCTCCGCAATTCCCTGCTTCCCGCCATCACGATTTTAGCGGGCAGAATCGTCGGCATTTTCACAGGAGCCTTTGTCATTGAGCGGATGTTTTCCATTCCCGGCATCGGCTTTTATTATGTCAGCTCCATTAACAATAAAGATTACTCCATGATCATGGGAACGACGGTGTTTTACGCTGCGCTCTTTGTGATCATGCAGCTCATCGTGGATATTGTTTACACTGTCGTGGATCCCAGGATCCGCCTGCAGAACAAGGACTAAGCTTTTGGAAGAACAGGAACGGACGGAAACGATTCCGCAGGAAAAGTTCATCATTGAAGGATGCCGGGAGGGCGAGGCGGAACAGATGGCGCGTCCCCACATCGGCTATGTGCGGGATGCCTGGCGCAGATTCCGGAAAAACAAGGTGGCGCTGATCGCCTTTATCATTCTCTGCATCCTGGTTTTCCTGACGATCTTCGGCCCGTCCATCAGCGGCTATGCCTTTGAGGAAATGGACAAGACCGCGCGAAACCAGGGACCCTCTGCCGCGCACTGGTTCGGCACGGACAAGCTGGGGCGTGATCTCTTTGCCAGGGTCTGGCAGGGCGGCAGGGTGTCCATGCTGATCGGTCTGACCGGCGCACTCGTGTCCAGTGTCATCGGCTGCATTTACGGCGGCATTGCCGCGTATTTCGGCGGTATCGTGGATGACGTGATGATGCGCATTGTGGAGATTCTGATCAGCGTTCCTTATCTGATCGTCGTCATTCTGCTGTCCGTGGTGCTGCAGAGCAAGAGCATCGGCACGCTGATTCTCGCGCTGACCCTGACCGGATGGTGCGGGGTGGCAAGGCTCGTGCGGGCACAGATGCTGCAGATCAAGAGCCAGGAATTTGTCATGGCGGCAAACTGCCTCGGCGTCAGCTCCCGGCGGATCATTCTCAGGCATTTGCTTCCGAATACGATTTCCGTGGTCATCGTGACCATTACCTTTGATATTCCGGGCTATATTTTCTCCGAGGCCTTCTTAAGCTACATCGGCCTCGGCGTGCAGGCCCCCGATACGAGCTGGGGCGCGCTGGCGTCCCTCGCACAGGCGAACTTTACCTTTTATCCTTACCAGCTGTTTTTCCCGTCACTGATGATTGCGCTGACGATGCTGGCCTTCACCCTGATGGGCGACGGCCTGAGAGACGCGCTTGACCCGAGGCTCCGGACGTAAATGACACAGGCAGACGAACATCTTTTAGAGGTGGAACACCTGCGGGTTTCCTTTCATACATACGCCGGAGAGGTGAAGGCGGTCCGGGATGTTTCCTTTTTCCTGGACGAGGGGGAGACCCTTGCCTTTGTCGGGGAATCGGGCTGCGGAAAGAGCGTAACAAGCAAGGCGCTGATGCGTCTGTTGAAGCCGCCGGTGGCAAGGATTGACGAGGGCAGCAGGATTTCTTTCTGCGGCGAGGATGTGCTTCGCATGGACAAGAAACGTCTGCGGGCGCTGCGCGGCGCGGAGATTTCCATGATCTTCCAGGATCCCATGACCTCGCTCAATCCCACGATGACCTGCGGCAAACAGATCATGGAAACGCTGATGCTGCACCGCGGCATGGACAAGGCCGCCGCGCGGAAGGAAGCAATACGGATGCTGGAGACGGTACGGATCCCGGACGCGGAAAAGCGCGTGGACCAGTATCCACACCAGATGTCCGGCGGGATGCGGCAGCGTGTGATGATCGCGATCGCTTTGGCCTGCAATCCGAAGATCCTGATCGCGGACGAACCGACGACCGCGCTGGACGTGACCATCCAGGCGCAGATTCTGGAGCTTCTGCAGAACCTAAGAGAGGAGCTGCACACCGCCGTCATTTTAGTGACGCATGATCTCGGCGTGGTGGCGAACTTTGCGGACCGCATCCAGGTCATGTACGCGGGGCAGATTGTGGAGCGCGGAACGGTGCGGGAAATCTTCCGCGAGGCGAAGCACCCCTATACCTGGGCGCTGCTGCGCTCGGTGCCGAAGCTGGCCAAGGAAACGAAGCAGGAACTCTATACGCTGAAGGGGACGCCGCCGGATCTCATTCTGCCGCTGGCGCACTGTCCCTTTGCGGCGCGCTGCGAATACTGCATGCCGATCTGCAGGGAACGGATGCCGGAAGAGACTTCGCTTTCCGGCACGCACGGCGTCTGCTGTCACCTGCAGCACCCGATGGCGCCGAAGGTAGAAGGATTTACGACGATGCAGGGAGGAAGTGCCGGTGGCTGATTGTCTCGTTGAGGTCCGGGACCTCTGTAAATATTTTCCGGTGGCCGGAAAGAAGACGCTGAAGGCGGTCGATCATGTTTCCTTTACGATTGAAAAGGGACAGACGCTCGGCATCGTCGGCGAATCCGGCTGCGGCAAGACCACCTGCGGACGCACGCTCATCGGCCTGTATCCGAAGACCTCCGGGGAGATTCTCTTTGCCGGGCAGGACGTGACGGAGCTCGCCGGAAAAGAGCGGCTGCGCTTCAAGAAGCGGGCGCAGATGATTTTCCAGGACCCGTATTCCTCGCTGGATCCGCGCATGACGATTGCGGAAATCGTCGCGGAGGGTCTGCAGGTGCATACGAATCTGTCGCGGAAGGAACGGCAGGAGCGGGCAGCAGAGGAGCTGCTGGCGGTGGGCTTAACGCGGGATTACCTCAACCGCTTCGCGCATGAGCTCTCCGGCGGACAGCGGCAGCGCGTCGGCATCGCCAGGGCCCTGGCGGTGGAACCGGAATTCATCGTCTGCGACGAGCCGATTTCCGCGCTGGACGTTTCCATCCAGGCGCAGATCGTCAATCTGCTGATCCGTCTGCAGAAGGAACGCGGCCTGACCTATCTCTTTATTTCGCATGATCTTTCCATGGTGCGGCATATTTCGGACTATGTCGGCATCATGTATCTCGGGGCGCTCGTGGAATACGGCACGGGCGCGCAGGTGTTTTCGGAAGCCCTGCATCCCTATACGAAGGCATTGATCAGCGCCATCCCGGACCCGGATCCGGATTCCGGTCACGAGGAAAAGAAGATCCGGCTTTCGGGCGAGGTGCCGAGTCCGGTGGATCCGCCGCCGGGCTGCCGCTTCGCGCCGCGCTGTGCCTTTGCCTGCGAAGCCTGCCACGCGCAAATGCCCGCCTGGGAACACGCGGGAGAGGGGCGTTATGTGGCCTGTCACCGATGGAAGGAAATCAAGGAAAAAGGGGTATGACGATGAACAAGTCCCTGACAAAAACACTGAGCGCCATGGTGGAGCGCGCCCTGCCGAAGGAATACACTTCCGTTTCCTACGCGATCATGATCGACGGGGAAATTGTCTGTGCGGACGCCTTGGGATACCGCAATCTGCGGCAGGAGAAAAAGGAAAAGCAGAAGGCGAAAGGCAAACAGCAGGAAGAGAAAAAAGAGAAGGCGACGCTGCGCATGACCTATAACGTGGCTTCCGTTTCCAAGATTTACATGACGGTGGCGGTGATGCAGCTTGTCGAGCAGGGCCTGCTGTCGTTGGATACGCCGGTCTGCCGCTATCTGCCGCGCTTTGTGATGCCGCTGGACAACCGCTACAAAAAGATTACGCTGCGGCACTGTCTCACGCATACGAGCGGCCTGCCGGGGACACAGTGGCGGGGCTTTTCCGTTTCGGACGCGGAAGGGGAAACCTACGAGGACGACGTTTACGACTATCTGTCCAAGAGTACGCTGAAGGCGGCACCGGGCAGTTATTCCGTGTACTGCAACGACGGCTTTACGCTGGCGGAGTTTGTCGTGGCGGAGGTCAGCGGCATGCCCTTTGCGGAATACTGCAAGAAGTACATCACGGAGCCGATCGGGGCGCATTCCACCAGAATGGCCGGAACCTACAACCGGGCGTATCCGATGATTTCGGAAAAGGACAAACCCGCGGAGGAACTCTTAATTCGCGGCGGTGCCGGCATTACGACGAACATGATCGATCTTTGCAAATTCGGCGACCGGTTTCTGACAAAGAGTCCGCTGCTCACGGAAAAGAGCAAGCGGGAGATGCAGAAGCGGCAGGGCAAAACCTTTTTGAAAAACGATACGCGCGCGGCGCTCTACGGCCTCGGCTGGGACCAGGTGTCCTACACGGATCCGGACATGGATCTTGGCAGCCATGTGCTGTTCAAGGGCGGCAACAGCTTCCAGTTTGACACACAGTTTTTTGTGCTGCCCGACTACAACGCGGTGCTGGCCATGAGCGAAACGCATGACTGCCGGCTGGATCTGAACCGGATGCTGCTTCGGCTCTTTGCCGTTGTGATGATGGAGCGCGGCGTCAACATTTATTACGATTACAAGCGGGTGCCGGCGGATACGCGCCGCCGCTATGAGGGCATCTATCTCATTCCGAGCGGACGGCTGCGCTTTTCCGCGGAGGGCGCGACGGCGGACATCGTCTACGAAAACAGCAGGGGAGAGCGGGAGCGCGTCTACAAGGATCTGTGGTGGGACGGCAAATGCTTTCACGGCGAAAAGGACCAGGAATTCTTTTTGGAAGCGCAGGGAAAGGACCTGTTTTTACTGCAACGCTTCCGGGGAAGGGTCTTTGGCGAGGCGATGAAGGCGCGGCATTTCCCCGCGGGCGGGAAGGCCTGGAAGGAACGCGTCGGAAAGGATTATATCGTCTGCAACACGGACGCGACGGATTATGTGATTCACGAGCTGATGAGCGGTGTGCGGATCAGCTCGCTCAAGGGGGCGCGGGGCGTGTATGTGCTGTCCTTTGCGGGGAAGGCGGAGAGCGGTGTCTACGGCTATTTTGACGCGCCGGTCCGCGCGGTGTCCGCAGAGCGCGGCAGGGGCTTTTTGCGCACGCCGGACAATCCGGGCAGGGACCTGATGGATCCCGTGTTTTCCAAACAGGGCAAAACGGAATATCTGGAAGCGGCGTCCTACCGTTACCGCGAGGCGTCTTCGCTTCCGATCTGGAAGGGACAGCCCTTTCCGAAACGCAGGCGCGCGAACGGCGTTTACCGTATCAAGAGCAGGTTGAAACGTCTGCCGCGCATCCCGAAGGGCTGCCGCGTCATGGTGCTGAATGAGGAAATGGTCTGTGAATATGATTCTCTGTTCCCCGGGAAGTACCAGCCCGTGGAAAAGGGATATATTCTGCTGATCCGTTAAGAGAGCAGTCCCGCGGCGAGTGCCTCGTCCGTGATCAGGACGTTGATGAGTCCCGCGCGCAGTGCGCCGCGCACGGAGGACTGCTTGTACGCGCCGCAGGCGACACCGATCGTCATCTTATTCGCGCGGATGTCCGCGAAGGGCATGCCGATGCATTTCTCGTTCCATTCGCAGGAAAGATAATTCCCCTGAATGTCATAATACTGTGCGCAGACGCTGCCGACGGCGCCTTTTTCGTTCAGCTCGCGCATCATGTCGTCCGTCAGGTATTCCCGGAAGGCACCGCGTCTGGCGGCCTTCGGAATCTGCTTGAAGCCGCCGATGCCCGTGAGCAGGATGTCGCATTCGCGCATCCGGTCAAAGACGGCGGAGACGGAGGGTTCCTGCAAGAGACGTTCCTTCGCGTAACTGTCTTCCATGAAAATCGGCGTGTTGAGAAAGTAGCTGCGTCCGCCGGGGAAGATGCCGGAGATCCGCGTGACGAGCTCCCTGGACTCCACATCCTGATAGGTGTTGGAGCCGGAGCCGATGATCTGCACGGTGTCCAGCTCACAGGGGTGAATGCGGTGCAGCTTGCCGGTGATTTTGTTGACGGCGTTGCCGTTGGAAACGCCGAGCGTTTTTTTGCCGCGCAGCAGATCGGAAACATAGACGGAGGCGAAGTCCGTCACGGTTTCCAGCGCCTGCTCGTAGTCCTCGTCCCCGAAGGAGCTGATGACGATCGCGTCCTTCAGGCCGAAGGCTTCCGTCAGCTGCTTTTCGATTTCACGCAGACGGTCGACGATGCGGCGGACGCGGATTTCGACGACGCCCTTTTCTCTTGCCGCGGCCAGCAGCCGGGACACCTTGGCGGCAGAAAAGGAGAGTGAGGCCGCGATTTCCGCCACCTTCATGCCGCGCGTGTAATACATGTCCGCCACGAGAGAATACAGGGCGTATTCGGAGAGCAGCGGCGCGTCCTGCCCCAGCTGTACGCGTGTCAGCTCCGCTTGTTCCCGTTGCAGTTCTTCCATCATCCCGTTCCTCCGGGAAGTGCATGATAAACCTCTTCCGTTTCCGTAAGCAGGGCGTCGTACAGTGCGCGATTGGCGGCGTCCGGCGTGAAGCGTTTGTGCGGCGCGTTTCCGCGGACTGCGGCGAAGGCGCTTTTCTCGTCGGGATACCATCCGCAGGTGACGGCGGCGCTCAAGAAAGCGCCGAGGGCGGTGGCTTCGCCGTCGTCATAGCGGACAAGCTCCTTGCCGGACATGTCCGCAAGAATCTGCGCGAAGAGATCGCTCTTTGTCATGCCGCCGCCAAGCGAAGCGACAGGCGCGGAGGAAAGCGAAGCCGGCAGTGCGCGGATGCTTTTTGTAATCTCCGCGGCAATCCCTTCCAGCAGGGCGCGTGCAAGATGGGCACGCGTATGCGTCAGATTTAAGGAAGTAAAGGAAGCGCGTGCCGCCGGATTCCAGTCTCTTGTGCCGCAGCCCTGGAACATCGGGACACAGCGCACCCCGCAGGCGCCGGGCGGAACGGAGGCCGCCAGCGCGTTGAAGGCCGCAAGATCGGGACATCCGTCGCAACGCAGATCGGGCAAGAGCTCCCGCAAAAACCAGTCCAGTGCCGCAGCGGAGGAAAGGATGTTGGATTCCAGAATGTATTTGCCCCGCACGGCTGCCACGTTGCAGATCATGGCGGGAGAGGTCAGCAGCGGTTCGTCGCATTGTCCGATGACAAAGGAGCCGGTACCGCAGTTGATGACAAGGGAAGAAGCGTCCAGCGCACCGAGGCCGAGCGCGCCGCATTGCTGGTCACCGCCGGCGGTGATGACGGGGATGCCCTCCGGCAGTCCGCTTTCCTTCGCGAAGGAAGGCAGGACATGTCCGTAGACGGAGCCCTGCGGAATCAGATCCGCAAGGATGTCTTCCGGAAGCGAAAACAGTGCACAGAGTTCGCTGTCCCAGGCGCAGTCTTTGATGTGCATCAGGGAAGTCCGGCTGCCGTAGGTGTAATCCGTATGAAATTCGCCGGTCATCCGGCACATGAGATAGTCCGGGACGATCAGCGCCTTATGGGCTTTTTCGAAGAGCGCGGGTGTCTCCTCTTTGAACCAGGTGATCTTCGAGGCGGTGAAGACGGCGTTGATGCCCGCGCCTGTTTTTTGGAAGACGGCGTCGTTTTGTGCAAGCAGCCGTTCGCAGATGGCGCGGTTGCGCGTGTCCTGCCACATGATGAAATTGGTCAGCGCCTTTCCGTCCCGGTCCACGAGTGCCGGCGCGGAGCGGAAGGCGGTCAGCACCAGGGCCGCCGGCTGCGCGTGTTTCGTCAGACTGCGGATGATTTGTAAGAGTGCGTCGTCAAAGGTCTCCGCGCTTTGTTCAATGAAGTCCCCGTGTTTGACCAGCGGTGTGGCGACGCTTTCCGTGGCAAGCGGCTGTCCCGCTTCATCATAAAGAATGCCGCGCATGCTTGTCGTGCCGACGTCAATGCTCAGAATCTGTCCTGTCATGGCCCTGTGTCCCCCTTTTGTTCCACAGTAACACGGCAGGAAAAAGAAGTCAATACGAATGAAAATATTTTCATCCAAAATCGTAAGAAATGCACAGATAGAACAGTAAAAACTGTGAAAAACTGACAAAAAGATAGAAACAGATACTGTTTTCAAAGAAAAATCGTGAAAATATTTGCAAAAGCACTTGACATTCGCGGCGGGGCGGGCGTACAATGATGACCGTGGGGGGATTCATTCCCAAAACTGCAACAATCTTACATGAGGGAGGTATCAACATGAAACTGAAAAGACTCATCAGTGTTATGACGGCAGCGGTTCTCGCGTTTTCCGTGGTGTCCTGCGGTGCCGCAAATCAGCAGAATTCCGGCGGCGGCGGCTCCCAGGCGCCCGCTGAGACTTCGACGGCTGCACCTTCGGGCGGCGAGACAGCCTCCGGCGGCATCGGCTTCAAGGAAGGCGGCAAGAATCCGTACACGGATCCGCTGAAGATCGCCTGGATTCCGACGGCTGCTTCCGAAGCGAACGGCACGGCATGGGGCAAGGGCATCGCACAGGAGCTGGAGTACTGGTCGAATGTGGAGTTCAATATCTTCGACGGCGAGAAGAGCGCGGAGAAGCAGACCGAGATCATCGCGGACCTGATCGCGCAGGGCTATGACGGCATCGTCCTTCAGGCATGGAACTCCGACGCCTGCGCACAGGCGGTCAAGGACGCGGAAGCGGCGGGCATCCCCGTGGTCTGCATCAACATTGACGTCAATACACCGCACGCGGGTCTGGTGGCCATGACGGACGTCGAGGCCGGCTATGCCATCGGCGAGCGCATCGCTGCGGATCTCGGCGGCGAAGGCAATGTCGTGATCATCGAAGCAACCCCGGGCGCGGCGCGCGGCGAAAACCTGCAGACCGGCTTCAAGCAGGCCATGGAAAATCACCCGGGCATCAACATCCTGGATTCCCAGACGGCGGAGTGGAACATGGAAAAGGCCAACACGCTGATGCAGAACTACCTGACGACGCACGGCGATCAGATCAACGCGGTGTTCGCACACAATGACCAGATGGCGGAAGGCGCGGGCGAAGCCTGCAAGAACGCGGGTCGCGACGACATCATGATCTGGGGCGCGAACGGCGAGACGAAGGCGCTGGAATACATCGAAGACGGCACGATCACCGGCACGGTCTACACGAACTGCTACAACCAGGGCGCGACGGCGGCACGTCTGCTGATGATGTACATCGGCTCCAACATCGACACCTCTTCCTTCTCCAAGACCCCTGTCATCAAGATGCCTCCGATGACGGTGGACAAGGACAACGTGGGCAGCATTACGCCGGATATGAGGTGGTAAGTTCGTATCGCGATAAGGCATGCATCGAACGGGCGGCGCATGCTTGCATGTGACCGCCTGTTTCGATATATGCCGCGCGCAGCGAGCGAGGAATCGCGAAGCGATTTCGAGCCGGCGCGATGCGCAGGCAATCCGGCTTTTTACTAAAAACTCAGCTTATGCGAGGAAGCGCTTATGAGACAAGAAACCTTACGACGCTTTATTTCCTTCGGTCTGCTGCTGTTGCTGGTCATCATCTTTTCCGCCACGACAGATTCCTTCCTGACCTGGGGAAATATCAACACACTGCTCAGGGAATGCTCCGTCATCGGGATTCTGGCCATCGGTGTCACGATGGCGATCATCACCGGCGGCAATGATCTTTCCTGCGGACATCTGATGGGAACGGTCTGTATGCTCTTTTCCTTCCTGTATTACTATACGGGGATGTCCCTGATCATGATCCTTTTGATTTCCCTGCTGATGGCACTTGCGGGCGGACTCTTAAACGGCTTTTCCGTCGCGGTGCTGCAGATTCCGGACTTCATTGCGACGCTGTCCAGCCAGTTCATCTTTGCGGGTCTGACGTATATTTTCGCCATCCGCAACGAGTACGGCTCGATCACGCAGACGCAGATCAACAACCCGACGATCACCGCGCTGGGCGGGCAGATCGGAAGCAGCGGTCCTTATTATGTGACGATCGCCTTCTTTGTGCTCGCGGCCGTCGCCCAGTTTTTCTTAAAGAAAACAAAGCGGGGCACGTACATTTACGCAATCGGCGCGAACCGCAAATCCGCGGAATACTCCGGTGTGAGCTTTGTCAAAACCAAGGTGACGGCCTTTGTGATCTCCGGCCTCTGCGCCTTTATCGCGGCGATGTTTACGCTGGGCAGACTGCATACCTCGGAGGTCGCGACGGGACAGACCTTTGCGTTGCAGGCGATTTCCGCCTCCGTCATCGGCGGCGCTGCCTTCACCGGCGGCCGCGGCGATATGGTCGGCACGACGATCGGCGTGCTGTTCATGCAGGTGCTCCGGAACGGGATGCGCAAGTACGGCTTTACGACGCAGGTGGTCGCGGTGGTCTCCGGTATCGTCATCGTTATGGTGCTGGTCTTTGACGTATATTATAACGAGTTCATGCAGAAACGCATCAAGAGAGCGGCCGCTGCGGCGCGCGAAAAGAAGGCGGTGAGTGCGAATGGCTGAAAAAGATTTGTTGTTTGAAATGCGCGAAATCGAAAAAATCTTTGCCCATGTGCACGCACTGGATCATGTCAATTTTGACGTGCGCAAGGGCGAAGTCCACGCGCTGCTCGGGGAGAACGGCGCGGGCAAATCCACGCTGATCAAAATCCTGACCGGCGTTTATCCCAAGGACGGCGGACAGATTTTCCTGGACGGCAGGGAGGTGGAAATCACCTCCAGGGAAAGCGCGGCGGCGCTCGGCATCGCCTGCATTTTCCAGGAGCTGTCGCTCGTGCCGACGCTGTCCGTGTATCAGAACGTCATGCTCGGCAAAGAGATTTCCAAATTCGGCATTGTCCGGGCGTCCGCGGAACGCAGGCAGATCCAGGATCTGATCGATCACTACGGCTTTCCCGTGGGGGCCAATGACATCGTGGAAACGCTGTCCGTGGCGCAGATGCAGATGGTCGAAATCTTAAAGGCGCTCGCGACGGACGCGCGTCTCATCATCATGGATGAGCCGACGGCGTCGCTGTCTTCGAGAGAGTCGGAGCTGCTGTATAAGATCATTCACCAGCTGCGGGAGAAGGGCGTTTCCATCATTTACATTTCCCACCGCCTCGAGGAAGTCTTCAATCTGTCCGACCGCATCACCATTCTGCGCGACGGTAAGAACGCAGGCGTTGTGGAAAAGGAAAATATCGTGCCCTCCGAGATCATCAAAATGATGATCGGCAAGGAGGTCAGCGAGGCCACGGCCTCCCGCGAACTGAAGACCTCTTCGGCGGAGCCGGTGCTGACGCTGAAAAATCTGACGAGACTCGGTGCGTATAACGACGTGTCCTTTGAGGTGAAGCGCGGCGAGGTGGTCGTGCTGACGGGGCTTGTGGGCAGCGGCCGCACGGAAATCGTCCGCACGGTCTACGGTGCGGATCCCTATGACTCCGGCGAGATTCTTCTGGAGGGCAGTCCCTACAGCCCGAAGATCGGCAGGAGTGTGGCGACGGGCTTCGGCCTGATTCCCGAGGACAGAAGAACGCAGGGCTTTTCGCCGCTGCTGTCCGTGACGGGCAACGTCGCCGTGACAAATTACGACAAGCTGTCCAAGAAGGGCTTTGTCAACCGCGCGGATGAGGACGCGCTCGGGCACCGTGCGGTGGAGCTTGTGGACTTACGTCCGCCGAATCCGAACGTGCAGGTCGGGAATCTGTCCGGCGGCAACCAGCAAAAGGCCGTGCTCGGCAAGTGGCTGACGCGTGACCTCAAGGTCATGCTGATTGACGAGCCGACGGTCGGCATTGATATCGGCGCGAAGGATGAGATCTATGAGATCATTGAACGCCTGTCCAACGAAGGCGTGGCGGTGCTCATGGTTTCCTCGGATATCGCCGAGGTGCTGCGCGTCGCGCACCGCATTCTCGTGATGCGCGGCGGCAGAATCACAAAAGAATTCAACAGCGGTGTCGCGACGCAGGAGGATATTCTCATGGCCTCTTCCGGCTTCACCGGTGAGGAAGGAAAGGAGGATGCGGCATGAAAGAGAAAAGCGGAACGAACGCGGCGGCAGGCGTAAAGAAGCTCCTGGCGAACAGCCGCATCATTGTGCTGATTGTTCTCGTGGCCTTTTTGTCCCTGACCACGAAGGGAAAATTCTTCACCTACGGGAACGTCGTCAGCATCCTGTATTCGATTTCCCTGACGGGCATCATGATCTGCGGCGCAACCTTTGCCGTGCTGCTCGGCGGCATCGACCGTACGGTCTCCGGAAACGCAGCGGTCTGCGGTGCGATGGCGGCGACGGTCGTGCTGGCCTTCGGACAGTCCAACGGCGGTGCGCTTGTCGCGCTGCTGGCGGGTCTTGCCTGCGGCATTGTCAGCGGCTTCTTCCACGGCCTGGTGCTGTCGCGCTTCGCGATCCCGGCCTTTCTGCTGACGCTTGCGACGAACGAGGTGCTGTACGGCATCGTGCAGTTCATCACGGGCAACCAGCTGATCAACGTGATGCGCTGCGACCTGATGAACTGGATCGGCGAAAGCCGTCTGCTCGGGATTCCGATTCCCGTTTATATCCTTGCGGTCTGCTTTGTGGTCTGCTACTTTGTGCTGAACCACACGGTCTACGGGCGTTACGTCTACGCGACCGGCGGCAACCGCCAGGCCTCGGAGCTTTCCGGCATCCCGACGCGGCGCGTCATCATCATCGCCTATACGATTTCCGGCTTTATGGGCGCGCTGTCCGGCTTTGTCATGAGCTGTATGAACAAGCAGGCCTCGGCCTCGCAGGCGCAGGGTTATGAAAACGACGTGCTGGCGGCCATCGTCATCGGCGGCGTCTCCATGCGCGGCGGTTCGGGCTCTTTGCAGGGCGCGATGCTCGGCGCAGTGCTGATCGGCGTTATCACGAACGGTCTGCAGCTGTTGGGCGTTCCCTCGATTTATCACAACCTGGTCAAGGGCGTGATCATCATCGTCGCGATCGCCTGGGATATGCTGTCCGCCGCGCGGAAATCCGGCACGGCGACGAATCCCTTTGCGGGGCTGTTCAAGAGCAAGAAAAAAGTTACGGCATAAACAGGAGGTAATATATGAGCACCATATCCGAAATGACAAGAGACAAGTGGATTGAAAAGACCTTCCCCGAATGGGGCACCTGGCTGGTGGAAGAGATTGAGCAGACGAAGGTGCCGAAGGGCAACGTCAGCATGTGGTGGCTGGGCTGCACCGGCATCTGGATGAAGACACCGAAGGGGACGAACCTGACGGTGGATTTCTGGAACGGCAACGGCAAGCGCACGCACGGCGACGGCAAGATGGCCCCCGGTCACCAGATGGCCAACATGGGCGGTGTGCGCAAGATGCAGCCCAATCTGCGCAACGTGCCCTTTGTCGCTGACCCCTTCGCCTTCAAGCATGTGGACGCGGTGCTGGCGACGCACTATCATCAGGATCACTTAAGCGCGGAATGGGCGGCGCATGTCATCAATTCCAAAATGATGACGACGGACGCGAAGGGAAAGAAGATTCCCGTGCCCTTCATCGGGCCGCTGAAGGCTGCGGAAATCTGGATGAAGTGGGGCGTGCCGAAGAACCGGATTAAGATCGTCAAGCCCGGTGATAAGATTAAGGTCGGCGAGATCGAGATCATCTGCCTGGATTCCTTTGACCGCACCTGTCTGGTCACGACGGATTCCACCGGTCCCGACCGCGAGGAGCTGACCGGGAAATGCCCGGACAACATGGACGAGAAGGCCGTGAACTATCTGTTCAAGACACCGGGCGGCAACATTTATCATTCCGGGGATTCGCATTTCTCGACCTACTTCGCGAAGCACGGCAAGGATCACAAGGTGGACGTCGCCTTCGGTGCCTTCGGGGAAAACCCGGTCGGCATCCAGGACAAGATGACCTCCGTTGACATTCTGCGCATGGCGGAGAGCCTGCGCTGCAAGGTCGTTATCCCGATTCACCACGATGTCTGGTCCAATTTCCAGGCGGACACCGAAGAGATCCGTCTGCTCTGGGAGTTCAAGAAACCGCGTAATCTCTACACCTTTACGCCCTTCTTCTGGCAGGTCGGCGGACGCTACACCTATCCGCAGGACAAGGAGATCATGTACTATCATCATCCGCGCGGCTTTGAGGACTGCTTTGAGCATCCGTCGAATATACCGTTCCGCTCGCTGATGTAAGCAACAGCGGAGCTGCGTCAGCCCGGGGTTGATTCACAAGACAGAGGCGAGGAATATATGAACAGACAATACAAACTTGGCATGTACGAAAAGGCGGTTCCGAAGGAGCTGTCCTGGAAGGAGAAATTCGAGGCCGCGAAGACGGCGGGCTTTGATTTCATCGAGCTCTCGGTGGACGAGACGGACGAGAAGCTGGCGCGGCTTTGCTGGACGCAGGAGGAGCGCCGCGATCTCTTACGCATCGCGGAAGACTGCGGCATGCCCTTACGTTCCATGTGTCTTTCCGGGCACCGCAAGTATCCCATCGGCAGCGCCGACAAGGCAACACGCGAGCGCGGCATGGAGATTATGGAGCAGGCCCTGGCTTTGGCCGCGGATCTCGGCATCCGCATGATACAGCTGGCCGGCTACGACGTCTACTACGAAGACTCCACGGAAGAGACGCGCGCGCTCTTTGAGAAAAACCTGCACATCGCGACGGAGCTGGCGGCGCGCTACGGCGTCATCATGGGCTTTGAGACCATGGAAACGCCCTTCATGAACACCGTGGAGAAGGCCATGTCCTTCGTGGACATGGTGAACCTCCCCTACCTTCAGGTCTATCCGGACCTCGGCAACATCACGAACGCGGCTGTGGAGTACGGCACGCGCGTCGCGGATGACCTCGAGACGGGCCGCGGGCATCTCATCGCGATGCACCTGAAGGAAACCGTCCCCGGCGTCTTCCGCGAAGTGCCCTTCGGCACCGGGCATGTGGACTTCGACGCGGGCATTCGCAAGGCGTGGATGCTGGGCGTGCGGCGCTTCGTCACGGAGTTCTGGTATACCGGGGAGTCGAACTGGCGCGAGATTGCGGCGGAGGCCTGTGCGATGATGAGGGGGAAATTGGATGTTTTGTGCAAATAAAAAAGTAATAGGTCAGTTGACAAAATGTTACAGTGTTGCCAAGATTAGCGACGGTGGGGAGAGTAAGCTGCTCTGTGCGGCGGAGAAGCAGGATCCCTGTTACATGTTTCATGTGGACGGGGAGAAGGTGGATACGCTGTGGGAAGGCCCGGGCGGGGTGATGACGCTGGAGCAGTTTCCCTGCGAGGATGAGACGGTCGTGATGGCGACGCGGAAGTTTTATTCGCCGAATGATTCCGCGGACGCGAAGATTGTGTATTATACGCGGGACGGCGGCGGTTGGAAGGAGCGGGTGCTCTGTGATCTGCCCTTTGTGCATCGCTTCGGTCTGTTGCAAAGGGGCGGCAGGCGGTATCTGATTGCCTGCA
The DNA here is from genome assembly GCA_017551665.1 of Lachnospiraceae bacterium. Lineage (GTDB taxonomy): Bacteria > Bacillota > Clostridia > Lachnospirales > Lachnospiraceae > Butyrivibrio. The sequence continues at coordinate 50,094 of JAFZLB010000108.1, forward strand.
CCTTAAAGAGTGATCACGCGTTTAAGAACGACTGGAGCTGTCCCGGGCGCGTCTGGGTGGCGGAGTTGTCCGGGGATATCCGGGAGTACAGCGCGGAGCAACAGCTTGCGTTGACGCCGCTCGTCAGCGGCTTGTATCATAATCACGGCTTCGCGAAGGTGACGGAAGAGGACGGCACGGTCTGGGCGCTGGTCGGCACGGACAAGGGTGTGCTGAAGGTGGTTCCGCCGGCGGAAGCGGAGGGTGCATGGGAGACGGAGCTGCTCCTTGCGGAAGCGACCTCTGACATGCTCTATGAGGATTTTGACGGCGACGGCAAACGGGAGCTGCTGGTGATGGCACCCTTCCACGGCGAAAAGCTCGCGGTCTTTCATGAGGCCGGAGAGGGTCTTGCGGCACCGGTCTTCGGGGACGCGCCCGTCACGGAGGTGACCCCCGGCGTACAGGGCGTAAAGGTGCTGACAGCCGACGGCGCAAAGGAGATCAGCGCGTCGTCCAAGCGCTTTGAAAAGGTCTGGCAGTATCCGGAGGACATGCCCTTTCTCCACGCGATTTACACCGCCGGGGTTGCGGGAAAGAAGCTTGCGATTGTCGGTGCGCGGGAAGGGAAGAAGGAGCTGCTGGCGCTGTATTATGACAGTGAGACAAAAAGTTATGTGACCGATGTTTTGGACGAGGGAGCCGGCCCGGCGAACGCGCTGTTCTTTACGGAGGACGGCAGGGACATGGTGCTGGCCGCCAACCGCGAGACGGACGAAATCGCGCTGTATGAGATCACAATGAAGGAGAACTGACGATGCTCGAAGAATTAAAGCAACGTGTTTATGAAGCGAATATGCTTTTGCCGCGTTACGGCCTGGTGACATTTACCTGGGGGAACGCCTCCGAAATTGACCGGGAGAGCGGCATTTTCGCGATCAAGCCCTCCGGCGTGGATTATGAGAAATTACGACCGGAGGATATGGTGCTGGTCGATCTGGAGGGGAAGGTGGTCGAGGGAGAGTTGAACCCGTCCTCCGACACCGCGACCCATGTCGAGCTCTTCAAGTCCTTTCCGGACATCGGCGGCGTTGTGCATACACATTCCTCTTACGCGACGAGCTGGGCGCAGTCCGGGCGGGACATTCCCTGCTACGGCACGACGCATGCGGATTATTATTACGGCCCCGTGCCCTGTCTGCGCGTGCTGACGAAGGAGGAACTGGACGAGGGCTATGAGAAGAACACGGGCGTGCTCATCGTGAAGGAATTTGAGCGGCAGTCCATTGACCATACGGCGGTGACGGCCTGTCTTTGCAAGAACCACGGGCCCTTCTGCTGGGGGAAGAGCGCGACGGACGCCGTGCACGGCGCGGTTGTCCTGGAGGAAGTCGCGAAGATGGCTTACCGGACGGAGCTGATCAATAGTAAAGTCGAACCGGCTCCGCAGTATTTGCAGGACAAGCATTACTTCCGCAAACACGGCAAGGACGCGTATTACGGACAGAAATAAGAAAACGCCCCACTGCGGACAGCGGGGCGCTTTTTTTTCGTCCGTTTCGGCTTCAGTCATCGTATACGGATTCCGCATCAAATTCCCGTATGGCACCGGAAGACGCGTCGATCTCATATTCATACTCCGTGGTACCGGCGATGAATTCGATTTCGAAGACAAGCCGTCCGTCATCATAGTCCTGCTTGGCTTTTGTGAAGACGGCGTTGCCCGCGGAGACACCGGCGTGCTGTAAGGCGATGCTCTTGGCCTTGTCCAGCGTGATGCTGCCGGTCTGCTGCTGCGCGGGCTGCTGCGGTTCCGGAGCAGGAGCGGGAGCGGGCGCGGGAGCAGGCGCCGGTGCCGGGGTGGCGATCACATAATCTTCTACATCAAAGTCAAATTCCAGGATGGCGCCGCTGAGCGCGTCGATCTCATAATCGTATTCCGTCATGTCCTTATAAAATTCCACGTCATAGACGTATCTGCCGTCATCGAAGTCCAGATGGCATTTGATGAAGAAAACGTCCTGTTCCGAAAGCTGCGCGTGTCAATCGACCTCAGGGAATGCTGTAAGCCACATAGCTCCGCCAACAGTAGAGAAAAACGCGTGGCGTTGGCAGCCTTGTCGCCATCCTACGGCACTCTATGGCAGATTACCCCGCCAACCTTTCGGAAGAACGACAGTTCACGGCACTCAAATCCATACTGGTTGGCCATACCACAACTGCTGCGGCGTCGCTCCGCTCCGAGTTCGTGGGGCGTCTGCCTGTTCCGTGACTTCCCCTGCTGAGGGAGGGAGGAACTCCCCC
>JAFZLB010000109.1 GCA_017551665.1 Lachnospiraceae bacterium
GTCCTTCCGCCGTCAGCTCCGCCAGCGCGCGGCGCACCGTAACCCGGCTGACCTGGTATGCCGCTTCCAGCTCATGTTCCGGCGGGATCCGGCTGCCCACCGGGTAGTTTCCCTTCTCAATGTCATCCGTAATCCGCTGCATCAGCTGGTGGTACAGCGGGCTGGAGCTTTCCGCCTGCAGCTGCTTCATCAGTATTCCTCCTTGTTGTATTATAATGTTTCAATACAACATAATGATATTATCATTATTTGGAACAGAAAGCAAGACCTGATACGGATACCGTCTCAGTTGCGGAGATCGTTCGGAAGGACTTTGAAGGAAACCTGGTAAAGCATGATGCCCAGTATGCCGCAGCTGATGATTTCCCCGATTCCGACGGTGATGACCAGGTACCACCATGCATCGGGAACATTGTATACTTTCTGGAGCACGACCGGAATAATCGCCATGTTGCTGACAACCGGCGGAATCCACGCAAAATACGGATGCTTGCGGAGCAGCCGTGTGCCGATTGCTCCGAGCAGTGTGGCGAAGGAACCGAAAACAATATCCCAGAACGCGCATCCGGTCAGCAGATTGGCCAGCAGGCATCCGATGGTAACGCCCGGAATCGCGGCGACGGTAAAAACAGGAAGGATTGTCAGGGCTTCGGAAATGCGGACCTGGATTGCACCGCTGGCAAGTCCGAATGCGTTGGCAACATAGGTCAGTATGACGTACAGTGCGGCGATAATACCGCCGAAGGCAATTTCCCGGGTCTGGTTTCTTTTCATCTTTTATTCTCCTTTAGTTTTGTTTTAGGTGAGGAAGGTCTCGAACTCACCACGCGCATGCGCAAATGGCAGTATACCGGAAACACGTCCCGAAATCAAGAGCCGGACAATGCTTCCTGTGCAAAAAGAAAAACTCCGGAAACTTCTGTTTCCGGAGCTGAAAGCATTTGTTAACGCTTGCTGAACTGGGGAGCACGGCGTGCAGCTTTGAGGCCGTACTCTCCCGCCTTGTTGCCGGAACCCCTTGTATTTCCTTGGTTTTCGGCATTCTTTATCCTCAGTTCCCTCACGCATTAACTACTGACGAAATCTTGTTTTTACCCTTCATTTCTCCGCGTTTAAGAATTCTTTGATCTCTCCTGCCATTTTGACGTAGTCGTAGTGATGCATGACATGGCCGCTGGTGTAGTAGAGCACTTTCCCGTTGAGCGAGGCGGCGGCAAAATCCTCATGGGCTTTGACCCAGGCGATCTCGTAATCATCCCACTCGCCCTTTTCATGGGGTTGGGCAACGCCGTCTTTATACCATTCGGGCGTGTCTACGAACTGCAGGGTCGGCTGGGTCGGCATCGGCCTGCTGTTGATCAGCGCATGCGCCGCCAGGTAATTTTTCTCTTCACTGTAGACGTCATAGTTGCCGGTGTTTCTGACCTCCAGCTCTTTCAGGATGCGCACCTCTTTTTTGGTAAGCGCTTTGTCGAGTCCGTACAGGTCGGCGGTACGGACGTATCCCGTGATGCTGTAAAACCGCTCGAGGAATCTATCCTCCCACCACAGTCGATCATAATTGAAATTGATCTCCGGGCAGTTGGCTATGTTCGCGTCGATCCCGATAAACGCCTCCACTTCTTCCGGATACTTCTGCGCCCAGATCTCCGCGTCGTGTCCGCTCAGCGAATGGGCGCACAGGATGTACGGCGGCTTGATCTGCAGGACAGACAGCGCTTTCCGGTACTGTTCCACGATGGTCTCATAATCCCGGTTTTCTCTCACAATGTCGCTCTGTCCATATCCAAACTTTTCGGGGACCACGATTTTGAACCGATCCTTCAGTTGGGTGAACAGCGGCTTAAAATCCAGGATCGGGCAGGTCCGGCTCAGTCCCGGCAGGAACACGATCGTGCGGTCCCCCTGGCCGGTCACCAGGACGCTCATTCTGTGTCCATCGACTTCGATAAACTGCCCCAGCGGTTTTCTGATATATTTCCGGTTGATCGCCGTCACGGCCCCGTTGGCCAGCGCGAGGACAGGGGAGAAAGCGACCACAGCGGCGGTTTCCAGTTTTTCCTTGATTTCTTCTTTCATGATTTTTTCTCCTAATGTTAGTTGTTTGAATGTATTTTCATCGCAGTTTCGAAATCAGTCTGTTTCCGAAAAAGGGCATAAAAATACCACAGCGAAGCAGCTCCCGTCTGTGGCTGCGTCCTGCGGTTCCCACTATTCGAAAGTTACTCAAAAACGGCGCACGAAACCCGAGAGGCACGCCCCTCCAACATGCTCTGCGCCTCTATTCAGTTATCTGACGATAGATTTCTGAATCATCGGTTTTGATCCTTTCCGATCTGCTTGCGCAGATCATTTCCACATGCAAGATACCACACCCGCCGTCCCCTGTCAACAGAAAAGTCCCGGAAACTGTTGAGTTTCCGGGACTTTTGGCTGTTCTGATATACCGATCAGCGCTTCGAGAACTGCGGAGCACGACGTGCCGCTTTGAGGCCGTACTTTTTGCGCTCCTTCATACGCGGATCGCGGGTCAGATAGCCGGCCTTCTTGATGGCAGGCTTCAGATCTTCGTCCGCCTTGACCAGTGCGCGGGCGA
>JAFZLB010000013.1 GCA_017551665.1 Lachnospiraceae bacterium
ATAATTCATTTGATGACCTCCATTTGTATGCGGTAACCCCTGTTGCCTGTTGAGTATTTCCAACTTATAGGTTACAGGTAAATCCACGAACCTACAAATCGGAGGTCATTACATATTGTCTACCGACCCGACTGTTTTGCGTTCCGCCACGGATGGCGGAACAGGAGGGGAGTGTGGTATAATAATTTCATTCATTCGAACCACGGGGGATGTATTATGTCTTTTACTGTATTCGCGGACGGCAGCGCCAATCTGCCAAAAACCATGCTGGAAGGAATCACGCTTCTGCCCTGCACCTACACCGTTGACGGGGAGCAGCGTGTGTATCACGGGGACGTGGACAGCTTTGACGGCCACGCCTTTTATGAGGAGCTGCGGAACGGACGTGACATCCGCACCTCTCTTCTGAATACGAGACTCTTTCTGGATCACTTCACGCCGGTGCTGGAAAAGGGACGCGATGTCATTTACGTGGCCATGAGCTCCGGCATCAGCGGGACGTACAACGCGGCCGTTCTGGCGGCGCGCGAGCTCATGGACCGCTTCAAGGACCGCTTCGTGCACATCGTGGATTCCCTCGGCTGCGGCTTCGGGAACGGCCTTTTGGCGACGCGGGCGGCACGCTTAAGCGAAGAAGGCACAGACGTCCGGGAAGCCGCGCGGATTCTTAACGAGGAAGTTCCCCACACCTGCCAGTACTTCACCGTGGATGACCTGAATTTCCTGAAGCGGACCGGACGCGTCAGCGGCGCTTCCGCGGCCATCGGCACCGTCCTCAACATCAAGCCCATTCTCTTCGGCGACGCCACCGGGCACATCATTTCCTGCATGAAAACAAGAGGCAGGAAAAAGGCCATCGAAGCACTGGTAACTAAATACAAGGAGAAAAAACTGGATCTGCAGGACCAGCCGGTCTGCATTTCGCACGGCGACTGCCTCGAAGACGCGCAGCAGTTGGCGGACATGGTCAGCGCCGTGACGCCCGGAATTCCATTGACGGTCTGCCAGCACGAGCCCTTTTCCGGCTCCCATGTGGGGCCCGGGATGCTGGCGCTGTTCTTCCGGGGAAAAGAGCGTTAAGCAAAAGGAGCGCTCCATGAGCGCTCCGGAGTTTACGCGTATTTCAATTTAAGCGTATTTCAGTTTGAATTTCTGGAGTTCGCGATCGCTGTCGGTCTTTTCGATTCTCGCGCCCAGCGCGCGCAGCTTATTCGGAAGATCCTCATAGCCCCGTTCCACAAAATGAATGCCGCGGATGGTGGTAAAGCCCTCCGCCATGAGTCCCGCAATGACAAGCGCCGCGCCCGCGCGGAGATCCGGCGCGTTGATCTGCGCACCCGTCAGAACCTCGCGGCCCGTGACGATGGCCGTGGAAGATTCCACCTTGATGCGCGCGCCCATCTTTGTCAGTTCATCCACATATTTGAAACGGTTTTCGAAGATGGATTCGGAAACAATGGAGGTGCCGCTGGCAAGCGCAAGCGCCGTGGTGATCTGCGGCTGCATGTCCGTCGGAAAGCCGGGGTAGGGCAGGGTCTTGACATGTGTGGCGTTCAGTCTTCTGGACGCAACGACGCGCAGCATGTCATCCGATTCGTGAATGCGGCAGCCCATTTCGGCGAGCTTCGCGGAGATGGACTCCAAATGCTTCGGGATGACGTTGTGCAGCGTGACATCGCCGTGTGTCGCGGCCGCCGCCACCATGAAGGTCCCGGCCTCGATCTGATCCGGGATGATGGCGTAGCGCGTGCCGTGGAGCTTTTGCACGCCGCGGATGCGGATGACGTCCGTACCGGCGCCGCGGATGTTCGCGCCCATGCTGTTCAAAAAGTTCGCGAGATCAACGACATGCGGTTCCCTCGCGGCGTTTTCAATCGTCGTCTTGCCCTCCGCGAGACAGGCCGCCATCATGATGTTGATCGTGGCGCCGACGGAGACCACGTCCAGATAAATGTGCGCGCCCAGCAGACGCTCCGCCTTCGTGTTGATGAAGCCGTGCGCGGTATCGACCTCCGCGCCCAGCGCCTCGAAGCCCTTGATGTGCTGGTCAATCGGACGCAGGCCGATGTCACAGCCCGAAGGCAGCACGACGTTGATGTCCTTATACTTGCCGAGCATCGCGCCGATGAGGTAATACGAGGCGCGAATGCGCTTGATGGATTCGTTTTCGATGGGATGATTCTTCACATGCGACGCGTCGATGCGGATCACGCGGTCCTTGTCCCGCTTCACGCGCACGCCGATGGATTCAATCGCCTCGATCAGCGCACGGGTGTCCTTGACATCCGGCACGTTCTCGATCTCGACGACATCATCCGTCATGGTGGCCGCCGCCAGAATCGGCAACGCGGCGTTTTTGGCTCCCCCGATGGTGACTTCCCCGACGAGCGGAATACCGCCCTTGATTACAAACTGTTCCATACTGCTAAATCTGTCCTCTTTTCAAATTTTCCTGCTATATCTTGTGGTTTTTATGATAACTTATATACGTTATTTTGTCAACTTACTGTATGACCCCTAACGGATCCACCGCCTGTCCGCCGATGCGCACCTCAAAGTGCAGATGCGGTCCCGTGGAGTTGCCGGTGGAGCCGGACAGTCCGATGCGGTCTAACTGGTTGACATACTGCCCCACGCTGCAGAGCACGCGCGACATGTGCGCGTAGCGCGTCTGACGGCCGTCCGGATGATCAATGAACACCACATAGCCGTAAGAGCCCATCCAGCCCGCGTAGGTGACCCTGCCGCCGCAGGACGCGAAGATGGAGGTGCCCATCGGACAGGCCCAGTCGATGCCCGAATGCGTCCCGGCCCTGCCGCGCAGCACGCGGTAACCGAAGCGGGAGGAAATCATGCCGCCGGAAATCGGTTTGATGTAAATCGGGCGCACCTTGGTGCCGCGTTCGATGATCTGCGCCACCGCTTCCTGCGTAACCTCTTCCTTGACAATCTCACGCTCGGTGGCCGCGCCGTCCACATATCCCGTCAGCGCGATGATGCGCCGGTGTCCCGTGACGCCCTCGCGCAAAACGGCGCTCTCGTCCTGGTACCAGTTGTCGTTATACACATACTCCGTCGGAAGCGTAAAGTCCTCTTCCACATATTCTTCCATCGTGTAATTCACGGAGAGCAAAGGCTCCGGCACCGTGACCGTCAGCTGGTCTCCCACACGGATGGTGGAGTTTTCGTTTTCCAGAATCTCGTTCATGGCGATGAGCTGTTCCAGCGTCAGATCATAGCGCATGGCGATCTCGCCGGTGGTATCTCCCGCCACCACCTCATAAATCTTATTCGTCTCCGTGTCCTTCGTGACCTCGGAGATGGCGTCACCCACGGGCGTGATTTCCTCCGCGGGCAGATAGGATTCCACAATCTCGACCTTGTCGCCGAGGGAAAGATCGGTCAGGCCTAAATGAAAGGCGGAAAAATCCAGCTCGTCCGGCGAAGGCTCCGCCTGTTTCAGCGCTTCCGCCATGTAGCGGTCCGCGCCCGAAAGCAACAGTCCCTTGCCCATCTCCCGTTCCTGGCGCACGGCTTCCTTGGTGATGATGGAGGCCGTCAGCACGTTGATCTCACGGCTGCCGTCCAGGGCGAGGGACACATCATACTCATCTTCCGTATCAATCTGGCGTTTCGAAGCATACAGAAGCTCATAGACATCACTCATGGAAGAAAGATTCACGGCATACTCATTGATCTTCACGGTGAAGCTGTGGCTTAAGGTGGACTTCTGTCCCGCCCGCAGCGCTTCCGTCATGTTTTCGATGATGGTTTCCGTGGAATCAATGCGGCCGATGGCGACCCTATCCTTCGTCAGGGAAAGCTCGCTCTCCGCAAGGAGCATACTTTCCCCGTCTCCCGAAAGGTTGCGTCTCGCCTCGCGCAGACAGTCCTGTACCTGTTCTTCGCTGGCAAGCGCGCCGATCTCCGTGCCGTTCAGGGTAATGTGAATATAGTTGCTGCCGTCCGCCGCGGAGGTGCGGAAGGTCGGTAACAACAGCAGCCAACAGACTGCGGCGGCACAAAACGCCGTAATATAACTGAACAAAAGCTTTCCGGAACGCATGAAACCCTGACCCTTAGAAGGAAATCCCCATAAACATCAGGACATTCAGCAGCAGCACCGCGATCATCGCCACCAGCATCAGGATGGACATGGTTCCGCTCTTGTCATTTCCGGCTTCTTTTTCCGCTTCCTTCGCTCCTTCTTCTTTTACCGTCTGCTTCAGCAGCGCCGCCGTCGCCTGACGGTCCTGCTCACGTTCCTGCGTACGCTCCAGCCGGTCCGCTTCCGCGTTCTTTTCGAGCGCGTCCATCCGTGCGTACAGCATCGAAAACTGTCTCGCGACTTCCGCCGTGATCGCCTCCGTCTGCTTTTTCTGCTCGTCCAGAATGACGGCCTGCACGTTACGGTAAATGCGCACGCCCGTATCATGCGTTTTGTCATTGGCGGAATCCAGCTTGTCATGCAGGCCGGCGATCGCTTCCATATTGCGGTCCGCCTGGTCCTTGAGCACGCTCAGCTCCTGCTCATAATGCTCCGCCTGTCTGCGCAGCCGTTCCTGCTCCGCCGCTTCCGCCTGCTGGTTTGCACGGATCAGATCCTGTGCCAGACTCTTTTCGGATAATGCGTCTAAGGTGTTTTCCATGCCTCTCTCTCCCGTTCCGCTTGCGCGGTGTTTGTTATGTTGCAACCGTTTCCGTTTCTTTTTCTGCCGTTTCTTCCTGCGCGCTTTCTCCTTCGTTTTCCATGACCGCGCGGATCTCTTCGTTGAGTTCCATCATCCGCTCGTCCAGCGCGGAGACCATGTGCGAACACTCCAGAAGATCTTTGCTGATGTGACCCGGCGCGTTGCCCTCGAACTTGTAGCGGATCTTGTGTTCCAGGGACGCCCAGAAATCCATCGCCACCGTGCGGATCTGCAGCTCCAGCCTTGTGTCGATGATGCGGTCCGACAAAAAGACCGGAATCGCGATCACCATGTGGTAGCTGCGGTAACCTGTGTCCTTCGGATATTGGATGTAGTCCTTGACCGCGATGACCTTGATGTCCGACTGGTTACTGATCATCTCCGCGATCTTGTATATATCCGGTGTAAAGGAACAGATCACCCGGAAGCCCGCAATGTCATTTACATATTTTATCATATTTTCGATCGTCGCGTCATATCCGTGCCGTTTCAGCTTTTTGACGATCGATTCCGGTGTCTTGACCCTGCCCTTGGTGTGTTCGATCGGGTTATAGCGATGCACCTGCTGAAACTCGTCAATCAGGATCCCGATCCTTGTATCCATCTGTCTGAGCGCGGCGTTATAAACCAGTGTCACTTCTTCCCATGTGCTGATTTCCGCTTCGCTGCCGACCTTCAGTTCCACATCGTCACCCCTCAGGCCCTTCCCCGCTGCCAGTATCTTTTGTTCATCGAAAAGGCCTTCCGCAGTCCGTTCGGAAGGATCCGGTATCGCTTCCCGAAGGCAAAGCCCGCGTAGCGGAACGCGCACTGCAACAAAAAGTACGGTACACGGCCACCCTGTCGTACGCGCCGTAAGGTGCGGATTGTTTCCTTTACGAAGCGTCCGCCTTCCTTCGCCGGCGGTGCGCCTTCAAACACTTCTTTGCGGATCGCCTGGGAAGCGCCGTTGTCAAAGCTGCGTTTGAACTGTGCCTTCAGTTTATAGGCGTGCGCGTGCACCACCTGTGCGTCCGCCCGGTACGCGACGGCGTAGCCCTCTCTTAGGATGCGTGCCGCGTATACCATGTCTTCGTTAAAAATCGCGGGTGCCTCAAAACCGCCGCTGCGGTCAAAAATGTCCCTGCGATACATCGCGCAGACATTGGAGCAGAAAAAGGTTTTGATGCCCATGCGCGGCAAATCGTCAATCGTTTTGCGGATGTTCTCCGCCGGGTAATTGAAGCGTCTCGCGCATTTCTCCGCGACGGATGCGTCCGTTCCCGTCAGCTGCCTCGCGTAGACCACCGCAGTTTCGGGATCCTCAAAGGCTTCCTTCAGACGTTCCGTCAGGTGGTCATCCGCGGGGACGGCGTCCTGCGTCATCATCAGGAAGGCCTCCGCGCCTTCTTCCGTCTTCGACACGCCCATGTTCCGCGTCGCCGCGTGGTCATATTCGGCCTGCGGCACCCGGTAGGTGCGGATGCGCGCGTCCTTTTCCGCAAGGCGCTCCATGAGCGATGTCGTCTCTTCCTCCCTTCCCTCCGGCTCCGTCACCAAAAGCAGGATATGCCTCGGCTGCGCCACCTGGCGGCAGAGGGATTTGAGGATCGCGTCCAGTTTTTCGTCCGGCCTGTATACCGGTATGATCACGTCAAAGATCATATCTTAACGTAAGTATTGCGCAACATGTTGTTTGATCGTCTCAGAGTACGAACGGACCTGCGCCGTGGGCACGTAGCCGGGATCATTGTAAAGGAACTCATGCAGCCAGCTTACGTTGGTCTCCAGATCCAGCGGCACCACACAGCTGCCCTGCCGTCCCATGAGACCCGCCGTCAGCTTGTCCATCTGCGGAAAGCCCGCCTGTCCCGCGATATCCAGGGAACCGATGTCGGCCAGGAGTCCCGTGATTTCCGCAAAGCTCATGGAGGTGTAGGTCTCCGGAAAGACGCTTTCCGCAACGGCGGAGAGCTGCGCGAAGCTCGCGCTCTTGGCCTTCTGGAACGTCGCCATCAGGACATCGCGTTGGTGGGAGGCTCTCGCGAAGTCATCCCCCGCGATGAAGCGGATGCGGCAGTAGGCCGTGGCCTGTTTGCCGGTCAGGGTCTGCAGCCCGCCGTGGGTCAGCTCCGGATCCGGTGTGCGTCCCATCTCCTCCGACATGCCGATCTGGTACAGGTTTGTGTAATGAACCGCGTCCTCCATCACGTCCACCTCAATGCCGCCCAAAGCATCAATGGTATCGGCCAGTCCCTCAAAGCCCACCGTCACGAAATCCGTGATGTTCAAGTCCAGGCTTTTGTTCAGCATGGTGATGGCCTTTTCGGGGCCGCCCGCGGAATAGGCGGCATTGCACTTCGTAAAGAAGTCATTGCCGTTGCTGTCCTTGCCGATGCTGAGGTAGGTATCGCGGTATATGGAGCACAGACGCACCTCGCCGGTTTTTTTGTTGATGGCCGCGAGGATGATGACATCGCTTAAGGTGCCCTGCCCGAGGACCTGGTTGCGGGAATCCACGCCGAAAAAGGCGATCGTCCGGTAGCCCTGCAAGGATGCAAGCTCGGCGATGCCCTCGTTCATCTCCGCGAGGATTTTGGTATCGTCTATGTCCACCTTGCCGAGCTTCGAGACCGGTAACACCACAAACTTCAGTGCCAGTACCAGCGCCGCGATCACGACAAGTTCCACAAACAGCAATACAATATTGCGTGCCCTGCGCTTTCTTCTTTGCGTGGGCGACATTGTCTTTTTCTTTTTCTTACTCATAATAATATGCCGAATCTGTTTCAAAAAATCGGCTAATCAGTTATATCATATCGCGGACATTATTTCAAGGGACGGGAATGCGCGTTCGGAACGCGTGTTTAGTACGCGTTTTTCTGGCGGAACACGTGGAAGATCGTGGAGAACAGAATGCGCAGGTCAAAGCTGTATGTCCAGTTTTCGATGTAATACAGATCATACTCGATGCGCTTGCGGATGGAGGTGTCGCCGCGGTAACCGTTCACCTGCGCCCAGCCGCTGATGCCGGGACGCACCTGATGCTTGATCATGTAACGCGGAATTTCCTCCTTGAATTTCTCCACGAACTGCGGGCGCTCGGGGCGCGGCCCCACGAGGCTCATGTGTCCGAAGAGCACATTGAAAAACTGGGGCGTCTCGTCCAGGGAAGTCGCACGCAGAAAGCGTCCGATCTTCGTGACCCGCGGGTCGTCCCTTGTGGTCCAGCCTTCTTTTTCTTCCTCATCCTTCTGCGTGTGCATGGTGCGGAACTTGTACATCATAAAGTGCACGCCGTTCAAGCCCACGCGCTCCTGCTGGAAAATGACGGGGCCCTTGCCGGACAGACGCACGGCAATCGCGGCAAAGAGCATGAAGGGCGAGAAGAGGACAATGGCGATCAGACTGCCGATGATGTCCGTCAGCCGCTTGATCAGTCGGTTGAAAAAGCCCGTCAGCGGCACATAGCGGATGCTGATGACGGGCAGTCCCAGCACCACCTCCGTATAGGGATTGCTGGGAAAGAGACCGGAGTAATCCGGAATGAACTTGGAATGCACGCCGGATTTTTCGCATAGGCCGATCAGTTCTTCCAGACGGTCGTACTGGTCCAGCGGCAACGCGATGATGATCTCGTCGTAATTGTTCGCGTCCAGCTGCGCCTGCAGCTCATCGGTTTTGCCCACGACATGCACATCCCGGTATTTCGTGCCGACGGGAATTCTGTCGTCCAGCACGCCGTTGATGACATAGCCCCATTCCGGGTTTTCCTTCACCCGCGCGATGTAGTTTTCCGTGGAACGGGAATAGCCGACGATGAGCGCGTGCTTTAAGTTCCGTCCCTTGCGGCGCGTCCGCCGTAGGATCTTGCGCAGAATCCCGCGCACCAGCGTGCTCAGCACCACGTTCAGTCCCGCGAAGATAAAGATCATGGCACGGGAGAAGTTGGGCTGTCTGGCGACGTACAGGGCCACGAAGAAGCCGAGCACGCCCACGAGATTCGCCTTGAAGATGGCGGTGAATTCATAGAGGAAGAGCGTCACGCGCCTTGGCGTGTACAGGGCAAAGAAAAAGTACAGCAACAGATAGGCCGGAACCAGGTAATACAGCGCGCTGAAGTACACGCTCATGGGCAGCACGCCGCCGGTGACCATGGCATCCGATTCCGACAGATCCGTGTAGAAACGGATATACCACGCAAGCAGATACGAGGCCGCCACGAGAACGGCATCGATCGCCATGTGCAGCATATTCAGATAGCGCTGGTTGTCCCTGATCATATCATGATATTATACCACACTCCCCTGTAAAGATACCATTCCCGATCAGAGATCGTCCACCAGTGCCGTGCTTTTTGCATAGGCGGTGGAGCGTGCCTCGAAGAAGTCTGTTTTGACAAGGTTGGCATTCGCATACTGGGAGACCCAGCGCATGCTCTCCGGCTCTGTCTCAAAGCCCTTGTAGAGCGTGCCAAAGCCCAGCGAATCGTAACGCTGGTTGCCGAGGTAACGGATGTAATCGGAAAGCATCTGCTTGTTGAGGCCTTCGATTTCATCGCCGATGACATAGTGCCCCCACTCGATTTCCTGGCGCACGCCCTCGTCGATCATCTCGGCGATCATCTTCACATTGGCTTCGTTAAAAAGATCCGGCTCTTCCTTTTGCAGCTCCACAAGGATGTTGCGGAACAGCCAGAGGTGGGTGTTTTCGTCGCGGTTGATGTAGCGGATCTCCTGCACGCTGCCCGGCATACGTCCGTTTCTGCCGAGATTGTAGAAGAACATGAACCCGCTGTAGAAATAGATTCCCTCCAGAATATAGTTGGCGATCAGGACGCGCAGGAAATTGTGCATCGTCTTTTCTTTCTGGAAATCATTGTAGAGCTCGCCGATGAAGGTGTTGCGTTTGAGCAGGTGCGCGTCATCCTTCCACTGGAAGAGGATGTCGTTGCGCTCCGTCGGGTTGCAGATCGTGTCCAGCATGTAGCTGTAGCTCTGGGAGTGAATGCACTCCTGGAAGGTCTGGATGTTGAGGCAGAGGTTGACCTCGTTCGCCGTGATGTACTCCGCCACGTTCGGCAGGTTGGCCGTCTGCACGGAATCCAGAAATACAAGGAAGCTTAAGATCTTGTCATAGGCACGGCGCTCCGGCGTGACGAGATGCGGATAATCCTTGACGTCCTGGCCCAGGTTGATTTCCTCCGGAATCCAGAAGTTGTTCATCGCCTGACGGTACCAGTCGCTTACCCAGGGATATTTCATGTTGTTGAAGTCATTGAGGTTGGTCGTGTTGCCGCCGATCATGCGTCTGAGCGTCACATCGGTGTCGCCGTCCGGATTGAAGAGCGGGCGCTTTACTAATTCTGCCATCTTGGTTCCTCCTGTGCTGTATGAAACATGTTGTTGTGTGATGCTTTGCGTGTCTTAAGAGGCGCAGCTTTCGCACTCTTCCACCTCAAGGGATTTGGAGCGCACATAGTAAAGTGTCTTGACCCCCGCTTCCCATGCGCCGAGGTACAAGGACAGCACCTGACGCAGCGAAAACTCATTGGTGATGTAGAGGTTGACGCTCTGTGCCTGGTCGATGTGGCGCTGGCGGACACCCGCGGCGCGGATCGTCCAGCTCTGGTCGACGGTGTGCGCACTCTTGTAATACCAGTAGGTCTCCATGTTCAGATCGGGTGCCACGCGCGGCAGCATATATCCCTTCTTCTCTTCGAGGAAAAAGCGGTGCATGATGGGATCTAAGCCCGCGCTGGTGCCGACGAGGATGGAGGTGGAGGAGGTGGGTGCCACCGCCACGAGGTAGGCATTGCGCATACCGGTGCGCTTCACCTTTTCTGCGAGCGCCTTCCACCTGCCGGAGGTGTAGCCGCGTTTTTCAAAGAAGGCGCCCGTCTGCCAGTCGCTTCCTTCGAAATGCGCATAGCTTCCCTTTTCCTTTGCATTCTCCGAGGAGGCATCCACCGCCGCATAGGCAATCTGTTCAAAGACGCGGTCCGCATAGGTCAGATGTTCCTCGCTCTCCCATGCGATCTTTCTCTTTGCCAGCATGTGATGGTAGCCGGACACCCCAAGGCCCACGCTGCGATAGCGTTTGTTTGTCAGCTCCGCATAGGGGGTGGGATAAAAGTTGAGATCGATGACATTGTCGAGGGCGCGCATCGCGTATCTGGTGATCGTGCCAAGCTCTTCTTCGTTGTCGGTATCGATCCGGCCGAGGTTGAGGCTGGCAAGATTGCAGACCACGAAATCGCCGGGCTTTGTCGTCGTTACGACGACGGTTTCTTTTGCGCCGTCCCCGCCCGCGACCCTGACCTCTCTGCTGACCAGCTCCGTTGCCGTCATGTTCTGGGCGATCTCCGTGCAGAGATTGGAGCAGTAGATGATGCCTTCATGACCGTTGGGGTTGGCGCGGTTGACGGTATCGCGGTAGAACGCGAAGGGCGTTCCCGTTTCCACGGCGCTCTTTAAGATCAGACGGATAAGTTCCTTGATTTTGACCTCGCGCTTGATGATGCGGTTGTCCTGAATACATTCCCGATAACGCTTCTCCCATTCCTCTCCGTAATAATCCTCGAGGTGGAAGCCCTTGATCGTAAAGACCTCATGGGGATCGATCATATACCAGGACTGCTCCATGTCCTCCTTTGCCATCTTCCAGAACAGATCCGGATAGCAGACGGCAGGGAAGACATCGTGCGCCTTCATGCGGTCGTCGCCGTTGTTGGTGCGCAGCTGCAAAAACTCGGGGATATCCTTGTGCCAGACATCAAGATAAACCGCGACCGCACCCTGGCGCATGCCGAGCTGATCCACCGCAACCGCCGTGTCGTTGACCAGACGGATCCAGCGGATGACACCGCCCGCTGCACCTTCGAAGCCGCGGATCGAACCGCCGGTGGCGCGAACCTTTCCGAAATACATACCCATGCCGCCGCCGAATTTGGACACCTGTGCAAAGGAATCGATGGAGCGGTAAATGCCGTCCAGGGAATCCGGCACGGTATCGATGAAGCAGCTGGAAAGCTGGTGATAGGGCTTTCTGGCATTGGACAATGTGGGCGTTGCCATCGTCACCTGATGAAGCGAAAGCATATCGTAGAAGCGTTTGACCCAGAGCTTTCTGTTCTCCTTTTCTTCCATCGCCAGGTGCATCGCAATCCCGAGGAACATCTCCTGCGGCGATTCCAGTGCCACATGGCGTCTGTCGTGAATCACATAGCGCGACAGCAACAGATCCAGACCCGCGTATGTGTAGAGCTTGTTGCGCTCCTCATCGATGAAGGCCGCACAGGCCAGCAGCTCTTCCTTGGAATAGTGGGAAAGAATGTAACTGCCGTACAGCCCCTGATCGGTCAGGTAGGAAATCTTTTCATAAAGATTGCGGATGCCGCAGCGGGCTTCTTCCTGTGACAGGGTCAGGCGGAAGCGGTGATAGAGCAGACGCGCTGCGATTTTTTCCCATTGCGGTGCGCCGGCATCCGTCAGCTCGACCGCTGCCTTGATGAGCGAGGTCATCTCCTCTTCGGGCGTCATGGAATCCTTGCAGAAGGACATGTACTTGGCGTCAAGCAGGGACAGGTCGTATTCCTTTTCCGGGAAATCCTGCTGGATCTCCATGAGGCAGGACTCAATCCGCGGGATGTGCAGTGCACTGGTCAGGTTGAGGCGCGACAGGCGCAGACCCTTTCTGCGCTCTCTGTAAATGATGTAGCGCTTGGCGATGCTGTAATAACCGGCCTCCATCAGGGCGCGTTCCACATGATCCTGGATGTCCTCGACGTCGGCGCAGATCTCCTCCGCATTTGCCGTTCCCTCGGCGATGCCGATCAGCTCCTCCACGCGCTGCAAGAGTTTTTGCAGCTCCTCCTCCGTGGCGGGGCTCTCCTCCGCAAATGCCTTCTGCATCGCGTTTATGATCTTTTCCTTTTTGTAACCTTCCGTTTTGCCGTTTCGTTTTTTGACCTGTGTTTCCATACGCCCTCCCTTTTTGCGCACCGAAGCGCCCGTGACACCGCTTGCCTGTCAGACAGATGGCCGGTGCCGGATCATAAATTGCATCACGCGCATTTCAATATGTCGTTCCCATGGATAATGTAGGCACAAGATATTGTGGTTTTTGGATAGTATAGAACAGAAAACCCCGCTTGTCAAGTGCGGATTTTTCGTCTCAGCAAAGAAGCGTATTCCGCGTGATAACTCACGGCGGATACAAGACAAAGGCAAACAATACCCATCCACTGGAAATTGACATTGTTTTTTACTCCCTCTTTGTTTCGATTGACGTTATGATTTCCCCATTATGGCATGCCTGTCAGTCGTATACGATCGTTTCAGCGACGCAGCGCACGGATGCAGTTGCCAAGAAACGCGAAGCTGAGCAGAAGATCTCTGCGGAAGGAACACTGCGTACTCGCGGGATCGGCGGCGCGGTCATAGGCGCGAATTTTGCAGATGCCGTCGCGCAGTCCGTTCAGATACGCGGAAAACAGACCCTTGGAGGCATAGAACACAGCGCGGGCAAAAAGCCCCGCGAGAAAGAGCGGTGCAAAGCAGATTTTTGCTGCAAGCGGTACATTTTTTGCAATGACGAGCAGGGTGTTGGCTGTTGTCTGGCGCGCCTTGAAGGCGTTGTATCGCCCGCCGCTGGTATGGGAAGCCTTGTGGAAGGCCACGGCCGAAGGTTCATACTCATTGGAATAGCCCGCGCGCAGGGCACGCAGTCCCAGGTCCACATCCTCCAGATAGCTTCCGAAGGCTTCATCAAAGAGTCCGAGAGAAAGCAGCACTTTCCTGTCATACAGGGCGCAGCCCGCGCAGGCGCTCTGGATCTGCGCCGGTTTGTCAAATTGTGCGCGCGGCTTATCGCGTCCCGGCGAAAAGGCTCTGCCGAAGGCGGAAAAATAATCGCCGCAGTCATCGATCAAATACGGCCTTGCCGCCTGCAGCAACAGACCGGAAACGGAAAAGCACTTCTCTCTTCGTGTGATCGCCTGCAGCATGCGCTCCGCCAGCGTTTTCTTAGCGGTCGCATCGTTATTGAACAGGAGCACGTAGGGCGTCTTCGCCGCAAGGATGCCGGTATTGACGGCCGCGGCAAAGCCTTTGTTTTCCGTATGACGAAGCAGACGCGCCTCCGGGTGCTCCCGCAGCAGTTCTTCGATGACGGACAGACTCTCATCCGTCGAACCGTCGTCCACGACAATGAGCGCACAGGGAATGCTTTGCGCAAATACGGAGGCGAGGCATTCCCCGATCACGTCCGCACCGTTGTAATTCGGTATGATACATGTGATCTCCGTCCTTTGCGCCACTCCGTTATTCCTCCTCTTCCCGCACCGTCGAAAACTGCGGGTCCCAGAGGATGCGGTAGCCTCTGTCCCGTACCATGGCGCAAAAGGTCCGGGCGCGTTCCTTTAAGTCCGCCTCCGCCGCCAGGGAGGAGAGCTCGAACAACACGCCCTCTTCTTCCTTTGCCGCTTCCGCATTCTCCGCCGGCCCTTCCGCCTTCGCTTCCTCTTCTGTTTTCTGTTCCCCGGGCGCATGCCAGGGCAGTCCCGTAATTTCCTCATAGAGCGGAATCAGCTCCGGGCGGATCTTCACGGCACGCAGATCAATGATCTCCGCTTCCTGCCGCAGCACCGCGGGATGCTGCAGTCCGCCGGAGTGACCGCGCGGCGTGCCCTCGTAGTACACCTGACCCTCCGCGTCCGTTTTGCCGCCGGTGAGCACGCCCTTACGGTTCGTGATTTTCCCGCCGATCACGGCGACATCGGGACGGGCGGCAAAGAGATCCGGCTGAAACTCCGCACGGTAAAAGCCGCGGTGGGCAAGCTCCGTCACCTGCACCGTCGTCCCTCTCTTGACGCCCGGCACCTTCAGCAGCACCTCCGTGCAGAAATCCGCAAGGGCGCGTTTTCCCGCGTCATGGGCATAGCGCTTGTTCGCGGGGGCCGCGGCCGTGGACTGCGCGTGGGCGCGCCAGTGATACAGCACCTTCGGCACATGACGGATCACGCGCCGCACCTCCTGCGGCGGCAGATAGCGTCCGCTTTCGTCAAACAGCGCCTCCGCGACCACACGCAGGAAAAGATCATAATCCTGCGCACCGTCATACACGCTCCGCAGCTGCAGCTTTCTCGCAATGTCCGTGCGCACTGCCGTCAGATGACAGATATAATTGTTGGAAAGGAATTTGTCAAAATCGAATTCCGTCTTGAAGTGCGGCTCAAAGTAGCGCCGCCTGCCCTCTTCCTCCGAGAACTTGTCCTCATCGGAATACACGAGCAGACAATCCGGCTTTGCATCAACCGCCGTGCCGTTTCCGCCGGTGATCGCCTTTTCCAGTTCGAACAGGGCGTCCGGCGTCAGCAGGTCATCGTGATCGACCAGCACAACATAATCCCCGTCCGCGGACTTCAGCGCCGCGTTTGTATTGAAGGCAATGCCGGCGTTCACCGGCAGATGCGTGTACTTCACCCTGCCGTCCCTGGCCGCCTGCGCCACCGTGTACTCCAGGCGCTTGTGCTCCGGCGAAGCGTCCGCGACGATCAGCTCCCACTCGCCGTAGGTCTGCAGCTTCACGGATTCGATCAGCTGTGTCAGCTGCTCCTTGTCCGTGAGATAGGCCGGCGTCAGCAGCGAGAACTTCAACAGGCGCTTTCCCTTCGCTTCCATGACGCGACGGGAATAAAAGGCACGCTGCTCCCTTAAGCAGTCCTCCGCGGGTGCCTCGTAGGTATAAGGCACCTGGTTCTGCAGCAGGCGTTCCTGCGCAGCGCGAAAAGCCGCACCGACACCGTTGCGCTTCGCGAAGTCAATCGTTTTTCGAAGATTATCCCATGCACCCATCGTGTTCCCGGTTTCTCACCGCCTTACTCCGCGACGGCGCGTACCGCCTCCGTCAGCGCGGAAAGCTTTTCGGCGGAATCGGAAAGCGAGCTTCCCTTCACGCCCATGTAAAACTTGATCTTCGGTTCCGTGCCGGAGGGACGGGCACAGCACCAGGCGTCCTCCGTCAGCTTGAAGTACAGCACATTCGACGAGGGCAGGCCGGTCTTGCCCTTTTCTCCGCTGGCGGGCACCAGTGTTTCGCCGCTCTTGTAATCACGGAATTCCTCCACCGTCCAGTCGCCGAAGGTCTTCGGCACGTCGGAGCGCAGGCGATCCATGAGCGCCGCGATTTCCTTCGCGCCCTCCGCGCCCTTCATCGTCAGGGAGAACTGTCCCTCTTTGTAATAACCGTATTTCTCATACAATTCAATCATGGCATCCCAGCCGCTCTTGCCCTGCGTCTTGTAAAAGGCGGTCAGCTCACAGAGCAGCATGACGGCCACGATGGCGTCCTTGTCACGCGCGTGTATGCCGGCCAGGCAGCCGTAGCTTTCTTCCAGACCGAAGACATAGTGATCGGAGCCCGTCGCCTCAAAGTGCTTGATCTGTTCGCCGATGTACTTAAAGCCGGTCAGCACGTCGATGTAACGCGCGCCGTAATCCGCGGCGATGGGCAGGGCCATGCGCGTCGTGACGATCGTGGACACAAAGGCCGGATGCTCCGGCAGCTTCCCCGTCGCCTTGCGTTCTTTGAATACATACTCGCCGATCAGCATGCCGCTCATGTTGCCGGTCAGCTGCTCATAGTTGCCGGTCTTCGTATCCAGAACATATACGCCGAGCCGGTCCGCGTCGGGATCCGTTGCAAGCACGATATCCGCTCCCTGTTCCTTCGCGTATTTCAGCGCGTACTCGAAGGCCTTGGGATCCTCCGGGTTCGGGTAATCCAGCGTCGTGAACTCCGGATCGGGATCGGCCTGCTCCGGCACGATGAACACATTGCTGTACCCGAGCTCCGAAAGCAGCCGCTTCACCGGCTCCAGGCCGCAGCCGTGGAAGGGTGAATACACGATTTTGATCTTGTCCTTCTGCGCCTCAATCGCTTCCGGATGCAGCATCTGCTCCTTCAGCGCTTCCATATAAGCGTCATCGATGTCCTTGCCGACGCTCTTGTACAGTCCCTTTTCTTCCGCTTCTTCTTTGGTGATGACCTTCGCGTCCGCGTAATCCGTGATCGCGTTGACACAGCCGATGATGCCGGTGTCGTGCGGCGGCGTCACCTGCGCGCCGTCCGTCCAGTAGGCCTTATAACCGTTGTACTCCGGCGGGTTATGGGAAGCGGTGATCATCACGCCCGCGACACAGTGCTTCATGCGCATCATAAAGGACAGCTCCGGCGTCGGACGCAGGCGGTCGGAGACATAGGCGCGGATGCCGTTGGCCGCAAGCACGCGTGCCGTCTCGTCCGCAAACTCCGGAGACATCCTGCGGCAGTCGTAGGAAATTGCCACCGCCGGTACCAGGGCATGCTCCCCTTCAAAGGCGATGCCGCCGTTTTTGACGATGTAGTCATTCAGCGCGGCAGGGTCATCGAAGGCCGCCCCGAGTTCCTTTTTGATGTAATCCGCCAGCCCCTGTGTGGCCTTGCGGATCGTGTAAATGTTGAGGCGGTTGGAGCCCGCGCCCAGCACGCCGCGCAGACCGCCGGTGCCGAATTCCAGGTCCTTGTAGAAACGGTCCGTTACCTCCGCTTCATCCGCCGCGATGCCGCGCAGCTCCTCCTTTGTCTTTTCGTCAAAGCAGTCCGCCGTCAGCCAGTACTCCAGTTTCTGTTTCGCTTCGCTCATGTCTGTTCTCCTCCTCTGAGTGAATAATCGGACTTGTCCAGTGTAAAGTTCGGATTGTAATACGGGTCACCCCGTTCCAGTACCTTCTGCCATTTCACGCGGAAGAGCTCACTCTCCCGCTCATAGCGCTTCGCCTTTTCGCCCGTGTCGTCGAGGCCGCGGGATTTGGACTCATAATGCGTCAGCACCGCGAAGGGCGTAAAGACATTGAGGTAGCCCGCTTCCCTGAGCCGCAGGCAGAAGTCCACGTCATTCAGGGAAACCACAAAGGCCTCGTCAAAGCCCTTCATTTCCTCAAAGACCTCGCGCCGCAGCATCATACAGGCACCCGTGACGGCGGACATGTTCTGCGCGTAGCAGAGCCGCCCCATGTAGCCCAGGTTTTCTTTGGCCATGCCGTAATGGGAATGCCCCGCCGTGCGGTGCGCGCCGAGCCCTAAGATCACACCCGCGTGCTGCACGCTGCCGTCGGGGAAGAGCAGCTTTGCGCCGACCGCGCCCACATCCTTTCGCTGCGCGTACATCAGCAGTTCCTCCATCCAGTCGGCAGAAACCACCTCCGTATCGTTGTTGAGCAAAATCACGTACTCCCCGTCCGTTTTGGCCACGCCGTAGTTGATCAGCGCGGAGAAATTGAAGTCTTCGTTTCCCGTTTCCTTCGTGTAATCCGCGACGCGGATGCGGTCGCGGAAACGTCCCTTCCGCAGCTTTTCGTAAAAGAGATGCGTCTCCTCCGCGGAGCCGTTCTCCACAATCGTCACGTCGAAGTTGGCGTAGGTGGAGCGCTGGAAGACGGATTTGAGACAGCGGTACAGCTCCTCCGTGTGATCACGGTTCGGGATGACAATCGAAATCTTCGGGTCTCCCCCGATTTCATAGGAAATCCGGAAGATCGTTTCGAAGGCCCGTGTCGACGTGATCTGAAAGTTCCGGAAGCCGTGGCGCTTTAAGTGATCGCTCACCGCGCCGCGGGCCGCTTCGATCGCGTAGGTTTTTGCCTTGATGCCCGCCGCGGTCGAGCCTTCGTGGGAGCGCCAGTAATAAAGAATCCGCGGAATGTGCACGATGTGCTTTGCCCGGTCGGTCAGGCGCAGAATCATGTCATGGTCCTGGCTGCCGTCAAAGGCCGGGCGGAAGAGCGCGTCCCCCTCCGTCAGTGCTTTTTCGAAGACACTGAAATGGCAGATATAATTATTTGCGCGGAGATTGTCCGGCGCGAAGTCCGGCTTGAAGTGCATCGTCAGCATGTGATCAATGCTACCGCCGGTGAAGGTGGTCTCGTCGGAATAGAGATAATCCGCGCCCTCCTCCTCAATCCGGTCCGCGTAAAGATAGAGCACCTCCGGATGCAGGATGTCGTCATGGTCCAAAAGCCCGATGTAATTGCCCGTCGCAAGCTTCAGGCAGGCGTTGGTGTTGCCGGAAATGCCTTCGTTCTTTTCCAGATGTTCATAGACGATGCGGCCCTCCGGGAAGCTCTCTTTGTCCTTCTCCGCGTATTCCTTCACGACGCGCCCCACATAGGCGTGCGCTTCGTCGGAGGCGTCCGCGAGACAGAGCTGCCAGGACGTATAGGTCTGGGCCAGCACCGATTCGATCATATCACGCAGGAATTTCTCCGGCGTGTTGTACAGCGGGGTCAGGATGCTGAAGCGGATGTCCTTTGCAAACACGCGGGCCGTCTGGGCTTCTCTTGTCTTCGCGTCCGGGAAGGAGCCCGTGCCGAGGCGGGCGCGGGAAAGATGCTCCACGCGCTTGCTCTTCAGCTTCCGTATCACGCCGCGGGGACTGCCCTGCCGCTTCACGCGTTCCAGCGTATGCGCGCTTTTCCGGTACAACGCGCGCACCGGCAGTGCCAGCTTCCAGAGAGGGTTGGACTTGATGCGCTTCACCTTTCCGCGCAGATCGTCATTCTCTTCCTCCAGCAACGCGACGCGCTCCGCCAGCCGCATGGCCCGCAGATGCTCTCTCTCATAGCTTTCCGAAAGTTTCTTTTCATCCGTCATTTACGTACAGCACCGTCTTTCCCCATTGATACAGTTTCTGCCGCGAATACCGTCTGCAGGCCAATACCCCGATCCGGTACAGCCCGTCCTTCAAAACGCCCCGGGGGATCAGAATATGAAAGCCCGTCATGGCGCAATTTGTCTGGTCCGGAATGCGTTCCTCAATGTCCGGACGGAACACATCCTCCGTGTCAAAGCAGAGTACCTCTCCCTTCGGCGTCACCGCGCCGTCATCCGCCACAAAGATTTTCTGCAGCATGACCTGCCTGCGGTACAGCGCGTTGTCCGCGCCGATGACAAAGCTGTAACCGCGGACATAATAATCCGTCAGGCTGTCCGGATTGGTTAACGCTTCCACTTCCGCTCTGGTCAGCGCCAGCATCAGCCGGTTGGCGTACTCCACGCCGACAAAATGTGCCGCGTCCTCCGCGGCATCCGCCGGCAATGCCTTCCCTGCGGCCACCGGCGTCAGGACCGGTGCGCCCTCCTCCCTTGCGGAGGACTCCGCGAGCAGATCCGCTTCCTTCAGCAGAACGTCCCTGCGGTAAGGATCCACGCCGATCAGTCCCCGGTGCGCTTCCATCAGAATCCGGAACTCTCTTGTCAGGCGCATCGTCTTGCGGATGTCCTGCGTGTCATCGCCGCGGGAAAAGGATTCGTGATGCGTCAGCGCAATCCGGTTCAGACAGACATTCCGGTATCCCTTTTCAAACAGCGTGTAGCATAAATCCACGTCATTGAAGGCCACCGGCAGTTCTTCCCGGAATCCGCCGATCTCCGTAAACAGTGCTTTCCGCAGCATCAGGCAGGCACCCGTCACGGCGATGACTTCCACGTTCTTGCGATGAAAGTCGTCCGCCCGCGTCTCTTTGTCCGGCATGCCGTTCAGCACATGCACCGGACCGATGCGCATGTTGACGATACCGCAGTGCTGAATCCTTTGCTCCTCGCCGGGATACAGCAGCTTCGCACCGACCGCGCCCGTTCCTTCCGTCAGCGCATAGGCCGCCATTTCCGAAAGCCAGCCCGCGGACAGCGCTTCCACGTCATCGTTCAAAAACAGGAGCAGCGCACCTTTCGCTTCCGCCGCGCCCCGGTTGCACATCCTGCTGAAGGAGAAGTCCTCCTCCCGGTACAGGTAACGGCAGGGGATGCCGCCCTGTTTTGTGGCTTCCAAAATATCGTTAATTTTTGAACGGTTTTCCGTGTCGCTCCCGTTGTCGACCAGAATCACTTCCGGAGAAATCCGCTCTGCTTCCGGCTGCAGGGTCCGGCAGAGCGAATCCAGGCAACGCGACAGCATGTCCGGGTTATCCCGGGAGGGGATGATGATGCTGACCGTGCAGGGAAAATCCTCCGCGGCCGGGGCAGACAGCGCCGTCACAACCGCCGCTCCCTGCGTCTCTTCCCCTTCTTTTCCGGCATCCGCTGTCTTCATCCGATTGCGCAAAGACTGCACACGGGCCTCGTAGCGCGCGCGCAGTCTGTGATACAGCCATTGCCTTACGTCAGGTTTCATCCCCGTTCAATGACGCTTTTTCCGGATCCGGCCAAAGAGACCGTATTCCTCGTCATCGCTGAAGTCGTCGTCATCCAGATCCTCGAAGACATCAAAGCTGTCATCGTCATCGTATTCGAAATCACCGTCGTCTTCGTCATAGGCATCATCGTCATACTCGTCTTCGGCGTCCCTGCCGATTTCCTCATACAGGCGGCGCACCGGCGGTTTGCGTCTGCGCGGTGCCTCGCCGTATTCGTATTCCTCCTCGTAACGGCTGCGCCGGCGACCCTTGCCGCGGTCCTCTCCGTAGCGGTCGCGATCATCCTCATAGCGGTCGCGCTCGTCCTCATAGCGGTCACGATCATCTTCATAACGGTCACGCTCGTCCTCGTAGCGGTCACGTTCGTCCTCATAACGGCCGCGGTAGCGCTTGTTCCGCGACGGCGCGCGCTCGTCCTCATAGCGGCCGGAGCCCGGCATTTCTCCGCGGACGCGGCGTCTGCTTTCCTCATAGACATCATGGAAGCGTCTTCCGCCCCGTTCGTCCTCTTCCGTTTCCTCTTCCCCGGCGCGGCGCATCCGTTCCTCACGTTCCTCCGCGTAGGTTCTGCTGCGGAAGACCTGCGGTTCCGGCACCCTGCGCTCCCGGCGATCCGTCTCACGCGGCGCGTCCTCTTCCCGCTCTTCCTTCTCCTCTGTTTCCTGCGCGTCCTTTTCCTCTTCCGCGTCCTTTGCTTCCGCCGTATCTTTTTCCTCTTCCTTCTTTTCTTCGGACGCGTCCGCTTCGCCGGCACGGATGATCTTCAGGGGCGGCGCGTCAAAGGCAGGCAGGGATTCCGAGGGCTTCTGCAACGCAAAGGGCTGCACCTCCGGCTGTTCCTCGGGTTCCGGCTCCGGTTCCGCCGCTTCCGCCTCCGGCGTTTCCACCTGATAGCGGAAGAGATTCTCCGAAAGCTCTAAGGGAATCGGGACACAGCTCAGCTCCACGCGCAGCCGGTTGCTGCGGCCGATCACCGTTTCCGTTGCCGCCGGCGTGAAGGTGATGTTCGGGTCCGCCGTGTGGAAGACCAGCGCGTCATCGGAAAGCCAGGCGCCGTTCGGCTGAAGCGAGAGCAGCTTCTCGTCATCATTGTACGGTCTTTCGTTCCATTCTATACGTTTTAACGTTACTATGCAGGGCGTGTCCGCGGGGTCCAGACGCACGGCCTTCATCCCGCCCTCCATGGGAATTTCCAGTGTGACGCTCTGGTGCTCGTCATAATGCGCCTCCGGGAAATAGCTGTTTTCCTCCGAAAAGCCCGTGCCGCGGTCCATATAAATCTGAATCCGCGTCAGCTCTCTTGTGTCTCCGGTCAGACGCGACGGCCGGTGTGCCTCATGGCCCAACAGCTTCCAGATTTCCACCAGGGACAGATGGCCGCCGGTGACATATTTCTGGAACGAGGCCTCGCCCAAAATCAGCTGCTCCACCTGCTCCGCGGAGAGTCCCAGCGCGGCGTAATAGCGGTTGACATCAATGGCCTCCCGCTTCTTGTCCTCCAACACATAGCAGTACAGCGCGCGGAAGGCGATCTCCCTTGTGGAAATCCGCTTGCCGTAGGTCCACTCGTAATCAATCACGGTCCAGACCGGTCCGTTCACAAGGATGTTGGAGAAAATCAGGTCAAAGTCCGCGACCGGATAATCTTCTTTGTACGCAATCCTCCGCACGTATTCCTGGAAGAGCGCGTTGAAGGCCGCCATGTCGCCCTTGGCCAGACAGTCGTCCAGAAGCGAAGCCAGCGTCACGCCGGTGACAAAGGAGAAGATCGCGGCGTCCGAGGTCTGGTCCAGCTGGCAGTCGTTGATGGCGATATCGCCGCCGCGGTAACGGTCCGTCAGCGCCTGGTACGCGTCCGACATGGAACGGATGTGATCCCGCGCGGCGTAGGTCATCGGATGCTTGTGAATCTGCAACCGTCCGAGACGGTCCAGCACAATGTCCGTGCGGATCTGGAATTCCTCCGCCCGGTCATTGGAAAACTTGGAATATATCACCGGAATGGGCGGGCCGATGATCACCTCAAAGGAGTTGGCAAACTCCGGATAGGTGCGGTCCGCGATCATGGATTCCAGGGCGTATTTTTCATTAAAGAGCAGCAGACGCTCCGCGTCGAAGTTCCGGACATTGTCCGCGAATTCTCCGGGCCGCGGCAGGTACTGATCCGAGTGCAGCATCTGCGTGAACTTGTAATCCGGATACGGATAATAGAAATGATATTCCTGAATGCCGGCGTTGCGCATCAGGCGGACGAGCGCGGGTTTGGAAAAAGTCCTTGCGGGATCCCCGGGCGCGTATCCCTCGACCCCCGCAAAATATCTGCCCGCGTGATCTTCCCTGCAGCCCGCCAGATACTTCATGCCCAGGCGGTTTTCGATGGCGATGACAATGCGCCCGCCGGGGGCCAGATGACGCTGCAACAGATACAGGAAGGTTTCGAAGGGATGCTCTCCCCCGATATAACTCGCGCCGTACTCAAAGACGCCGATGAGGAAAATGTAATCAAAGCTGCGATCCAGGTCCGGCTCAATGTCCTTGAAATTGCCGACGTGAATCGTGATGCCTTCGCGGTCCCGGTTGCGGTAGGCATTGATCAGACTGCGCTTTTTCGAAAGCTCCACGCAGGTCAGCTGTGCGCCGCGCTGGCTTAAGGTCGCGGTGACCGCACCGCAGCCGCTGCCCACCTCCAGAATTTTTGCGCCCCGCGGAATCGGGATCCAGTCCACGATATTGCCGCGCAGGGCGGAGAGGTGATAAAACACCGGCCAGGACGGCCGCTGCTCAATGATGGAAGGAAACTCCGACGGATGATGGTTCATCACGATCGTCAGCAGTTCGTCCTCCACCGCGCCGTCGCTGTACAGATCCGCCCCCGTGTAGTGGCGGTAGTTCATGGCGACTTTTCCGATCATCTCTGTCTGTAACATGCTGCCTGCTCCTTATTGCGGAGAATTCTCCGCCGCATCTGTATTACTCCGGCCACTAAATCCCGACATGCTTGCTTGTCTGAATGCCGACCTGCTGCGTTGTCATCAGTCGCCGATGGACGCCCATCGGCTTCTTCTTCCGCCTTGCATGTCGACATTCATTCTTCGCAATCATTGTCGGCATTCAGTGGTCGGAGTAATAACCGCGACGCTGCTCATCATATCAAAATACCCCACCGTGTTCTTTTCGGAGACCACGGAAAGCGTCAGCGCGTCGTATAATCTATGATATACCTTAAACTCGTTTTGTTCAAATCCCGTGACGCCGAAGGATATCAGATAGGCACCGCCCTGCAGCGTCATGTTCTGCGTGAAGGTGATTTCCTTGACCTCCCCCGCCTTCACCGGCTCCCGGTACGCGTTCTCCACCATGGTGTTCGTGCCGGTGATCTCTTCTCCCCGGATGTTGCGGATCGTGAAGGCAAAGACCGGTGCCGCGATGTCCTTCAGGATTTCCACGCGCATCCGGACCGTAAAGGACGCGCCCTTTTCCACGCTTTCGACCCGGCGTCCCTGTGCATCCTCAACGGAAAAGGCCGTGATCTTCGCCGCGCCGTCCCCGTAGGAAAGCAGCTGCGGATTGACGTTTGCCGCGTCGCCCCGCTCCCGGATCTTTCCGGTCAGCGCGTCCTCCGGGGAAAGGCCGACCAGAATCTGCTTATACAGATCAATCATTTCCTTCGGCGTACCGTCCCCCCGGACCGTTCCCTCATGCAGCACGATGACGCGGTCGCAGTAGCGCATGATGCCGCTAAGATCATGGGACACGAAGAGGATGGTCTTGCCCGCCTTCCGGAACTCTTCAAATTTATGATAGCATTTTGCCTGGAAAAAAACATCCCCGACCGACAGCGCTTCATCCACGATCAGAATCTCCGGATCGATGTTGATGGCGACGGCAAAGGCGAGGCGCACAAACATGCCGCTGGAGTATGTCTTCACCGGCTGATACACATATTCGCCGATGTCCGCGAAGTCCAGGATGTCCTGCAGCCGTGCCTTGATCTCCTCCTCGGAAAAGCCGTTCATCATCCCGTTTAAGTAAACGTTGTCGATGCCGTTGTATTCCATGTTAAAGCCGGCGCCCAGCTCCAGCAGGGCCGACACATGTCCGCGCACATCCACGCTGCCCGCCGTCGGCGTCAGCACGCCGGTGATCAGCTTTAAGAGCGTGGACTTGCCGCTGCCGTTCATGCCGATGATGCCGACGGTCTGTCCCTTCGGTACGGAAAAGGAAACGCCGTCCAGGGCATGCCGTCTGGTCACCTTATCACCGGACAGAAGATGCATGGCGTCCCGCAGGCGGTCCGCGTTTCTGCGGTACAGCTTATATACCTTCGTCAGGTTTTGTACTTCGATGATGTTGTCTTTCATTTTCATACCAATTATAGTTTGCATGATTGCTCCGCATCTCCGATGCTCCCGCAATCATGCGGTTGCATTCGGAAATCGCATCACTTGCTTCGCTGCGTGCTGCTGTTTTCCTCATGCAGACCCGGCCGGCAAATGTGCACATGGATCTGCAGGCAAGCCTGCATCCATGTGCACGCTTGCCGGCACTATAATATGTCTGCAAAATGCGGCTTGCACCGCTTGAACACCCTCGCGCCGATGAAGAAGAGCACAAAGGTCGCCAGCCAGAAACCGGGCGTGGACACATGATGCTCAAAAAACCAGCGCCCCTCGTAAACGCATTCCCTGTAACCGGTCACGATATAGACCATGGGATTGAGCCGGACAAACAGCTTCAGCCGCTCCGGCACCATGGCGACGGACCAGAGGATGGGCGTGCCCCACTGCAGAAACTGCAGCGCGATGGAAATGATATGGGACAGGTCCCGGAAAAACACCTGCACCGCGCAGGTGGTATAACACAGCGCCAGCACAAACACAAACAGGCAGAGCATGTAATACGGCAGCTGCAGCAGATAGGGCGTGGGATAAAAGCCGTAGACGGCGGCCACCGCAATCATCAAAAGCACAAAGGCCAGGTGCACGAAGAGCGCGCTGATGACCTTAATCAGCGGCAGAATGCTGATCTTGAACACCACCTTTTTCACGAGGTAATTATATTCAATGAGGGACATGGTCCCGGAGGACAGGGCCTCCATGAAAAAGAACCAAGGCGTCAGACCCGCCGTCAGAAACAGCACATATGGCACGTTGACATTGCCCGCCATCTGCGCCCTGGTTTTGAAGATGACGTCAAAGACCAGCCAGTACAGCAGCACCGTCACCACCGGCTGCACAAAGGCCCAGATGATGCCGAGGTAGGAACCGGCATAACGCTTCTTGAAATCATTGACGGCCAGCCGGAGGATCAGCTTTCGATTGTGCCAGAGCTCCCCGGGCAGCGTCGTGATATGAATTTTTTCGCGTTTTTCAGCCACTGCTTCCGTCAAAGGCGGATCCCCCTTGCCGCACAATACGCTTCCAGACCGTCCCACTTCCTGTCCTTTTCCGAAAGCAGGGGTTCCTCTCCTTCGGGGAAGGGCCAGCGGATGCCGATCTTCGGATCATCAAAGGCAATGCCGCCCTCGTCCTCCGGATGATAAAAATCGGAGCACTTGTAGGAAAAGACCGCCCGGTCCGAAAGAACATAAAAGCCGTGGGCAAAGCCCTGCGGAATGTAAAACTGCTTATGGTTTTCCCCGGAGAGCAAAACGCCCTGCCACTGGCCGAAGGTGGGCGAGCCCTCTCTCAAGTCCACCGCCACGTCAAAGACCTCGCCTTCCAGCACGCGCACGAGCTTTGTCTGCGGAAAGCTGTTCTGAAAATGCAGTCCGCGCAGAACGCCCCTGGCCGAAGCGGATTCGTTGTCCTGCACAAAGCGGACGTCCATGCCCTCTGCGGCAAACTGCGCCGCGTGATACGTCTCCATAAAATATCCCCGCGCGTCACCGAAGACCTGCGGCGTGATGACCCGCAGTCCCTCGATTTCACAACGTTCCACGCTAATTTGTCCCATCGCTGTCCTCCGCCTGTGTTGCTTCCTCTGTCTGCTCCGTCTGTTCTCCCACGGTAACGGCAGCACTTTCTTCCGTGCCGTCCCCCGCGTTCTCCGTTGCGTTTTCTTCCTGCGTCGCGCCGTCTTCGTTCCCGTCCTGCGTCTCTTCCGTTTCCGACGCCGCGTCGTCCTCTTCCTCTTCTTCTTCCTCTTCCGGAAGCGCTTCCTTCTCAATGCTGATCCGGATCTCCTCCGTCGGAATCCGGAAGCCCAAAATCGGGCGCATGGCAAAGTCCCACTCGCCGCCCGGCAGCTCCTCGACGCGGATGATTCCGTCCATATCGGAATCCGTGTAAATCATTTCCGCGCGATGCACCGTTTCCTCCGCCTGCAGCGCACGCACCGCGAAGGCCTGTCCCGTGATGAGACGGTCTGCGCCGTCCAGCATGTGGATCGTGACGAGATGCCCGTCCACGGTGTACCTGGGCGAAACGGTGATGACCTCTTCCTCCTCGATCACGGAGGAAGGCAGGGACACCGGGTCAAAGAAATCCGGGTCCGCCAGAAAGGCCTTCAGATTGTCACCGATCTGAAGCCCGCGCGGATCCGCTTCTTCCGCTTCCGCCGTGCTCTCCGCGCTGCTGCCGGAAGGAGCGGGACGCTTCCCGCGAAAACGGTCCGCGTTGGCGATAAACACCACGGCGAACACGATGATGATCGCGAGGACCGTGAACAGCACGCCGCGTCTGACCAGCTTAGAGCCCATTCGCGACCTCGTTCAGATACACGCCGTAGGCGGTGCTCATCAGGGGCTTTGCCAGCTTCAGCAGCTGCTCCCTGTCAATAAAGCCGCGCTTGTACGCGATTTCTTCGATGCAGGACACATACAGGCCCTGCCGTTTCTGGAAGGCCGCCACAAAATTGGCCGCGTCCAGCAGCGCGTCATGCGTGCCGGTATCCAGCCAGGCAAAGCCGCGTCCCATGATCTCGACCCGGAGCTTGCCGCGCCGTAAGTATTCGTTATTCACGCTCGTGATCTCGATTTCGCCGCGCGCGCTGGGCTGCACGTTCTTCGCGATCTCCACCACGTCATTGTCATAGAAATACAGACCGGGCACCGCGTAATTGCTCTTCGGGTGCTCCGGCTTTTCCTCGATGGAAAGCACGCGCTTGTTCTCGTCAAATTCCACGACGCCGAGATCGCGCGGGTCACGCACATAATAGCCGAAGATCGTGGCGCCTTCCTTCAGCTTTGCCACTTCCTGCAACAGCTTCGAAAAGCTCTGCCCGTAGAAGATGTTATCCCCGAGAACCAGCGCCACGGTGTCCGTGCCGATGAACTCCTCCCCGATCAGAAAGGCGTCCGCGAGGCCCCGCGGCGTTTCCTGTACGGCGTAGGAAAAGGACAGCCCCAGCTGCTCCCCGTCGCCGAACAGATCCTGAAACACCGGAAGATCCCTCGGTGTCGAGATGATCAGAATCTCCCGGATGCCTGCCAGCATCAGCGTGGAGAGGGGATAATAAATCATCGGCTTGTCATAGACCGGAACGATCTGTTTGGAGATGGGCTTTGTCAGCGGATAAAGCCTTGTGCCGCTGCCGCCCGCAAGGATAATGCCCTTCATAACGCTTCCTCCTACACGGAATACATTTTCTCGTAATACTCCTGATACGCGCCGCTGGTCACGTTGTCCATCCATGCTTCATGCTCAAAGTACCAGCGGATGGTCTTGCGGATGCCCTCGGCAAACATCGTCTCCGGTTCCCAGCCGATCTCCCGTTTGATCTTGTCCGGCGCGATGGCGTAGCGTCTGTCATGTCCCTTACGGTCTTCCACGTAAGTGATGAGATCATAGGAAAGATGCGCCCTGCGCGCGTCGTCTTCCGGCAGCTCTTCCCGGAGAATGTCAATAATCGTCTTCACGATTTCAATGTTCTGCTTTTCGTTGTGACCGCCGATGTTGTAGGTCTCACCGGGCACGCCCTTTTCGATGACCATGTCGATTGCCTTCGCGTGGTCCACCACATACAGCCAGTCGCGCACGTTTTTGCCGTCGCCGTAGACCGGCAGCTTCTTGCCCTCCAGCGCGTTGTGAATCATCAGCGGAATCAGCTTTTCCGGGAACTGATAGGGCCCGTAGTTGTTGGAGCAGTTCGTGATGTTCGCGGGGAAGCCGTAGGTCTCCGTATAGGCCTTGACCAGAAGATCACTCGAGGCCTTCGAGGCGGAATACGGACTGCGCGGCGCGTAGGGCGTGTCCTCGTAGAAGTAGCCGCCGTCCTCCGGCAAAGAGCCGTAGACCTCATCCGTTGACACATGCAAAAACTTCCTGCCCGGAAGATAAGTACCGTCCTCCTTTTCCCAGGCGGCACGGGCGGCGTTTAGCATCGTCGCGGTGCCGAGGACGTTCGTGCGCACGAAGACCTCCGGGTCCGCGATGGAGCGGTCCACATGCGACTCCGCGGCAAAGTGCACCACGATGTCCACGCTCTCTTCCGCAAAGACCGCGCCGATGGCCGCGTGGTCCGTGATGTCCGCGCGGATGAAGCGGTAGTTTTCCTTGGTTTCCACATCCCTTAAGTTTTCCGGATTGCCGGCGTAGGTCAGCGCGTCCACATTGACAACGCGGATGTCATCGCCGTATTTTTCCAGCATGTACAGGATGAAGTTGGAGCCGATAAAACCGGCACCCCCCGTGACCAGATAGGTTTTTTGCTGTTTCATGTGTGTCTCTTTCCTCCGCTTACCAGTTGACGTAGCTGATGTTCAGGTCCACGTCGCCCTTGATGCCCGGAATCTTTCCCTCGCAGGAATGCTGCCAGAGATCGATGCGGGTTTTATTGTAGGTGGGCTCCGTATTGTACTGGGCCATCCAGATGCAGTAGTCCGTCAGTTGCGTCATGTCGATGTAATTTGTCATCCAGTCCTTGTTGGCATAGACGCCCGCACGGTAGCCGCCGTTGGCAATCGTCCGGCAGAAGGCCTTGCAGACCGCCGTCCTTGTCTTCATGTCAATCTTGTCCCCGCGGCCGCCGCTTTTTTCCACGTCAAGAAACACGGGCAGTGAGACCGGGTAAGAGCCTAAGAGCGAGAGGCAGTACGAAGCCTCTTCGATCGCTTCCGTTTCGTTGACCGCCTGTGTCACGAAATACACGCCGACCCGCAGCCCCGCGGCCGTCGCGCCCTGCATGTTTTTGTGATAAGCGGTATCATTCGTCAGGCGGCTGGTGACGCTGCCGCGGTAGCCCAGGCGGATGACGGCGTAGCTGATGCCGGCGCCGCGCACCGCGTTCCAGTCTATCTCGCCGTTCCAGGCGGAGACGTCAATCCCCTTGTCCGAGTTGCCCTGGATCAGAGAGCCGTCCTCGCGGAAGACGTATTTCACGCCGCCGATTGTCTGCTGCCCGGTCACCGCGTTGTGGTTTTTGTCAAAGTAATAGAGCTTGCCCTGAATCGTCTGCCAGCCGGTGTACTGATATTCCCCGTCCTCCGCCGTGACCTTGCGGTAAAAGACCGTTCCGTCGTCCGCGTAATCCGCGGCTGTCGCGGGAACAAAGAGACCGTTCAGGTTCCGCACATATACGGTCTGCCCGTCCAGCGTCTGCAGCGGCGTATCCGGCGCGATTTCCGGCGGCAGCGGTTCCGTACTTTCGCCGTTCCCCGTATCGGTTTCGGCATTCTCCGGCTGCAGCTCCGTTCCCGTGTCCTCGGGCGGAAGCACCACTTCGTCCTCTTCCGTCGTCTGCGAGGTACCTTCCTCCGCACTGCTTCCCGTGCCGCTGTTTTCCTCTCCCGTATCGTCCGTGCCCTGCGCGCTGTCCTCCGTCTGCGTCGCGGAAGAATCCTCTGTGTTTCCGGTCGCGCCCGTTCCGGAGGAATCGTCCTCTCCCGTCGTGTAGCGCAGAAGCTGCAGCGTCACCGCGGGCTTTGCGCGGGACAGCGCGGCGGGATCCTTGATTTCGGAGCGCGGAATCTCAATGTATTCCTCACCGCCGGAAACCATGACCTTCGCGGATTCCACAAACTCCACCGTATCCGCCGGTCTTCCCTCGACGCCGGCGCCCTGCATGCCGCGCACCACACTGTCCGCGGGCATTTCCCCGGGCGTGATGACTTCGTCGCTGACATCCACTTTCTTATATTCGGCCTGGTCCAAAACCGTCGCGCGCCGCACGATATCGTCAAAGATATAATTCCGGAAAGCCTCATCCTCAATGACGCCCCAGCCCACGTCATAGCTGCCGGGGGCAAGGCCCGTCAGATGAATGATGCCGTCCGCGTCCTCGTCCGTCACCATCTGCTTCTTGCCGTCAGGGTCCGTCACCGTCGCGGCAAAGGGCACGCCGCGAATCACGGTACCGGCGTCGCGGTCCAGGAACTTGATCTTCAAATCCCGGACGACGGTCTGAAGGGCGATGGTCACCACCACCGCGTCCTCCGCGGGCACCAGCGCGTCCTTTTCCTGACGGCGCAGCAGATCCAGACGTTCCCGTTCCGCGTCCTCCGCGGCCTTCTTCGAAATCCGCTCCACGGTCTGCAGGCCGTCCGCGCCGATCACGCCGACCCCCTGCAGCTCCTGGCCGATGCTCTCAAAGGCCTGCACCGCGGACTGCACGGAATGCACGCGCACCATGACAATGCCGAGGGAGATCAGCAGAACGATCAGCGCCAGCACGACGGCCATGATGCCGCGTTCCGTCGCGGAAGCATGCGTAATGACACGACGGATGCCGCGCGGGGACGTATTCTCCTGTGCGCGGTTCTTCTCCGCCCCGTCGGATTCGGCATGCGCCGCTTCCGCTTCCGCCGTTGCGATGTCGCTTAAAAATTCCAGTTCTTCTTCATCGAGCAGACGTGTCGTCTCCTCCGGTGTGGATTGCTGCATGAAGCTTTACTCCCCCGATACCCTTTCCCTGAAACACTTGCATCTTACCATTTTCTACTAATAAATGCAAATAAATATGACATCTCTGTCATTCTGCTTTTCTGCACCAGACCCGATAGCCGTGCAGCGCGGCAATTTCCTCCCATCCTTTCTGCGCGGGCGAAAGGCTCACGCTCTTCGCGTCGCTGATCACCAGATAGGGAATGCTCCTGCGCCGCAGCTCGGCATCCAGCTCCTCCATGTCAATGACCTCCGCCGTATAGAGGTTATAGGCGAGGTTCCCCGTGTAGCCCCAGTGGACCTCCGCCCTGCCGAAGGGCATATAAAAGCGGCCGTCGTACTGCCGGACCTGCTGCACAAACTCCGGCGGAAGACAGACGCCGATCGCCGTGTCCTCGTCGGCGTCCCTGTGCGTCAGCACCGTGTTGGCCACGTCGATCATCACCTGCGAAAGATGAAAGCGGTTCTCCGCGCGGGAGACGATGGCATCGCGGTACACCAGGCTTCCGCCCAGCACAACGGCCGCCGCCGTCACCGCGAACAGGGCCACGCGGTAGCGCTCCGCCGCCGTCACGGCCGCATAAGAAATCGTCATACCGAAGGGCACGAGCCACAACAAACGGTAATAGGTGTCCGCCTCGTTCAGGATCATGTCATAGAGACGCCGGAGCGGCGAAAACAAAAACAGCATGAGCAGCAGCCCCGGCGCGTAAACAAAGAGATAGCGTTTCCAGCGCTCCTTTTCCTTCAGCAGCAGAAAAACAAAGGCGGGGACATACAGCGCAAAGAGCAGCTTTGTGCCCGTGTAAGACAGCAGGACGGACCAGTTTTCCCGGATGATGTCTCCCATGCGCTCAGCCCTTCCCCAGATAAACCATGAGATAGCCCGCGTTCACCAGCACGGTGCAGGCCAGATACAGCAGCTGCCGCGGCGCCCGCCGGTACAGGGCGTAAAACAGGCTCGCCAGCATCGTCAGTCCGCCGGCCAGCACAATTCCCATCGAGGTGCAGACACCGGCAAAAAGATTGGCCAGCGCCAACAGCAGATAGGGCGCAAGCCCCCTTCGTCCTTCCCGCGTTTCCTGCGCCGCGGCGCTTTCAAAGAGCCAGCAGAACAGCCACAAAATCACGGGGACCACGGCGTTCGCCATCAGGGATTTTCCCTGCCAGGTCCTGGTCAGCGCAAAGCGTTCCGTCGTGTAGATGGACACGGAGCCGAACATCTGGAACAGCGCCATCAGCGAAAGAAAGAGCGGCAGCGCCTTTCGCTTTTCCCGCAGCAGGCTGCTTCCGCAAAGATACCAGAGCAGGTCCGTCAAAGGAATCAGAAAGAGCGGCAGCAGCGAATGCACCAGCACCGTCGGATGCAGCATCGACAGCCGCGCCGTATGCGCTTCCCACATCGGCAGCACCGCCAGCGCGTGGCGGATATCGATCACGCCCACGATGCCGGTATAAGCGTCGACGCGGTACATGGAGCCGACCTGCGCGGCACTGACGGCATGCGCGACATAATACGAATCATCGCCGTCAAAGGTGGCGCGGGTGAATGCCATGTACAACCGGAACAGCAAAAGGCCTGCGTAAAGCACACAGAAGGCCGCGGTCAGCACATCCGGTTTTTTCGGCAGCTCCGGCTGCCAGCCGCCGCGGATTTCCCTGACATAGCAATACGCCCCCGCCGCGGCGCAGAGGTGAAACAACACCGCAAAGATGTTGCTGCAGGTGCTGAAAATTCCGATCCGTTCCGTCAGCACACAGGGAATCGCCACCGCTTCAAAGAGCGCAAACTGCTGGAGCAGACCGGCGACAAAAAGTACCGGCAGCGTCTTTTTCTTTTCCGGCAAAAACGGAAAAAACAGACCGCCGCAGAGCAGCGGCAAGATCAGGAGCTGCCACAAAAGCAGAAGCCCCTTCAGAATCATGAGTCATTCTCCGCGCGCGATCGGCCGCGTCTGGCTTCCAGCGTATTCATGCGGTATTCAAAGGTGCGCCGGTGATTTAAGGCCATGCTGGATAAGATGACGCCCGCAAAGAAGGACTGCAGCGCCGCCACGAAGGTAAAGCCGCAGACAATGAGCGTCGGGAACCGCCGGACCTCTCCGGTCTGCCAGTATTCGATGAACACGGGCACCACGAAGATCACCGCCAGCAAAAAGAGCAGGGCGGCAATCGCGGTAAAGAAGCGCATCGGTTTGTAATCGCGGAACAGACGGAAAATCGTGGCGAGCACCTTGCGTCCGTCGCTGAGTGTGTTGAGCTTGGACTCGGAGCCCTCCGGCCGGTCGCGGTATTCCACGATGACGTTGGCGATCTGCAGGTTGTTGTAGACCGCGTGAATCGTCATTTCCGTTTCGATTTCAAAGCCCTGGGACAGCACGGGAAATGTTTTGACAAAGCCGTAGGACATGGCGCGGTAGCCGGTCATGATGTCCCGGATATTGCTTTGGAACAGGCGGTTGATGGAGGAACGCACAAGGGAATTGCCGAAGTTGTGAAAGCGCCGTTTGTTCTGCGTGAAATAGGTGGAAGACAGACGGTCCCCCACCACCATGTCCGCGCCGTTGCAGAGCACCTCGTCCGCCATGGCGCGCGCGGATTCCAGCGGATACGTATCGTCTCCGTCGATCAGAATATAGCAGTCCGCATCCACTTCCCGGAACATTCTGCGGATCACATTGCCTTTTCCCTGTTTGTGTTCCCTGCGGACAATCGCGCCTTCCCGTTCCGCGATCTTCGCCGTGTCATCCGTGGAGTTGTTGTCATATACATAGACCGTGGCCTCCGGCAGATGCTGCTTTGTGTCGGCGATCACCTTTGCGATTGTCTTTTCCTCATTGTAGCAGGGGATCAGTACCGCGATGTTGTCCATGTTACTCCTTGTAGGATGCCAGCTTTTCGTTCAGTGCCGCGGCGATTTCATCCGCGTCGATGCCGTGCACCATGCAGGCCTGCTCCAAGGTCTCCATCTGCGAGGCCGGGCAGAACAGACACTCCATGCCCACATCCATCAGAAACTGCGCCGCAATCGGGTGCTGCGAAATAATATCCACGATCAGCATGTCCGTCGTGACTTCGTCGGAAGCCGCCGCGTCTTCGGCGGCCTTTGTCTCCACCGCTTCCTTTTCCGCGCCGTCACCGAATAAAATATCTTTGATGCTGCTCATAATGTTTCCCCTCTATATCAAATCAAATTATATCACATCGCCTTCAGCAGCTCGCAGAGGTATTCGTACACGCGCTTCGTGCTGCTGATGGAGAGTGCCTCTCCCGTCGAGTGAATTTCTTCCATGTCAGGCCCTAAGGAAATGCAGTCCAGTCCCGGAATCTTGCCGGCGAAGAAACCGCATTCCACACCGGCGTGAATGGCTTCCACGACCGGCGTCTTGCCGTACATGTCTTCAAAGACGCGCACGCAAAGATCCCGCAGGGGCGATTCCTTCGCGTACTGCCAGCCCGGATAAGAGCCCTGCACCGCCGTCACCGCGCCGAAGGACTTCGCGATCATGCGCAGTCTGTCATTCAAATGATTCTTCGCGCTCTCCACGGAGGAGCGTACCGCGTAGGACAGCTGAAGCGTCTGCGAACTGCCGTCCGTCTGCAGCGTACCCAGGTTCAACGAAGTCTCCACGAGCCCCTTCACGTCCGGACTCATGGCCTGCACGCCGTTCGGCAGCGACAGGATGAGTTTGATCGCGTGCTTCATGGAGGATTCGTCAAAGCTTTCGAAGGTGCCGCGTCCTAAGTCCGTCAGCGTCACCGCAAAGCCCGGATCCCTTGTCTTCAGCTCTGCCGCGATTTCCTCTTCGACGCTTTTCAGCGCCGCCTCAAATTCCGGCAGCGGATTGTCCGAAGGCAGCACGATCACGGCTGAGGCGTTGGCGGGAATCGCGTTGTCCGCCACGCCGCCGTCGACGGAACAGAGCGAAAAATCCTGTCCCATCTTCCGGTAGAGCGTATAGAGAATCCGCGCCAGCAGCACATTGGCGTTGCCGCGTTCCTCATGGATCATGACGCCGGAGTGACCGCCCTTTAATCCGCCCACGGTAAGCTGCAGCTTCATGCCGCTGCGCTTCACCTTTTCGTACATGTAACGCGCGTGAAAGCGCGCACCGCCGGCACAGCCGACCATAAACACGCCCTCGTCCTCCGAGTCCAGATTGATCAGACGCTTGCCGGAAAGATGCGAGGCATCCAGTGCGCGGGCACCGTCCATGCCGGTCTCTTCTTCCGTTGTGATGACGACCTCCAGCGGCGGGTGTGCCAGATCATCACTGTCCAGAACCGCCATGCACATGGCCACGGCAACACCGTCGTCCCCGCCGAGCGACGTGTCCTTCGCGCGGACGCGGTCGCCCTCCGTGTAAATCTGCAGCGGTGTCACCTTCATGTCAATGCCGCTTTCCGGCGTGCACACCGCCACCATGTCCATGTGTCCCTGGAGGATGACCGGCGGCTTTCCCTCATAGCCCGCGGAGGCCGGCTTTTTGATGATGACGTTCAGCGCCTCATCCTGGATCACCTCCAGACCCCGCTCCTTCGCGAAGGCCACGAGGTGATCACTGATTGCCCGTAAATTGCCGGAGCCGTGCGGAATCCCGCACAGCTCCTCAAAAAACGTCCATACGTTTTTCGGTTCCAGTCCTTCTAAAACAGCCATAATGTCCTCACGCGATTTTCGCTTTGGCAAGATCTGCGAGTTCCTTGAAGCCGTCCGGATCCGTGACCGCGAGATCCGCGAGCATCTTGCGGTTGATCTCCACGCCCGCGAGCTTCAGTCCGTGCATCATGTTGCTGTAACTTAAGCCGCTCATGCGGGCCGCCGCGTTGATGCGGGTGATCCACAGCGAACGCATGTCACGCTTGCGCTGCTTGCGTCCGGCGTACGCGGTGTTCAGCGCGCGCATCACGGACTGCTTTGCGATGCGGTACTGCTTGGAACGCGCACCGCGGTAACCCTTCGCGAGTTTCAGTACTCTCTTATGCTTTTTCTTTGCGCCGATGGCGCCTTTGATTCTGGCCATGATATTCTCCCTTCCCTTCGTCAGATGTACGGTAAAATTCTCTTCATCACCTTCGCGTTGGTCTCATCCGTGACCGTCGCCTTGCGGAGATTGCGTTTGCGCTTCGTTGTCTTCTTGGCCAGAATATGACGTTTGTACGCCTTATTCCTCATCAGTTTGCCCGTGCCCGTCACCTTGAAGCGTTTGGCGGCGGACTTTTTCGTTTTCATCTTCTGTTGCATGCTCTCTTCCTCCTATTTCCCTGCTTTTTCCGTCAGAATCATGGTCAGGGTGCGGCCCTCCTGCTTGGGGGCACGGTCAATGACAGCCAGCTCCTCCAGTTCCTTCGCGAAATCCGTGAGGATGTGAATGCTGTTGTTCATGTGTGCCATTTCCCTGCCGCGGAAGCGGATGGTGACCTTGACGCGGTTCCCCTTTTCGAGGAACTTCCTGGCGGCTGTGATCTTGGTGTTGAGATCATTGGTGTCAATGTTCGGTGACATCCGGATCTCCTTGATCTCCACGGTGCGCTGTTTTCTGCGCGCCTCCTTCTGCTTGCGGAGCTGTTCATAGCGGAACTTGCCGTAATCCACAAGCCTGCAGACGGGCGGATTGGCCTGGGGTGCGATCTTCACCAGATCCACCTCCGCTTCCTCCGCTTTGGCGAGCGCTTCGGCAATGGGCATGACGCCGAGCTGCTCTCCGTCCGTGCCGATCACGCGGACCTCTTTGTCGCGGATCTGTTCGTTGATAAAGAATGTGTCTTTTTGTGCTATGGCTCTTCCCTCCCGGTTTTCAGAATAAATGAGGCGGTTGCCTTTTCGCAGCCGCCTCACCTTTCGTCCGTCGTTTTCACACGCGGGCGTGTTTCGCCCGTCGCGTGTGTTTTGTTCCGAACGCCCTTCGCGCACCTGACGGCGGCTCGGGGGTGAAAGCGGTTCCGCTTTACTTGCGTCAGATTACATTATCACAATGTTCCTGCTTTGTCAAATCAGCAGTTCCAGCACCGAAGTCCCTATGGTGCCCTCCGGCATCGGTACGCCAAAGTTGTCGCAGATCGTCGCGCCGATGCAGGCGAAGTTTTCCTGCTCCGGCAAAGCGGCAGAGGCCGCGTCCCGGATGCCCGTAAACGAAGGCGAGTACGCCAGGAAGGGCACCTTCTCGCGCGTGTGATCCGTGTGCGCGGTGTTCGTCGGGTCATTGCCGTGGTCCGCCGTGATGATGAGCAGATCGTCCTCGCGCATCAGCGGCAGCATTTCGCCGAGCTTTTCATCGAAGCGCTCGATCTCTTCGCCGTATCCCTGCGGGTTTCTGCGATGTCCCCAGAGCGCGTCGAAGTCCACGAGGTTCGTGAAGCAAAAGCCTCTCCAGTCATCGCGCTTGCAGATGTCAATCGTCTGCTCCATGCCGTGCACGGAGGACTTGGAATGCTCCGACCAGGTGATGCCCTCGCCGTCAAAGATGTCCACGATCTTGCCGACGGCCAGCACGTCCAGGCCCGCGTCCTTCAACGCGTCCATGGCCGTTTTGCCGAAGGGCTTCACCGCGTAGTCATGGCGGTTGGCCGTGCGCTTGAACTCACCCTTTTTCTTGCCGACATAAGGTCTTGCGATGACGCGGCCGACCTTCCACTCGTCCTTCATCGTCAGCTCTCTGGCGATTTCACAGCAGCGGTAGAGGTTCTGCAGATCAAAGGTTTCCTCGTTGCCGCAGATCTGCAGCACGGAATCCGCGGAGGTGTAGACGATCATCTTGCCCTCGTTGATCTCTTCCTCCGCCAGCTCTTCGAGGATCTCCGTACCGCTGGCCGCCTTGTTACCGATGACCTTTTTGCCGCAGCGCTTTTCCAGCTCCTCGATCAGCTCCTTCGGAAAGCCCGTGTCCGTAAAGGTGATAAAGGGCTTCACCGTTTCCAGTCCCATAAATTCCCAGTGTCCGGTCATCGTATCCTTGCCGGCGCTCTTTTCGACGAGCGGACAATAATACGCGAGCGGCTGCTCCGTCTTTGCCACCTTGTCCATGGGCTTTAAGTTGCCGAGCCCCAGCTTTTCCAGGTTCGGGATGTGAAAGTGTTCCACCGTCTCCGCGATGTGGCCGAGCGTGTCCGCCCCCAGATCCCCCTTGAAATTGGCCGCGTCCGGACCGTCGCCCATGCCCATGGAATCACAAACGACGACGAAGATTCTGTTGAATTTGCTCATGCTGTTTTCTCCTGTTTTTCGGCTTTGATCATCCTGCGGATGGCATCCACGGCGATGCGGATCGGCGGATCCGTGTCATGCACGACGGGGTTGTCCATGCCGCGTTTTTCGCGTTCCTGATTGGCCACGACAAGAAAGAGCGCACCGCATCTGACGCGCAAAAACTGTGCGACGGTAAAGAGCGCGGCGCTTTCCATTTCGCTCGCGAGCGCGCCCA
Organism: Lachnospiraceae bacterium; assembly: GCA_017551665.1. Taxonomy (GTDB): domain Bacteria; phylum Bacillota; class Clostridia; order Lachnospirales; family Lachnospiraceae; genus Butyrivibrio. The sequence goes on from JAFZLB010000013.1 coordinate 39,144, forward strand.
TGCGCAGCCAGGCTTCCCACTTGTTCTGCAGCTCGTACGAAACCGGCATCAGTTCGGGATTGTGCTGGCCGTAGAAGGCGTCCTTGCACTGGGACACGCCCACGTGATAGCGCAGGCCCGACTGCTTCGCCGCTTCGATCAGCGAAAACAACACTTCCGTGTTCGCCACGGCAGGGTACTCAATCGGCGCGTATTCCTTGCTCGTGCCCTCCATGCGGATGGCGGCATTGGCGATGACGACGTCCCCGCTTTCCACGTCCAGCTGCAGTCCGCCGCAGGTGCCCACGCGGATGAAGGTATCCGCGCCGCATTTCACCAGCTCTTCCATCGCGATGGACGCGGAAGGACCGCCGATGCCCGTCGAGGTGACGGAGACCGTTTCGCCCTCCAGCGTGCCGGTGTAGGTCATGTACTCCCGGCTGTCCGCGATCAGCTTCGCGTCGTCAAAATACGCGGCGATCTTTGCGCAGCGCTTCGGGTCACCGGGCAGAATGACGTACCTGCCCACCTCGCCCTTCGCGACCTGAATGTGATATTGTCTGTTCGGATCTTCGGAATAATGCATGGGTTTTCCTCCTGTTGTCTCTCAATCTTTTATCATATCACGTTCCCGCCCGTTCCGCACGGAAAATCGAAAAACGTCAAAAAAAATACTATATATTGTAAAAAAACTCTTTTCAAACGATAGATTTTGTGGTAGTATTCTAATGTATGAAAAAAGTTCCATCGGGGGGAAAAATACAAAAGGATGTCCGTTCGACAAGACGGGCCGCTCTTTACGCGAGAAGGGAACGGCAACTGTTCCTGCGGAAGGCGGCCGTTGTGTCGGCGGTGGTCTGCTCGCTTCTTCTGCTGATCGGGCTTCGTGCCTGGACCGCACTGACGTCTTATGTCACCCCCGCTCCCGCACAGGATCTTTCCCTTTCCGCCGCAGCCGTACACCGCGCCATGGAACTCGTTCCGGAAACGGTTTCCGATGAAACGCCGGAAACGCTGACGGACGCGCTTCCGCTTTGCGCGCGCACGGAAGCCTTTGACCGGGCCATGGACGCCTATCGTTATTACGACGGCATTTCCGGCTACAAGGCCGTTGCCGTGACGGAACGTTCCGCGGACGCCGCCGCTTTCTTCGCGGGCTATGAGCCCCGCGTCACGGAGAGCACGGTATCCATCCCCGCCCCGGAGGGCACGGGGGTCGCGTACCTCTCCGCCACGCGCACGCAGGGCAGCGACAACACACAGGAAACCGTGTACGGAGAGGATTGGGACGAGGTCTTTCTGGAGAGCGCCTACGCCGTCCTCATTGATCTGGACGAGGGCGTCATTGTGGCGGAACGCGGCGCGGACCGTCCGGTCTATCCCGCTTCCATGGCCAAGATTCTGACCCTGCTCGTCGCCTCGGAGCAGATCGAAGACCGCTCCGGCAACTTCACGATTACACAGGATATCGTGGACACCACCTGGCGTCACAGTCTTTCCTCCGTCTGCTGGGAAGCCGGCGAGACGGTGCTGCTGTCCGATATGGAACACGGCACGATTCTCCCCTCCGGCGCGGATGCCGCCATTGCGCTGGCCCGCTACGCCGTCGGGAACGAAGAGATTCTTGTTTCGCTGATGAATGAGCGCATGGATTCCATGCGTCTTTCGGAGCACGCGAACTTCACAAACGTCACCGGCATGCATGACGACGCCATGCACTGCACCGTGACGGACATGGCCATGATTCTGAAGGCGGCCGTCGAAAACGCGCATGTGCGCAACGTTCTCGCCGCCACACAATACACCGCCACGGCCACACCGCAGCATCCGGACGGCATTTTCATGTTCAACATGTTCCTGGATCGTACCGCTTCCAAGCGTCTGCCCGGCCGCATCGTCTGTGCCAAAACGGGATATACGGACGAAGCGCTGAACTGCGCGGCCTCGTATTTCATTTCCAATTCCGGGAAGCATTATATCTGCGTCACGGCTTACAGCCATGGCCAGATGCGCACCGTGACGGATCATGTGAATCTCTATAATACTTACACAAAATGAAAGCTTAATACGTCTCCGCTTCGGCGGCCGCACGGACGATGGAGTAAAGAACGAGAAAGAGCTTGTCGTACGCGTTGAAGAGTATGTGCGCGGTGATCGGGATGCGCGGGTTGCGCGTCAACAGCAGGCTGATGATCAGCGGAATGAAGGGCAGCAGCGCGGAGACAATCCCGATGGGCTGTTCCACGTAGAGCAGGCATTCCATCAGCGCGAACAGTAACACGTACATGTAGGTGATCTGCTTGTTTTCTTTGTGAATGATGTAGGTGTTCCGGAAAAACAATCCGCCGGCCACCGGCATCAGAAATCCGAAGGTGACCCCGTAAACCCAGTAATCCAGCGGCTGGTTGATGTAGTGCGGAATCAGCCCGTCGCCGATATAGTGCTCCGGCAGCTTCAGCAAAAACTCCCGCAGGAAGTAGATGGCCGTCAGTCCGGCCAGCGTCAGAAGCACCGGCAGCCAGAATTCCCGCAGGCGTTTCCATTCGCGGAAATACCGGGGCACGGACAGACGGGGGTCAAACAAAAACACGAAAAACAGAAACAGCAGCAGATAATAGCTGCCGTGCACCGCCAGGGCGCGCGCCGGCAACAGACGTAAAAGCACGGCCGCAACGACGGTCAGCAGCAGCGGAATCCACAGTTTTTTCTTTTTTATATCCTGAATCATACAGCCTCTCGGGGTAACAATATTGCTCATACAATATTACCTGTTTATCCCGATTTGTCAACCGCCCGAATGAGGGGTTTTCAGCCGTCCAGCGAGAGCGCCCGAATCTCCTCCTGCAATCTGCTTCTGCTCTCGTCAAGCAAGAGCAGGCGGTTGTAGCGGAAATAGGCCTCGTTGCCGTATTCATGCAGGAATTTCAGGCTTTTGTCCCCGGCGGACAGCTGCTGCAAAAAGAGCACGATTTCCTGGCCCTCGCCGAAGACGCCCGACAGAAAGGCAAAGGCCTGTGTCAGCTGCGCGTCCGTTTCCTGTGCCTGTTCCAGCCGCTGCTCCTCCCTTGCGGCAAACCAGTCCTTCAGCGGCGCGAAGGCTTCCGCTCCGCTGCCCCTGCCCGCCACAGGCGCGGCCTCCGACAGCGCCTTTGCAACCTCCCTTGCCGTTGCCGCGTCCTCCCGGCTTAAGAAGCCCGCGCGCTCCTTGCGCCGGAGATTTTCGCGCATGCTCTCCGCGATGCTCTGCACGGCCTCCGTCAGATCTTCCTCTCCCTCGTCCGCCATTTCGCGCAGGGTGAGCAGCACTTCCCGCAGCTGCTCCTGCACGAAGAGCGATCGGCAGAACGTGCCAAAAGACTGCGTCAGGCGTTCCGTCAGCATGGTGATGAGCGAGAGCTTTTCATCGAAGGGTGCCTTGCGCAGCGCTTCCTTCTGCGCTTCCTCCGGGGCCTTGCCCGCAAGAATCTCCTGCACCCGGTAAATGTCCCTGTACTTCAGCCACAGCTCATAGTAGGTCGCGAAGGCCTCCGCGATCTCATCCGACTGCAGAAACTGCCGCACGAGATCCTTCCCCACCGGCAGCGACAGCGCCTCATGGGTCTGCAGGACACGGGACAGGTCCTCCCAGCCCCTCGCCGTGACAAAGCGTTTGCCCTCCGGCTCCACCCGCAGGTCATAGAAATGCTCCTTGCGGATTTCCAGATAGGCCAGCACCGCGGCATGCATGCCGGCGGACAGCGCGTAGCTCTTCCAGGCCTCATACGACGCGTCCACGTCCATCACGCGCACGCGGTCCAGCGTCACGATATCAAAATCGCGCACGGAAGCGTTGTACTCCGGCGGATTGCCCGCCGCCACGATCAAAAATCCCTCCGGCACGCGATGCGTCCCGAAGGTCTTATACTGCAGAAACTGCAGCATCGTGGGCGAGAGCGTTTCCGACACGCAGTTGATCTCGTCCAAGAACAGAATCCCTTCCTTCACGCCCGTCAACTCAATCCGGTCATACAGCGACGCGATGATCTCGCTCATCGTATACTCCGTGACGGAATACTCCTTGCCACCGTAATTCCGTTTAACAATAAACGGTAATCCGATAGCGCTCTGCCTCGTATGATGCGTGATCGTATAGGACACGAGATTGATCCCCAGCTCCTGCGCGATCTGCTCCATGATGGCCGTCTTGCCGATGCCGGGCGGTCCCATCAGCAGGATGGGGCGCTGCTTCTCCACGGGAATCACGGGGTTCCCCTCGGCATCACGCTGCAAGTATGCGCGTACACTGTGAATAATGTGCTGCTTTACATCTGCGATGTTCATGGTGTTTTTCCTTTCTTACATGTACACCTTCAAAGCCCACGACGGAACGTCCCGCGTACTGTGATCGGCGTCGCGGACGAAGAGGAACGCCGTCTCGTAGGGCGGGGCGGTGTCGGGGTAAACGCCGTAGCCGTCCGTGAAGTAGAGCAGGGCGCGGAGGTTTTTGAGCCCGCCCCGGGCGCGCTCGTCCGCGATGTGCGCGAAGACGGGACGGAAGTCCGTGCCGTAGCCGCCCTGTACCGTAAAGGCCTCCGCGTAGCGCTCGATTTCCTGTACGTCCGTGAAGCGCAGCTCCCGCTGCACGCGGTCGTCGCATTCGATGATGCGCACGTCCACGCGGTGAAAAAAGCTCTCCTGCTGCCGCAGGATCCCCGCCGCCTCGGTCAGAAAGCGCTTCACCTGCGCGCCCGCGGTGGACGCGGAGGTGTCGATCGCGATGACCAGCGCGTCGATCTTTTTCGCCTCGCGAATCTCCAGTTCCTCGATGAGGGGCAGGTTGCCGTAGTGTTCCAGGCCGTAGTAGTACAGCCCCATGTCGAAGCTGTCGGGATCCGGACGCGCTTCCTCGCGCACGACCGCAAAGCGACGCAGATACGCCCGGAAATCCGTGTGCTTCTGCGTTTGCAAGGACAGTGTCCAGTAGAGCGCGCCGGTTTCCTTCGACGCTTCCTTCGAGAGCAGATCCAGCTCCGACTGCACACGCGCCGCGTCCTTCTTCCACTGCTCTTCCACAAGCCGCAGCTGCGCGGCGTTCAAAAGCGGCAGCGGCGGCGTTTCCTGCTGCCGGTCTTCTTCCCTGTCGTCCTTCTCCTCGCGCGGCCGCTTCCAGAAGCCGTGGTCGTCCGCGTGAAACTCCCGCGCCATGTGTTCCTCTTCGTCATAATCCCGCTCCGTCTGCGAGAGGAAGTGATGATAGATCTTTTCCGCCGTAAGCACGGAAATCTCTTGGCGCAGCGTTTCGTAAACGCTCTCGCGGTAATCGCTCGTGACACGGCGGATGCCGTCCGTTTCCATGCTGTCGATCACGGCCTCCGTCGCGATGTCCGCGGCAAGATTCCACAGCTCTTCCTCCGCGAAACGCTCCGAAGCAAACATGTGCCCGAAGAGACAGTGCAGCAGCATGTGCAGATAGGTGCGGTTCAGACGCGCCGGTTCTTCCGTGTACAGCTGAAAGAGGAAGTTCGGATGAAAGCGGATGTACACCGCGTCCGTGCCGACGGATGTTGTCGTCAGGTCCATCACATACGACAGCGCGTCCAGGGGCGCGGCAAGAAAACGCATGGCCAGAATGAGCTCCGTGCGCGACGCGTTTAAGATGCGCTTTCCGAGAATATCCAGTTTTCGGGCCTGCCCTCGTTTTTCCACTACAATGTCATCGCCTTGTTTTGCCGTCCGGAATGCAGCGCGCCCTCCCGTGCCATCAAAAGCGCCGTGATCTCCGTGCGGTTCTGCTTTGCGGCGGTCTCCAGCGCACTGCCCAGCGCCTCTTTTGTAATCAGGTCACGCGCGGCATAGAAGCGGATTTTCTCCGTATCCTCCCCGGCGATCAGTTCTCCCAGAATCTTGCCGCCGTGCCTGCGCAGGTAGGTCTCGTAGCTGTCCTTTGCGCGTTCCGACAGCCGGTAGGGACACATCAGTCTGCCGAAGGCCACGTCGGAAATTATCGAAATTCCGTCTAATAATGCACGTTCAAACAATCTGTCATAGGCCTCGTAGTCCATGCCGTTTTTGCTGACGCATTCCCGGAAGGCCATGCCGCTGCCCGTGATGTTGAACTGAATCACCCGCGCCATCGTGTTTTCCGTGAAGTCATAGAGAAAGCCCGGAAAGGTCAGACGCGCCTCTCCGTCCGGAAGCGCAAGGTCAAAGGTCAGCGTGGCGTCGGAATCCGAAAGCATCCGGCTGACCGGCAGATAGTTGTCCCTGTGTACCGTGACATGAATCCGGCGCAGCGCAGTCGCCGCGCGGATGACGCCGTCGTGATAGTCTGTCACGCTGTCATGCAGCGTGATGCTTTGCAGGGATTTGCAGTTATGAAAGGCAAAGCCCTCCAGCGTGTCCACGCTGTCCGGCAGGCGGATTTCCTTCAGCTCCTGCCGTCCGGCAAAGGCCTTTGCGCCGATCACGCGCACGGGGCGTCCGTCATACACGGCCGGCAGCGTGAGCGCGGCAGGCAGCGCATCCGCGCCGCTCACGACCGCGATCTCTTCCTCTTCTCTTTTTCGGATGATGTATCGGAGCATGCCGGACGTTTCTTACTCCAGCAGCAGCATGCCGTTGCCCGCGCCGATCCGGTCCGCACCCGCGGCGATCAGCGCTTCCGCGTCCGCCTTCGTGCGGATGCCGCCGGAGGCCTTGACCTGAAGGCGGTCGCCGACGGTCTTTTTCATCAGCGCGATGTCTTCGACGGTGGCACCGCCGGTCGAAAAGCCGGTGGATGTTTTGACAAACTGCGCGCCCGCCGCTTCCGCGTCCCTGCAGGCACGTTCCTTTTCCTCCTCCGTCAGCAGGCAGGTTTCGATGATGACCTTGACGATGGCGTCCGCGTTTTCTTTTTGCGACGCCGCCACCACCGCGCGGATGTCCTCCGTCACAAAGGCGTCATCACCGTCCTTCACTGCGCCGATGTTCAGCACCATATCGACTTCCACCGCGCCGTCCTTCACCGCCTGCGCGGCCTCAAAGGCCTTCGCCTGTGTGCTCATCGCGCCCAGAGGAAAGCCGACGACGACGCAGGTCTTGACATCGCTCCCTTTTAATTCCTCCGCCACAAGCTTCGCGTGGCAGGTGTTGACGCAGACGGAAGCAAAGCCCTGTTCCTTTGCCTCCGCGCAGTAACGTCTGACCGTTTCCCGCGAAGCCTCCGGTTTCAGCATGGTGTGATCAATTCTTGCAGCAAGTTCCTGTGTTGTCATGTGTTTGTCCTCCGTTCTTTAACAGTATACCACAGGCCCGTCCTGTTCCGCCATCCGTGGCAACATGACTTATGCAGTGACATGCGGAACGCAGATATTGACTTCCTGTCCGGAAATAGACAGAATAGATACGAATAGATATAACAGTTTTTTTGCAGGAGGTGTGGCTACGGCGTTGCACGATTCCCCTGTTGGTGGAGTATATTCGGGAACAGGATTAAATCGTAAAAAAACCGGAACAGATACACCTGGCATCTGTTCCGGAAACAGGCATCGTTTTTTTCATTTGACCGGCGGATGCAAATCCCAATTGGGAAAACAACTTGCGAATCCCTGAAGGTTCTGTGTCAGTACAATTCGCTCGTTTTGCTGCATCTCCAGTTCGTCATCACCAAATAACTCGTCGAGTTCGCCCATCGTGTTGTTTTCGTCCATCTTCATCTCCTCCTGTTGTTAAGCCGTAATTCTCTCCGATTGTGCGGCATGAAAGGCAGTAACGGTTCCTCTTACCTGCTTCCACTCGGCCACGCAGTTTTGTATCGTATTGTATCCATATGCGTACATCTGTTGATACCGTGCCTCTGTTTCCTGCACCCGGGCATCCAGCTTCTTCTTTTGACTTAAAAAGGCGCCCACACAGCCAATCGCCCCAAAAAAGCATATCACACCGACCACAACATTCGCCGCGATTGCAAGAATAATCCCAAGTACCGCACAAACGCCGGCGCCGATCAGAAACGCTGTCTGGGTTGTTCTTTTCTTCTGAATCTCTGTCATCTCGGCATTCTTCCTCTGTGCCAAAAAATTGCTGTGCTGTGTCTGAAGCGACGCCTCATCTTCTCCGTCCGTCGTCTGCCCTGTCCAGTCGTTCACACTAATTGTAATCGCCTTCGGAAACGATTCTCTGTTTTCTGTAATGTAAGTATTGTACCCCTTATTGATATAATTATGCAGAAAGGAGATTGCCGTTTTTTTCTTCGATGGTGCCTTCTCCTCAGCCCTGATTACTGCACCGGTCATCTGCTCCACCAGGCTGATCTTTTTGTTTTGTTGTTCCATTTTTTTCTTCATCAATTCAGCACGTGCAGTTGCGTAATCCATCATTCCGTTTGTTTCCTTCACCCGAAGGTAGCATTGTTCTTCATCATGAAGACGGATCTCCTCCGGTGCATAATGACTGATAATACTCACAAGGTGTTCATCTATTGTGGTTTTCAGTGCATCCATATCAACATATGCTTCGTTGATTTCCTTAAAGTATTGCCCGATTGCGTTTGCCGATAATATCCTTCCTGCATATGCATCAATCGACGGGAATTCTCTGGAATTGGAACTGAGTGTGGGATACCTCTCTCCGGTCGGGATCTGAAATCTTGTAAAGTATTCGCGCCAAACCCTTTCCTGCGTTTTTTCAAATTCACTGTCATTACCACGAATCTGATTCAGCCAGTCATTAATATAATCGTCACACATGTGCTTCTCGTCCGGGCCAAAAACACCATTGATGTAAGCGTCTACAAAAGTATATCCGCCTTCCGTGAAGTTTCCGGCGTTTAACTTCGAGAAATATAATGACAGCCATTCATAGCAGGCCTGCGTTCGTCCGTTTCTGCGGCAAATCAGCGCCATTGTCAGTGCCGTTCGTTCTTCATTCCGCCTGACCGCCTCCGTGATAGCCCGATTTGCAAGATCTCTGTCATCGGCAATCCATGCAGCAATCGCCACAAGGCAAGGTGCTAACCAGTAGTTTGGCGTCGAAATCATCAGTTCCTCTGTTACTCTGGAGATCGTTGTCTGCTTCACCAATGCCAGATCCGTCGCCTGTAAAATACCCAGCATCGTTTCTCGCGCAACATTATAGTTGCCAAAGTTCTTTTCTATCTCCTGGCGAACGCGTATCAACTCTGTGGACGCCTGTTGCAAAGCCTCCGCCCGTGCTCTGTCCTGTATCATCTGCTGGAAACGCTGGTTTAAACTGGTCAACTCTGCAGACAGGTGGGTGACAGACTGATTTACTCCATTCATCTGCTCCATTACCGCATCCGTCTTTGATTCCAGTCTGTGAACATCGTTCCTTAACGAATCAACCTTACTGCTGATGATACCCGTTGAAATCGTTCCTGACATGACCCACCTCCTGTTTAATTGTTTGCATCTGCTTGAAACTGCGATTTCTGACTGTTGTATGCCTCTCGTATTTTATCCTTATACGCCGGAGAACTCATACGTTCAATTATCCCCCCCACCGGTATTACAAAATTTTGATAAAAGAACTGTGTCTTGGATTTCAGAAAAAAACCATTTGTGGCATAAGGTGAATCGGCATTCTCCCGAATCGCTTTGATCAATGTATAACAGGTCTTCGGAACTCCGCAGTGTTCTGCAAGTTGTGCATAAATATCTGCCATCTCTTCGTTTAGAAAATCCATTGATGTGCGTCGCCTTATAAGATATGGACATAGTTTATCAAGAAACGCACATAACTCCTCCGCCTCCTCCGGCGACTGCATATTCTTGGAAACAAGAACTAATATGTCCTTTTCATAATCCGATAAATTGTATGCACCCGCAAGAAACAGCTTTTGCAGATCGCGAACCTCATCATACTCGAGTGCGATTGGAATAATCTCACTAAAAAAATCTCTTACCGCTCCACTGCGATGCTGTGAAAACTCATCTGAATAAGCAATAATAAACAGGGCGGGTGCATTATCCTTAAACACATTCAACACATCAAGTGCATAATGACGCGCGCTGCTATAATCTCCCTTCAGGAAAAATGACACTGCGTAATCTCTTGCAAACGCAACTTTCCCATTTTTATTCAGCGTGGCACGGGAATAGTATTCTTCTTTTCCGCATTGATTACAGATAAGCTTTCTGCTTTCCGCATCAAAGAAAACATTACTGCTTCCACAACCGTTGCATACCAGACCGCCCGCATCCATTCCGCTTCCTCAGTGCATGACCGCAGCAACCGCATTTCTTGCAGACCAAATCCGTTCTGCCTCATCAATTAAAGCACTCACTTTTTCCGAACTGCCACTTACCTGTACCGTTTCCTCGATTCTCATCAGGAGTGCCCCGAATTCATTCTGTAAGTCTGCAGTTTTGGATTGCGTGATATTTCCACTGTAATCCACCTTCTCTTTCAGCGAAAGCACCCTTCGTTTAATCTCTTCATCTTTTGAAAGAGAAATAATACTCCCGAGCCGCATTGAAATATCACTTAGTTGTCCGGTTTTCTCTATTACCTTTTCCGTTTGAACCTCAACATGCCGGAGATACTCTCCGCTGCCAATGAAAATGACAGCAAAGAACGCAAGCAGTACCGTATTGATAATAATCTGCATGCGGATTTGGCTGTCCCCCATATTCAACAGAAACACAGCGTTTACGATCAGTGCAATCAATAAATACACCGCCGAAAACAGCACTGGCAGTGCGCGAACCTCTGTCAGATTGCGCCGTCTCCTGCCGGAAACAAAAAACACTGACGCTATTGCCACTCCGAAAGAAAGCAACCCGCATATGATTGTCGTAAAGAACCGCCCCGTACTGTATATCCCCTTGGACATCGTCACAACAAACACGAGCCATACAACAAATACCGATAGTTCGCTAACAACAGCCATTCGAGACGTCTTATTGTTCATACCTGCCCTCCGCATTCCGGACAAAACTTTGCATCGCTTTCCAACTCTCTACCGCAATTCGAACAAACACGGGACAGCTTTCTGCCACAATTCAGGCAAAACTTTGCATCCTTTGGTACCTCTTTTCCGCAATCCGGGCATACATTTCCGCCTGCGGAAAACTTTTCCCCGCAATTCAGACAGAATTTTGCATCCGGTGGATTCATTTTTCCACACCCCGGACAGGCGACCTGTAACGTATTGCTGTTTGTGCTTGAAGCCGGCTGCATTGTCTGTGACCCTATGGTTTGCTGTGCGATTGATTGCATCCCTGCTCCCATCGCACCGCCAACTCCAAATCCCATACCGAGCCCCATTCCGGCTCCCATGAAAGCGGATGAGGTGCCTTCATTCTCGGCTGCCGCCTGCATGACACCAAAGGATTGCTCTTGCTGGTATGTATACCCCTCACGTTCACGCATTCTTGCTCTTGCCGCAGACTCAATATCCATCGCGGCAGCGTTTCCCTCTGCCTCAAGTTGTGCGCGTCTTCTCTTGTTCTTCGCCTCACTGATAACAGCAAGGTCTTCCTCGGGCACATTGATGTTATGAAACGAAAAATTATCCAGCGTAAGACCAAACTCATAAAAATGCTCTGCGAGTTTTTCAAAAATAATCTCAGAAAACTCTGACAGATGTGCGTTTGCCTTTAGTACCCCGATCTTATCCTCAATCATTCGATTTGCAAGCAAATTCGGTACATACTCTAAAATACGGGCACGCATAAAATCTCTGAGTTCTTTTTCCGTGTAATCTGCACGTGTACCAACCACTTTTAGCAGAAACTTTCTTGCCTGGACAGCCGCAACAGACGTATCGGTTTTTTCTATGTGAACACCGTACATGCCGTGCGCACGCACATGTACATTGATTTCTTCCTCAGGATCCTGCACCACAATCGGATCCTGTGTCCCCCAGCTCAGTTCATTCATGTATGTTGTGTTGACAAAATACACCGTACTGTGAAATGCAGACTCCCCGCCTGTCAATGCATGGGAAATATTCCGAAACGGCGAAAAACGACTGTCTCCTGTTTCGAGTTTTATCTTGCATGGACCGGTAAAAACAGAAACCTGGGATTGGCCGCTTCCGTCTGCATCAAGCGAATTGCCAGCTGTCAGATTATTGGTAAAAACGGCCATCTGTGAAGGCGCCACAATCAGATAGGAACCATTAGGAAAATCCTCATATTCAAACTTATGCACGATGATTGAAGCTTCGTTTGATGTCTCCGGCTCCCATTTAATGACATCTACGGCAAATGCACCCAAAACTCCACTATGCTGCTTCTCCTTTGGATTATTACTGGAAAACAATTGCACTTTGTTATCCTCCGTATGATTTAGAAAAATTGTCAATTGTATGAAGATATGCATATTATACCTATGTGCAGCATTTTACACAAGACTTTTTATATCTTATTTTTTATCCATCCCCCTCTTATAGTTATTTTATAAATAACAGGGAGGTAACATCGTGACCTACGGAACCATTCGGATCAAACTGGATGACCAGCTAAAAAAATCCGGGCTAAGCAAGAACAAGTTTTCCCAGCGGGCAGAAATGCAACGAACACAACTGAATCGTTATCTCAATAATGAAGTTTCCCTGCTTGACAAAGCTGTCCTTGCACGCATGTGTACCGTTTTGGGTTGTTCTATCGCGGATATTCTTGAATTTGTTCCATATCATCCCGGCGAAAACGTTCAGATTGACAACAGGGAAAATTCAGCGTAGAATCGGGACAGATTTGTGAAGGCTGGAATCCTTCACAGTCCGGGAAACGGCATATTGGAATTCTCCCTGCCCTTCTTTGATGATTTCACAAAACAGAACGTTGAAGATCGAACATGCACAGACGGATCTTATTGACAGTCGCATACGACGGGACGGACTTTCACGGCTTCGCATATCAGGAAGGTGTGCGGACGGTGGAGGGAGAGCTTGCGCGCGCGCTCGCGGAAGCGACGGGAGAACAACCGGAAATCACCGGCGCTTCCCGCACGGACACGGGCGTACACGCCCTGGGCAATCTCGCCTGCTTTGATACGGCGTCAACCATCCCGCCCGAACGCTTCGCTGTGGCGCTGGATCAATACCTGCCGGAGGATCTGCGCGTCATCACGTCCGAAGAGGTTTCCCCGGACTTTCATCCGCGCAAAACCGGCTGGTCCAAGACCTACGAATACCGCATTCTGAATACGCCGCGCCCGGAACCGATGCTGCGCCGCACGACATATCATTACCGCAGCGCACTGGATGTACCGGCCATGCACGAGGCCGCACAGTTCCTTACCGGCACGCATGACTTCACCTCGTTTTGCAGCGTCCACAGCCTTTCCCCCACCAGGAAACGCACGATATACGAATGCTCCGTCACGGCTGCGGAAGCCGGAACTCACCTGCCTTCCCCCGGCTCCCTCATTGTCATCCGCGTCACCGGCTCCGGCTTCCTCTACCACATGGTCCGCATCATTGCGGGCACCTTACTCGACGTCGGCACCGGACGCTTACAACCCGCCGTCATCCGTGATATACTTGAATCACGCGACCGCACCCTCGCCGGCCGCACAGCCGAGCCGCAGGGTTTGGTTTTACTTGGTTATCAAAAAGGAGAAACGCAATGTTCGACGGATTCGTGAAAGTCGCAACCGCCACCCCGCCCTGCAGACCGGGCGACGTGGCCTATAACGTGGAACAGATCTGCCGGCAGATCGACGAAGCCGCAGAGAAAGGCGCGAAGATCATCGTCTTCCCGGAGCTGTGTCTCACGGGCTATTCCTGCGGCGATCTGTTTTTGCAGCAGACGCTGACGGACGCGGCGGAGGAAGGCCTGATTGCCGTCCTGAACTTTACGGCAAAGCTGATCCGCCGCTCGCCGGCAAAAGAAAACGAACTGATCCCGGCAGACCCGGTGGTCTTTGTCGGACTGCCGATGGAACTGGACGGCAAGCTGTATAACGTGGCGGCCGCAATTCAGTCCGGCAGAATCCTCGCGCTGATTCCCAAGCAGAATACGCCGGCCTACGGAGAGCATCATGAGCCGCGCATTTTCACGGAAGGCAACGCGGCGCCGGTGCCGGTGTCGATCGCGGGACAGGTGATTCCCTTCGGTACGCATACGCTGATTGACGCCACCTCCTCCGTGGAAGGACTGGTGATCGGCTGTGAAATCTGTGAAGACCTGTGGGTGTATGACGCGCCGCATATCGCGCTGACGAAGGTCGGCGCCACGGTGATGGTGAATCTTTCCGCCTCGCCGGAGGACGTGGGCAAACACGAATACCGTGCGGAGTTGGTCCGCCATGCCTCCGCAAAGCTCGTCTGCGCTTATCTCTACGCCTCGTCGGGGCCGGACGAATCCACGGCAGGACAGGTCTTTTCCGGCCACCGCATGATCGCGGAAAACGGGCAGATGCTGGCGGAATCGGAGATACTGACGAACGGCATCAGCATTTCCGAGATTGATCTGCAGAGCATCCGTCATGCGAGAAAACAGAAAAACTCCTTCCGCTGCCTTTCTTCGGCGGACGAAAGCTATCACAGGGAGGTGATCGCGCTGCGGACGGAGGAGACAAAGCTGACGCGCCGCTTCCCCCGCAGGGTCTTTGTGCCGGAGGATGAAGCGCAGCTGACAGAGCGCTGCCGGACGGTGCTGCGTCTGCAGACACTGGGCCTGAAAAAACGCCTGACACATCTGGGCTGCAACACTGTCCTCGTCGGCGTCTCCGGCGGTCTGGATTCCGCGCTGGCGCTGTCGGTCTGCTGCGCAGCCTTTGACGCGGCGGGTCTGGACAGGAAGGGCATCCGCGCCGTCAGCATGCCCTGCTTCGGAACCAGTGCGCGCACGCGGGAAAACGCGAAGCGTCTTTGCGAAGCGCTCGGCGTGCACTTTACGGAAATTGATCTGACGGAAAGCGTGAAGCGGCATCTTGCGGACATCGGCCATGTGGAAGAAGCAAGGGATGTCACCTATGAAAACGCCCAGGCAAGGGAGCGGACGCAGGTGCTGATGGATCTGGCAAATCTGCACGGCGGCATCGTTATCGGCACGGGAGATCTTTCGGAACTGGCGCTTGGCTGGTGCACCTATAACGGCGACCAGATGTCCATGTACGGCGTCAACGCCGGCGTACCCAAGACGCTGATTCCGCATCTGCTTTCCTTTTTTGCTAAGGAACAAAAGGACGACGCGCTGAAGGACATCTTCGCTGATATCATCGGCACGCCCGTGTCACCGGAGCTTCTGCCGCCGGAGGACGGAGAGATTTCACAAAAAACGGAGGATGTGCTGGGTCCCTATGAACTGCATGACTTCTTTCTGTATTATTTCCTGCGCGGCGCGTACCGTCCGCGCAAGATTTTCCGGATTGCCTGCCTTGCGTTCCGGGATGCGGAAGGCGTAGATGAGGTGCTGATCAAAAAGACACTGGTCACATTCTTCAGACGTTTCTTCTCACAGCAGTTCAAGCGGAGCGCACTGCCGGAGGGCGTGCGTGTCGGCAGCGTCTGCCTCGCGCAGGGCGCGGGCTTTACCATGCCCTCGGACATTTCCGGTCAGCTGTGGATCGAAGAATCGGAGGAACTGTAAGAAAGAATTACGGCTCCGTCGGAATAAAGCCTTCGTACACCGTGACGGCGGGGCCCGTCATGTAAATGATGTTGTCCTTGCGGTTCCATTCGCAGTAGATATCACCGCCGCGCGTATGCACCGTGACGGAATCCGAGGTCAGTCCGTTCAAGGCCCCCGCCACACAGACCGCACAGCAGCCCGTACCGCAGCAGAGCGTCTCTCCGCTGCCGCGTTCGTACACGCGCATCCGGACGGACTGCGCGTCATCCACGATGACATATTCAGTGTTGACCCCCTCCGGGAAATACGGGTGATGCATGAAACGCGTCCCCGGTCCTTCGATGTCCAGTGTTTCCAGACTGGTCCCCTGGGGCAGAAACATGACGGCATGCGGATTGCCCATGGAAACCGGCGTGAAAGGATGCGGTAAATCCGGCACCGAGACAGGCACGGAAGGAACGGTGATCACGGGTGAGCCCATGTCCACCGTGACAAAATCGATGCGTCCCGTGATTTTGTTATGATCATAGGTCAGACGGTGGGAGGTGCCGCAGCTGACCACATCAATCTGCTTTTTGCTGGTCAGACCGTTTTCGTACACATACTTGCCGACGCAGCGGATGCCGTTGCCGCACATGACGCCCCTGGAGCCGTCCGCGTTGTACATCATCATTTCGAAATCCGCAATGATCTTCGGGAAGCGTTTGATGAAAATGACGCCGTCGGAGCCGATGCCGAAATGACGGTCGGAAAGAAAACGCACAAGCTCCGCCAGTTTTTCGTTGACCATGTCCGGCGCGCCTTCGTAAAGCGCACGCACGCATTCCGGCAGAAGCGCGTCCTCCATGACCTTGTCATCCAGCCAGATGTAAATATAATCATTTCCGCAACCGTGCATTTTGGTGAAATTCATGGAATTGCCCCCCTGTGATGTTCATTATCATAGCACAAAACGTCCGCCTAAAACAACCGTATCACAACAATCATTCCCGCAAGAAAGGCCGCGAAGACCAGATAGGCGATGACATCGCGCGTGGCGTAGCGCAGCGGATGCAGGCGCGTGCGTCCCTTGCCGCCGTGGTAGCAGCGCGCTTCCATCGCGAGCGCCAGATCACCCGCGCGGCGGAAGGAGGACACAAAGAGCGGCACCAGCAGCGGGATCAGGCTCTTGGCACGTTTCAGCACATTGCCTTCGTCAAAGGCCGCGCCCCTGGCCATCTGCGCGTTCATAATCTTTTCCGTTTCCTCGGAAAGAATCGGGATGAAGCGCAGCGCGATCGACATCATCATGGCAATCTCATGCACCGGCACGCGGAAGATCTTTAAGGGCCGCATGCCCCGCTCCAGCGCGTCCGTCAGCTTGTTCGGCGTTGTCGTGAGCGTCATCACGCTCGAGGCCAGCACGAGAAGGAACAGACGCAGCGCCATCATGGCCGCCGTCTGCGCCCCCTGCCTGGTGATCGTAAAGATCCAGAATTCCACGAGCACATCGCCCGGCGTCAGGAACAGATTGAAGAGCACCGTAATGAGCGCGAGAAACAGGACCGCCCGCATGCCGCGCAGAATCATGCGCACGGGCACGGTGGAAATCATCACCATCGCAAAGGCAAAGATCGTTGCCAGTCCGTACGCGTAGGGATTGTCCGCGAAAAACAGAATGATGATATAGGCAAGCGTACAAAGCAGCTTCACACGCGGGTCCAGCAGGTGAAGCGGCGAGTCAGCCTGATAATATTGTCCGATCGTAATGCCGCGCAATTTCACTCCTTACCGCAAAAAGCATCCGCAGATTTCTTCGCAGGCTTCTTCCGCCGTCGTCACATCCGGCCGCACGGGAATCCCCGCCGCGTACAGTCTGCGGCAGACCTCGGTTGCTGCCGGCACGCTCAGGCCGATTTCCTTCAGCGCGTCCGCCTGCGCAAAGACCTCCGCCGGCGTCCCGTCCATGGTCACGCCGCCCCCGTTCATCACAATGATGCGGTCCGCGTAGGCCGCCACATCCTCCATGCTGTGGGACACCAGAATGACCGTCATGCCGCGTTCCTTTTGCAGCGAAGCGATCAGCGAAAGAATCTCCCTGCTGCCGCCGGGATCCAGTCCCGCCGTCGGCTCATCCAGGATCAGCACCTCCGGCCGCATCGCCAGCACGCCCGCAATCGCGACGCGCCTCTTCTGTCCGCCGGACAGATCAAAGGGCGACTGGTCATAGACCTCCGGTTCCAGCCCGACCTGCTGCAGCGCCTCGTACGCCCGCAGTTCCGTTTCCTTCTGCGTCAGCCCCAGATTCTTCGGCCCGAAGCAGACATCCTTGAACACATCCGCCTCAAACAGCTGATGCTCCGGATACTGGAACACGAGTCCCACTCTGCCCCGCAGCGCCCGACGGTTATACTCCGCGTCCGCGATGTCCTTCCCGTCCGCGTACACGCTCCCCTCCGTCGGCTTCAGCAGTCCGTTCAGATGCTGAATCAGCGTCGACTTGCCGCTGCCCGTATGCCCGATCAGACCGATGAAGCTGCCCTCCCCGATCTGCAGGCTGACATCCCGCAACGCCGTGCGGGCATGCGGGGTGTGGGGGTCATATATGTGCGTTACATGATCTAAAATTAGTTTCATGTGTACCTCTGGTGTTTCACCGGGCGTGAAGTTCGTGTTGCCGCCTGCCTTGGCGGCTTCACAATCACACAACTAACGCATTCACTAACTCCTCCACCGTTAGCACCGCCTCCGGCAACGCCACGCCGCGGCGGCGCAGCAGCCAGGCGAGGTAGGTGACCTGGGGGACGGAGAGCCGCAGCGCTTTGAGTTCCTCCACGCGGGCGAAGACCTCGCGGGGCGTACCCTGCATCGCGATTTTGCCCTTGTCCAGGACGTAGATGCAGTCCGCGTCAACGGCTTCTTCCATGTGGTGCGTGATGAGGATGACCGTGATGCCTTCCTCGCGGTTTAAGCGATGCGCCGTGCGGATGACCTCCGCGCGTCCCTGCGGATCCAGCATCGCCGTGGGTTCGTCCAGGATGATGCAGCGGGGCCGCATGGCCAGGACGCCTGCGATGGAGACGCGCTGCTTCTGGCCGCCGGAGAGACGGTTCGGCGAATCGAGGCGCTTGTCCGTGAGCTTCAGGAGTTCCAGGGCCTCGTCCACGCGCAGCCGGATCTCTTCCGTCGGGACGCCCATGTTCTCCGGTCCGAAGGCCACGTCCTCTTCCACGACCTGACCGATGATCTGGTTGTCCGGATTCTGGAAGACCATGCCGGCCGCCATGCGGATGTCCAGATGCTTGTCGCTGTCGCGCGTGTCCATCCCGTCGATCCAGACGGCGCTTTCCTCCGGCACGAGCAGCGCGTTTAAGTGCCGCGCGAAGGTGGACTTACCGCTGCCGTTGCGCCCGACCACCGCCACAAAGCTGCCCGGCGCAATGTCCAGGGACAGGTGATCGACGGCCGTCGTCACGCCCTCCGGATTGCCCTCGGCATCCCGGCGGATGTATTCGTATGTGAGGTTTTCGGTTTTGACGATCGCTTCTGCCATGCGCTGTGCTTCTTACAAAGAAAGGGCGTTTGCACGCCCTTTCACAACTGTCCTTTTTTCAAAGTGTGAATTATACAAGCTCGAGCTGTACCATCATCGCGGCGTCGCCCTTACGCTGACCGATCTTGATGATGCGGGTGTAGCCGCCGGTCCGGTTCGCGTACTTGACGGCGTATTCCTCGAAGATCTTGTCCGTGAGGTCGATCTTCTTCATGCCGCGCTTGCGACCCTTGCGCTCCTCGGGCAGCTCCGTGACGGGATAGAGGATGGAACGCATCTGTCTGCGCACATGCAGGCGGGAGGCCTTGTCCCTCTGCACTTCCTTCTCCGCCGTCTCAAAGACGGTCACGGTGATGCCGTTGGCCAGATCGCCCTCGCGCTTTAAGGGCTTGCCGTCCGCGCCTCTCGTGGATTCGGAGAGCACCTTCGTGCGGTCGTTCTTGTCCACGATCTGACGGACACGCTTGCCGCTCGCGTCCTTCTTCGGCACCTTCACCTTGACGGTGACGGTTTCGGTGTTATCCTTCTCGCGGATGCCCATGGTGATCAGGTGCTCCGCGATCTTACGCACTTCCTTGGCACGGGTTTCCGTTGTCACGATCTTTCCGTGATAGAGCAGGTTCGTCACCTGGTTGCGCAGCAGCGCTTTCCTGGGTTTCCCCGCCTTGCCTAACTTTCTGTAATGTGTCGCCATTGTTCATTTTCCTTTCCCGGTATCAATCGGCTCTTGAGAGACGGCATACCGTGTGTGGTCCTGCGTCTTATTCGCCTGCGCGAAGCGACAGTCCCAGTTCTTTTAACTTCTCCAGCACTTCCTCCAAGGACTTGCGTCCGAGGTTGCGCACCTTCATCATGTCTTCGCTGGTCTTGCTCGTCAGTTCCTCGACGGTGTTAATGCCCGCACGCTTCAGGCAGTTGAAGCTGCGCACGGAAAGCTCTAACTCGTCGATGGACATCTCCAGCGCTTTTTCCTTTTCGTTGGACTCTTTCTCGATCATGACCTCCGCCGTCTTCGCGTTTTCGGAAAGATCAATAAAGAGACTTAAGTGCTCCGAAAGGACCTTGGCCGCCAGGGATACCGCTTCATCGGGAGAGAGAGAACCGTTCGTGTGCACGTCCATGGTCAGCTTGTCAAAGTCCGTGACCTGGCCGACACGGGTGTCCTCGACCATGATGTTGACGCGGTCCACCGGGGTGTAGATGGAATCAATCGCGATGACGCCGATGGCCATATCATCCGTCTTGTTGCGGTCCGCACCCACGTAGCCGCGGCCTGCGGTGATCGTCAGCTCCATGCGGAGCTTGGCGCTCTTGCCGGAAAGCGTCGCGATGACAAGATCCGGATTCATGATCTCGAGATCGGAGTCCACCTTGATATCGGAAGCGTGTACCACGCCCTCGCCGCTGAAATCCACATAAGCCACCTTCGGCTCCTGGGAAGAAGCGTTGTTGCGGATCGCAAGGTCTTTGATGTTCAGGATGATCTCCGTCACATCCTCCTTGACACCGGGGATGGACGTGAACTCATGCTGCACCCCTTCGATCTTGACCTGGGAAACCGCGCAGCCGGGCAGGGAGCTCAGCATAATCCGGCGAAGGGAATTGCCGAGTGTCGTGCCGTATCCGCGTTCCAAAGGCTCCACAACAAATCTGCCGTATCTTTTATCTTCGGAAATCTCGAGTACTTCAATATTGGGTCTTTCAAAATCAAACATGCATCTTCCTCCGTTCCGAATACAGGATATTCACAATTACAGGATTCAAAACAATTACAAAGAATTATTTCGAATACAACTCGACGATCAGCGTTTCGTTCACCGGGACATCAATGATATCCCTGGAGGGGAACTCCTTGACGACGCCTTTCATCGCTTCCCTGTCCATCTCCAGCCATCCGGGAACAATCCTGCCCCCCGCGGTTTCCTCGATGTCCTTGAAGCGCTGCGTGCTCCGCGCGTCTTCCTTGAGCTCAATGACATCGCCCACGCGTACCTGGAACGAAGGTACATTGACGGTCTTGCCGTTGACGGTAATGAACTTGTGCAGCACCACCTGGCGCGCTTCCCTGCGGGTTCTCGCGATGCCGAGACGGAAGACCACATTGTCCAGTCTGCGCTCCAGAAGAATCATCAGGTTCTCGCCGGAGGGACCCTTCATGCGGTCCGCGCGCTTGTAATAATTGCGGAACGGCTTTTCCAGCACGCCGTAGATGAATTTGGCCTTCTGCTTTTCACGCAGCTGCATGCCGTACTCGCTCATCTTGCGGCCGGTGCGCTTGGATTGCCGTTTGCTTCTTTTGTCATATCCCAGAAAGGTCGGATCCAGATCCAGGGATCTGCATCTTTTTAATACCGGGGTTCTGTTTACAGCCATGGTTTGATCTCCTTTGCTATGCGCACTTGGCGGGTGTTCTTACATTATACGCGTCTGCGTTTCGGCGGGCGGCAGCCGTTGTGCGGCACCGGCGTAACGTCCGTGATACTCAACACCGAGAGTCCGTTTGCCGCAAGGGCGCGAATCGCCGCTTCACGTCCGGACCCCGGTCCCTTGACGAACACGTCCACCGTCTTTAAGCCGTGGATCTGCGCCGCCTTTGTCGCCGTTTCCGACGCCATCTGCGCTGCGTAAGGGGTGGACTTACGGCTTCCCTTGAAGCCCAAGCCGCCCGCGCTCGCCCAGCTGATCGCGTTGCCGGCCGCATCCGTCAGCGTCACAATCGTGTTGTTGAAGGATGCCTGGATATGCGCCTGACCGTGTTCTATGTTCTTTTTGACGCGTCTCTTTCCCGCTGCCTTCCTTCCGGAAGTTTTCTGCTTTGCTGCTGCCATGTTTCTCCCTTTCCGTTATAAACTATTACTTCTTCTTATTCGCAATCGTGCGCTTCGGCCCCTTCAGCGTGCGCGCATTTGTCTTGGTGCGCTGTCCGCGGCAGGGGAGCTTTTTGCGATGACGCATCCCCCGGTAGGAACCGATTTCCGTGAGGCGCTTGATGTTCATCGCCACCTCTCTGCGCAGTTCACCTTCCACCATGTAGCTTGCGCCGACCACTTCGCTGATCTTCTTGACCTCAGCGTCCGTTAAGTCACGCACACGCGTGTCCGGGTTGACGCCGGCCTCGGCCAGGATCTTGTTGGAAGTTGTCCTGCCGATTCCGTAAATGTACGTCAGACCGATTTCAATCCTTTTGTCTCTGGGTAAATCCACACCTGCAATACGAGCCATTGTTTCCCTCCTGATCAGCCTTGTCTCTGCTTATGTTTCGGGTTATCGCAAATAATGCGGATGATACCCTTACGTCTGATGATTTTGCACTTCTCGCACATCGGTTTAACCGAAGACCTGACTTTCATGATGCTACCTCCTACTTATCACGCCAGATGATACGTCCCTTGGAAAGATCGTACGGCGAAAGTTCCATTGTTACCCTGTCTCCCGGAAGGATCCGGATGAAGTTCTGCCTCAACTTCCCGCTGATGTGTGCCAGCACCACATGTCCGTTCTCAAGCTCCACGCGGAACATGGTGTTCGGCAGCTTCTCCACCACCTTGCCTTCGATTTCGATTACATCCGCTTTTGACATGGCTTCAATCCTTCAGGACGGATTCAATCTGCTCCGTCACTTTTTTCATGTCGCGGGTGCCGTCCACGGTACGCAGCAGCCCCTTCTTCTCATAGTAGTCAATGAGCGGCGCCGTCTGTTCGTGATACACCGTAAGGCGCTTGCGTACGGTTTCCTCCCTGTCGTCCTCTCTCTGGGTCAGGGCGGTTCCGCATTTATCGCAGATGCCTTCCTTATCCGGCTTGATGTGGACGATGTGGTAAATCGCGCCGCACTTCGGGCAGGAGCGTCTGCCGCTCATCCGGGTCACGATGTTTTCGTCCGGCACATCCACGTTGATGCAGTAGTCCACCGCTTCGCCCTTGGCGGAAAGCTCTTTGTCCAGCACCTCCGCCTGCGGGATGGTGCGCGGAAAGCCGTCCAGCACGTATCCCTTTTTGCAATCCTCATTGGCCACGCGGTCCAGGAGCATCTCCACCGTCAGTTCGTCCGGCACGAGATCGCCGCGGTCCATATAGACCTGCGCTTTTTTGCCCAGCTCCGTGCCTTCCTTTAAGTTGGCGCGGAAGATATCTCCGGTGGAGATATGCGGAATCTCATAACGGTTCGCGATGATGTCCGCCTGTGTGCCTTTTCCGGCGCCCGGGGCGCCCAGCATGATGATTTTCATCCTTCTAAGAATCCTTTATAGTTGCGCACCACGAGCTGCGATTCAATCTGCTTTAAGGTATCCAGAATCACGCTGACCACGATGATGAGCGAGGTTCCGCCGAAGGACACGTTCGCGTTGAACAGTCCGTTGAAGATGATCGGCACCACCGCCACAATCACGAGTCCCGCCGCACCGATGAAGATGATGTACTTCAGGATGTTCGCGAGGTAATCACTCGTCGGCTTACCCGGCCGGATACCCGGGATAAATCCGCCCTGCTTCTTCATGTTATCCGCGATCTCCAGCGGATTAAAGGTCACCGAGGTGTAGAAGTAAGCAAAGAAGATCATCAGCGCAATGTAGGCCAGAAGCCCGATCGTGTAACGGAAGGCCGCGGGATTCAGCCACATATTCTGGTTCATATAGTTCAAAACTTCCTGCCATACGCCCGGTCCCTCATATCCCACGAACTGGGAAATGATGATCGGGAACTGGAAGAGACTCATCGCGAAGATGACCGGCATAACACCCGCGGTGTTGACCTTCAGCGGAATTTCCGCGGTGTTACCGCCCATCATGCGGCGTCCCTGCATTTTCTTCGCGTACTGCACCGGGATCCTGCGCTCCGCGCTGTTTAAGATCACGACCAGCACGACCATGGCGATGACGATCAGCACAATCAGCGCCGCCACAAGGATGCCCTGGATGGCGTTTTTGTTCAGCACAAACTGTTTGAAGAGCGTCACGAAATCCGAAGGCATGCGGGAAATGATGTTCACACCCAGCACGACGGAGATGCCGTTGCCGACGCCCTTCTCCGTGATGCGCTCACCGACCCACATCAGGAAGGTACTGCCTGCCGTCAGGGCCGCGACGATCTGCACGACGAGGATCGGGCTCTGTGCCACAAGGAAGCCCGGGCTGCGGTAAAAGCCCATCGCCATCAGGGAGCCTTCAAGCACCGCCAGGCCGACCGTCAGGAAACGCGTCCACTTCGTGAGCTTCTTGCGTCCTTCTTCGCCGTCGCGCTGCATTTCCTCCAGCGCGGGGATGGCGATCGTCAGCAACTGGATGATGATCGACGCCGTAATGTAAGGCGTGATATTCAGCGCAAATACGCTCATCCGTTCAAAGGAGCCGCCGGTGAAGCGGTCCAGAAGACCCAGGAGGTTATTTCCCTCTTCGCCCGCCAGCGACTGATACCATTCCTGGTAGCGGACCGGGTCCATGCCGGGGATGAAGATGGCGGTTCCCAACCGGATCACCACAATCATCGCCAGGGTAAACAGAATCTTGTTGCGGATTTCTTTTGTCTTAAAGGCGTTTTTAATCGCTTCTAACATCAGATCACCTCAGCAGTCCCACCACAGGCTTCGATCTTTTCTTTTGCGGACGCGGAAAACGCATGCAATCTGACCGTAAGCTTTCGGGTGTATTCTCCGTTTCCGAGCACCTTGACGCCGTCATACACATGCTTGATGACGCCCTTTTCCAGAAGCGCGTTGGTGTCCACGGTATCACCGTCCGCAAACACGCGCTCCAGGTCACGCAGGTTAATTGTTACGATTTCCTTGCTGTTTCTGTTCTTGAATCCGCGTTTCGGGATCCGGCGGAACAGCGGCATCTGACCGCCTTCAAAGCCCAGCCTCGGCGCGCCGCTTCTCGCCTTCTGTCCCTTGTGACCGTAACCGGCCGTCTTTCCGTTACCGGAAGCATGGCCGCGGCCTTTTCTGTATCTGTTTTGTACGGAGCCTTCCGCAGGCTTTAAGTTTGACAAATCCATTGCTTTAAGCCTCCACTTCCTCAACTTTTACCAGGTGGCGGATCTGTTCGATCTGTCCGCGTGTCGCAGCGTTGTCCGGACGGATCACGCTGCTGTTCAGTTTCTTGAATCCCATGCTGTTCACGGTCTTTCTGTGCTTGGGCACAGCACCGATCGTGGACTTCACGAGGGTGATCTTCAGTTGCTTGCTCATGCCGTTACCTCCTGCACGCTCTTGCCGCGCTTTCTCGCAACCGCCTCCGGCGTCTGGATCTCACGCAGGCCGTTGATCGTCGCGATGACAACGTTCTGCTTGTTGTTGGAGCCCAGCGACTTGGTACGGATGTTGCGGATGCCCGCCAGCTCACAAACGCTGCGCGCGGGGCCGCCCGCGATGATACCGGTACCTTCGGGAGACTTCTTCAACAGCACCTGGGCACTGCCGAACTTGCCGATGTAATCATGGGTGATGGAGTTATTCTCATCCAGCGCGACCTCGATCAGGTTCTTTGTGGCGTCTTCCTTGCCCTTGCGGATGGCGTCCGGGATTTCCGTTGCCTTCCCGAGGCCCGCGCCCACATGGCCCGCACCGTCGCCCACGACCACGAGTGCCGTGAACTTCATGTTGCGGCCGCCCTTGACGACCTTGGTAACGCGCTTGATCGCGACGACTTTATCCGTCAGTTCCAACTGGCTGGCATCTACTCTGTTGCGTCTCATGTTTCCTCCTTAAAACTCAAGTCCTGCTTCTCTTGCCGCTTCCGCAAGCGCCGCCACCTTGCCGTGGTAAATGTATCCGGCGCGGTCAAACACCACCTGTTTGATGCCCTTCTCCACGGCGCGTTTGCCCACAAGATCACCGACGTAGGCTGCGGCCTCTTTGTTGTCCGTTGCCTTCAGCGCACTCTTCGCGTCCTTTTCAAGCGTGGACGCCGCGACGAGTGTCGTGCCCTGCTCATCGTCAATGATCTGGGCATACATGTGGCTGTTGCTGCGGTACACCGCAAGACGCGGTCTTTCGGAGGTGCCGCGCAGCTTTTCGCGCATTCTGGCGTGCTTCTTTTCGCGGATCTTCTGTCTGGATGCTTTTTTAATCATGCTTATTTACCAGCCTTTCCAACCTTGCGGCGGATCGTCTCATCCGCGTATTTGATGCCCTTGCCCTTGTAAGGCTCCGGCGGTCTCTTCTCTCTGATAATGGCGGCGTGCTGACCGACCTTCTCTTTGTCAATGCCGCTGACCGTGATGACCTGGCCTTCCACCGCGGTTTCGACGCCTTCGGGATCCTCCAGCTCTACCGGGTGAGAATAACCCAGTGTCAGTGTCAGCATCTTGCCCTGCTTGGCCGCCCTGTAACCGACGCCGTTGACTTCCAGCTTTTTCGTGAAGCCTTCGTGTACGCCCGTTACCATATTGTTGAGCAGGCTCCGGGACAGACCGTGCAGCGCCCTGTTGCGCTTCTGGTCATCCGGACGCTTCAGCTCCAGTACACCGTTCTCCTGCGTGATCTCGATCTCAGCGGGGAATGTTCTTTCCAGCGTTCCCTTGGGACCCTTCACCGTCACGTGATTATTTTCTGCCACCTCGACGGATACGCCGTCCGGGATGGCGATCGGCATCTTTCCTACTCGTGACATGCCCGATTACCTCTCTTTCTTACCACACGAAAGCGAGCACTTCACCGCCCACCTTCAGTTCTCTTGCTTTTTTGTCCGTGATGACGCCCTGGTTCGTGGAAATAATCGCGACACCCAGGCCGCCCAGCACTCTCGGCAGATCCTCCGTTCCCGCGTAAACGCGCAGACCCGGTTTGGAAATGCGCTTTAAGCCGGAAAGCACCTTGTCGTCACGGTCAATGCCGTACTTTAAGGTGATGTGCAGCGTCTTGAAGCCGCGTGCGTCATCCACCACGTCCAGTGCGCGAATGTATCCCTCGTCCAGAAGGATGTTCGCGATCGCCAGCTTCATCTGCGATGAAGGAACGTCCACCGTATCATGCTTTGCCATATTTGCGTTGCGGATTCTTGTGAGCATATCCGCAATAGGATCATTGATCGCCATTCCCGATTCCCTCCTTCTTACCAGCTCGCCTTTTTGACGCCCGGAATCTGTCCTTTATATGCCAGCTCGCGGAAGCAAATCCTGCAGATGCCGTACTTGCGAAGATACGCGTGCGGACGGCCGCAGATCTTGCAGCGGTTATAGCCGCGCACGGAAAACTTCGGTTTTCTCTGCTGTTTGAGTTTCATTGAAAGCTTTGCCATGTGTCTTCTCCTTTAACTTGCGAACGGCATATTAAACAGTCTCAACAGTTCCCTGGCCTCTTCATCCGTTTTGGCCGTCGTGGTAAACACGATATCCATGCCGCGGACCTTGTCGATCTTATCGTACTCGATCTCCGGGAAGATGAGCTGTTCCTTCAGACCCAGCGCGTAATTGCCCCTGCCGTCAAAGGCGTTGGCATTGACGCCGCGGAAGTCGCGGACACGCGGCAGCGCCAGGTTGACCAGCCTGTCGAGGAACTCATACATCTTTTCCCCGCGCAGCGTCACCTTGCAGCCGATCGGCATGCCTTCCCTGATCTTGAAGTTCGCGATGGATTTCTTGGCCTTGGTGTAAACCGCCTTCTGTCCGGTGATCGTCATCAGATCTCCCGCGGCGTTCTCCAGGATCTTGACGTTTTCCTTGGCCTCACCCGCACCGACGTTGACAACAATCTTCTCCAGGCGCGGAACCTGCATCGGATTCTTGTAACCGAATTTGCTCATCATCGCGGGCGCAATTTCGTCTTTGTATAACTCCCTGTATCTGCTCACGACATTACTCCTTATCTTTTCTTGGACGAAGAAACTTCATCAATGATCTCGCCCGTTGCTTTCGCGTAGCGGTACTTCTTGCCGTTCTCAATCTTAAAGCCGACTCTGGTGGCCTTGCCCTTGTGGACCAGCATGACGTTGGAGATGTCCACCGGTGCCTCGGTCTGAATCCGTCCGCCGTTCTGGTTGCGCATGGAGGGCTTTTCGTGCTTCGTGACCTTGTGCAGTCCTTCCACGGTCACGCGGCCCCTTGCCGCATCCACCGCGATGACCTTGCCTTCCGCCGCGGACTTGTCCTTTTCGCCCCTGACCCACGTCGCCGCCTTGCCGGCAATGACGCGAACCGTGTCGCCTTTTTTAATCTTCTGTGCTGCCATTGGTTCTTCCTTTCTTCACCGGGTATCAAAGCACTTCGGGTGCCAGGGAGAGAATCTTCATGTATTTCTTTTCGCGAAGCTCTCTTGCGACCGGCCCGAAAATACGCGTTCCCTTCGGCGTGCCGTCCTCATTGATCACCACCGCCGCGTTTTCGTCAAAGCGGATGTAGGAGCCGTCCTTGCGACGCATCTCCTTTGCGCTGCGGACCACAACAGCCGTCACCACGTCACCCTTCTTCACCACGCCGCCCGGCGTCGCTTCTTTGACGGTGGCCGTGATCGTGTCGCCGATCCGTGCATAGCGGTGCTTGGAACCGCCGCAGACGCGGATGCAAAGAAGCTCACGTGCGCCCGTATTATCCGCGACTCTTAATCTGCTCTCTTGCTGTACCATGACTGTTTACCTCTTCTCTTCGTTAAGCCCTGCAGATTGCTCCGCTTACTTGGCCCGTTCAAGCACCGACACGAGTCTCCATCTCTTATCCTTGGAAAGCGGACGCGTTTCCATGACGCGGACGGTGTCGCCGATGTGGCACTCGTTGTTCTCATCATGCGCCTTTAACTTGTAGGTCTTCTTGACGATCTTCTTGTAAAGCGGGTGCTTCACGTGATCTTCGATCGAGACGACGATCGTCTTGTCCATCTTGTCACTCGTTACCTTGCCGACGCGTGTTTTTCTTAAATTCCGTTCCATAATCTCCCTTTCTTTACGCTCCCTGTGCCGCCTTCTCCTTCGCCGTGATCACCGTCTGGATGCGTGCGATGTTTCTGCGCACGTCACGGATTCTGGAGGTGTTGTCCAGCTGGTTCGTCGCGTGCTGGAAACGGAGGTTGAACAGTTCCTTCTTCGCGCCCGCGAGTTCCTCGGCCAGCGCGTTGCCGTCTTTGGCATTCAGTTCTTTGATATAATCTCTCTTTTTCATTTATTTGCACCACCTTCCAAATCCGCCCTGGAAACGATCTTGCATTTGCAGGGGAGTTTGTGTGTTGCGAGTCGTAAGGCCTCTCTTGCCTGTGCCTCGTCCACGCCGCCGATCTCAAACATGACGCGTCCGGGCTTCACCACCGCCACCCAGTACTCCACGGTGCCCTTGCCGCTGCCCATACGGGTTTCCGCGGGCTTTGTCGTGACGGGCTTGTCCGGGAAGATCTGGATCCAGACCTGGCCGCCGCGCTTGATGAAACGGGTCATTGCGACACGGGCCGCCTCGATCTGATTGGAACGGATCCAGCAGGGCTCCGCCGCCACAATCCCGTAATCTCCGTGGGCCAGCGTTAAGCCTCTGCCCTCTTTATGCGCCATCGTGCCGCGGAACTGCTTACGATGTTTTACTCTTTTCGGCATTAACATGACTTTATACCTCCTCGAAGGCCGGCTCTTCTTCCGCTTTCTTCGGAAGCACCTCGCCCTTGTAAATCCAGACCTTGACGCCGACCTTGCCGTAGGTCGTGTTGGCTTCGGCAAAGCCGTAATCGATATCCGCGCGGAGCGTCTGCAGCGGGATCGTGCCCTCGGAGTAGAACTCCGTTCTCGCGATGTCCGCACCGCCCAGGCGGCCGCCGCAACTGGCCTTGATGCCGAGGGCGTCCGTTTTCATCGTGCGGGACATGCAGGATTTCATCGCCCGGCGGAAGGAAATACGGCGTTCCAACTGCTCCGCGATATTTTCCGCCACCAGCTGCGCGTCCTTATCCGGCTTTTTGATCTCCATGACATCGACCATGACCTTCTTGCCGGTCATCTTCTCGAGCTGTGCCCTTGTCTTTTCGATGTCCTCGCCCTTCTTGCCGATCACGATACCGGGCTTGCCGGTATGGATGAACACCTTGACGCGGTCGGAAGCTCTCTCGATCTCGATCTTGGAAATCCCCGCGGCATACAGCTTCTTCTTGAGGAAGGTCCGGATCTTGTGGTCCTCCACAAGGAGATCCGCGAAGTTGCCCTCCGCGTACCATCTGGAATCCCAGTCAGAGATGATGCCGACTCTTAAGCCGTGCGGGTGTACTTTCTGTCCCATAGATTATGCTCTCCTCTTTTATTTCTTTTCGTCCAAAATCACCGTCAGGTGACTCATTCTCTTGTTGATACGATACGCGCTGCCTCTGGCTCTCGGCTGAATCCGCTTCATGATCGGGCCGTTCGAGGCGAAGCATTCCGCGATGTAAAGGTTGTCCTTGTTCATCCCCTGGAACTCCGCGTTGGCCGCTGCCGAAGAAAGCAGTTTGTGAATCACGCCCGCCGCGTACTTGGGGCTGTAATCCAGGATGGCGAGTGCCGTGTTCACATCCCTGCCGCGGATGGCGTCCATAACGATGCAGGCCTTCTGCACGGGAATGCGCGCGTAGGAAAGCTTCGCGTGCGGGCGCTTCTCCCGGTTCTCGGCGTTACGTTCGTGTTTGACCTGTGTTCTGTGCTGCGTTGCCATTGTAAAAACCTCCTGTACGGCGTCCGGTTACTTGGAGCCGGATTTCTTTTCGCTTCCGGCATGTCCCCTGAAGGTTCTTGTCGGAACGAACTCACCCAGCTTGTGCCCGACCATATCCTCCGTCACATACACCGGGATGTGTTTGCGTCCGTCGTGCACCGCGATCGTATGGCCGACAAACGAAGGGAAAATCGTGGAACGGCGGGACCAGGTTTTGATGACCTGCTTCTGGTTTGCGTCGTTCATCGCGTCGATTTTTTTCAGTAAGCTCGCGTCCGCAAAGGGACCTTTCTTCAAAGAACGTGACATATTTTCCTCTCCTGTTACTCTTACGGTTACTTGATGGCCTTGCCGTCTCTTCTACGGACAATGAGTTTGTTGGACTGTTTCTTGCGCTTTCTTGTTTTATAACCGAGTGCCGGCTTCCCCCAGGGGGTGGACGGTCCCGGGCGTCCGATCGGGGATCTGCCCTCGCCGCCGCCGTGCGGGTGATCGTTCGGGTTCATGACCGAGCCGCGCACCGTCGGGCGGAAGCCCATGTGGCGGACGCGTCCCGCCTTGCCGAGGTTGATCAGGTTGTGATCAATGTTGCCGACCGTGCCGATCGTGGCGCGGCAGGAAACGGGAACCATGCGCATTTCGCCGGAGGGAAGACGCAGTGTCGCGTACTTGCCTTCCTTCGCCATCAGCTGCGCGACGTTGCCGGCGCTTCTGACCATCTGGCCGCCCCTGCCCGGATACAGCTCCACGTTGTGAACGCCGGTACCGACGGGGATCTCGGAAAGCGGCAGGCAGTTGCCGATACGCACTTCCGCGTGAGGGCCGTTCATCACCTGCATCCCGACCTTTAAGCCTTCCGGCGCGAGGATGTAGGACTTCTGACCGTCCTCATAGCAGATCAGCGCGATGTTCGCGGTACGGTTCGGATCATATTCGATGCCGAGCACCTTTGCGTGCACGCCGTCCTTGTTGCGCTTGAAATCCACCAGGCGGTACTTTCTTCTGTTGCCGCCGCCGCGGTGGCGCACGGTGATCTTGCCCTGTGCGTTACGTCCCGCGTGCTTCTTCAGAGAGGACAGCAGCGATTTTTCCGGCGTCTTCTTTGTGATCTCAGAAAAATCGGAGCCCGTCATCTGTCTGCGCGACGGTGTATACGGACCATATTTCTTGATTCCCATAACCTATATCTCCTTCGAAAGATTAAAGACCCTGATAGATCTCGATATCCTTGCTGTCCTTCGTCAGCTTCACGATGGCCTTTTTGCTCTTGGCCGTGAAGCCCTCCGCGCGGCCGCGGCGCTTCTTTTTGCCGAGGATGTTCATGGTGTTGACACGCTCGACCTTTGCGCCGTCAAAGCACTTCTCCACCGCTTCTTTGATCATCGTCTTGTTCGCGTCCGGATGCACGAGGAAGGTGTATTCCTTCTGTTCCATCATCGCCATGCTCTTTTCGGTGAGCACCGGCTTCAAAATCACGTCGTAATGTGTTAAGGCAGCCATTAAGCGTATACCTCCTCAATCTTTTCCACCGCGCCCTTTGTCAGCACGAGGGTCTTCGCGTTGACGATGTCATACACGTTGATGCCCGTGGATTCGCAGGTCTTGACCTTCGGCAGATTGCGTGCGGAATAAATCACGTTCTCGTCATGCTCCGCCGTCACCACCAGTGCCTTGTCCGCGATCTGCAGCGCGCTGAGCAGCTTGACGAATTCCTTTGTCTTCTTTTCTTCCATGGTC
>JAFZLB010000110.1 GCA_017551665.1 Lachnospiraceae bacterium
ACTTGTCAGCGTATCCGGATGGTCTTCTCCCAATGCCTTCTTTCTGCCATGATATGCCTGCTCATACAGCCGGCGCGCTTCCTCATGATCTCCGAGTTTATAGTATGAGAGCCCCAGATGATGCAAACTTATCAGCGTATGCGGATAGCCTCCTCCCAACACCTTCTTTTGTCCCTGATAGGCCTGCTCTAACAACCGGCGCGCTTCCTCATGATCTCCGAGTTCATAGTATGAGAACCCCAGATTATGCAAACCGATCAGCGTATCCGGATGGTATTCTCCCAACACCTTCTTTTTGCTCTGATACGCCTGCTCTAACAACCGGCGCGCTTCCTCATAATCTTCGAGTTCATTGTATGCTCCCGCCATATTGTTCAGACTTGTCAGCGTTTCCGGATGTTCCTCCCCAAGGATCCGTTTCATGGTTTCGTATACATGCTCGCACAGATTCTTTGCCTGTTGATAATATCCCTTTTCTACGTATGCTGAGGCCAATTTAAGCAGACCTAAGCTACGTCTGTATAGATAGTGTGAAACACAAGCTGTCACATAGTATGCTACGGATAATTGCTCCATACTTACCGCTGTTTCCGAATGCTCCTCCCCGGGAATTAAATTCGAGGCTTCATATTCCTGCCCGTACAGCGTGTCTTTCCTCATCCGTGGATTCTCCCTTCAAAAATGTGAGTGTGTCGCGTTGCAATGATGATCTTATCAGACGGTTTTTATTTTTTTTTGGACACAAAAAGCGCCCCGGACGGGGCGCTTTCATGTCTGTCATATCATAGCAAACGTTAATCATTCTGCTTCTCCGCGCAGCGCTTTCAGCTCTGCTCTCAGGCGATCGACTTCCGCCTTTGCGGCATCGCGTTCCTCTACTGCAGCATCGCGTTCTTTCTCTGCACGCGCCAAGGCGTTCACGATCGTCGCGTGAACCTCCTCGTACTTTCTTCTCGCACGCAGAATCGACTGGTTATGCTGCTCCGCACTGACTTTGTACATCGCTTCCGCCACTTCAGACACCGCTTTGCTCCTTTCCGCAAGAGCCTTCAACTCCTCCCAGGTTTCGGCTCGAAACACCCTCGCCCAGTAATCCAGTCTGTGTTCCTTATCCTCATCCGTTGCAAGACGGATCCGGTTCAATGATAACACATTCATCCCAAAGATTGAAGTATAGACCATCCCGGTCTTTACATTCATCATCAGGTACTTCGCGTAAAACTCCGGATGCTCCGGAAACAGATCACCGTCCAAGGCAATGTCAATACATTGCCTTGGTGAGGCGCTCGGTGTGATCGCGGTTCATCTGCGCCTGCGAAAGCAGGAAGTAGTCATGAAGCAGGTAGTTTTTCCCGCTTCTGCTGACCGGGTCATCCCAGGTCACATCGATATACAGCCACTGCCCCTCAATGTAGACGCGGTTCCAGGCATGACTGCCACCGTTGCCCCAGCCGGAAACCACGTCGCAGTTGATCCCGAGGACGCTCATGGCGTAGTCAAAGGCGTACGCGTAGCCCTGGCACACGGCGACATGGTCGATCATGACCCCCGTGATCTCATAGGAATCATTCGGGCGTTTGGCGCGGAGGTCGTAACTGGTATTGTTGACAATCCAGTCATGCACGGCCTTCACCTTTTCGCGGTCGCTCATTGCGGGCGTCGTCACACGCTCCACCATATCAAAAATGAGGAGCTGCGCCTGCGCGTTGCGGGTGGACGGGAAGGCCTGTCTTCCCTCATACACACCGTAGTTGACATAATGATTCCATAGCGCGCCTGCATTGGTACCGAAGGCGGCCTTCAGGTCGGGGTATGCGTTCGCATACTTCACCGCGTCAAAGCCCTCGCCGTTCTTTCCGAAGATAGAGAGCCGCGAACGGCTGATGCGCTTTGCGGCACGCCCTTCCCGGATACCATACTCCACGTAATGCTTGTAGAGGGCATCGCGGTTGGTACCGAAAGCCGCCTTTACATCCGGATTGGCGTTTGCGTAGTAGATATAATCAAAGCTTTCCTTCGGGATCGGGTCCGCCGCCTGCACACGCAACGGCGCGGCACCAAAAGCCATCGTCATTGCAAGAATCAGCATCATCACGCGTTTCTGAAATCCATTCGTCTTTTTCATGGTCGTTCCTCCTTGTGTTTTGTGGTTGTTGGTTTGTGTTTGCTTCTCTTTCTTTGTTTTCATTTGCACTTTCATGTTTCCTCATCATAATATGCATGGTATTCACCTTCTACCTCTTCCTCATAAATATGTGCAAGGATTTCATGCGCAAAAAACTGCTTCTCTCTATCAATGCGACGTTTATGCCGGTCAAAGAGATCGACCATCATTTTGGGGTGACCCAAAAGCACCTCCATGGCCCATGTCGGGTCTTGGCAATCTATGGATCTCACCAGGATGGCATCAAGACTCGTATCATTTTCAGTTTTTATCTCGAAGAGGATATGATCAGTGTCCTGCCAAGGAGAGGCGCACATAAATACGCGACGAACGTTCTCTCCTTCCAGCATCGTTGGGCCGGTCGAATATTGAATCGTGGCTCCTGTGCCAATCAGTTCATCATTGGCACCCCAAAAGTTCGTCCATGCACTTACGCAAAGCTTCAAGTTTTCCTTTTTTCTCATTGCATTGCCAAAATCAATCACTTGATTCTTCTTCATTTCGTTCCTCCTTATTGGGTTTGTGGTTTTCGCTTCCGACCGTTACAGCATACCATCCGGATTTACAGAAAATTTGGACGTAAAAAAAAGCGCCCCGCAGAGGGACGCTTTCGCGCTTTTTACTTACGCCGGCACTGAAGTCCCGGCAGGGGGATGTACTCCCTTAACTCAGTTTCGCAAGCTCAGCACGGAGCCGCTCAATCTCCAGCGTTTTCTGCTCATTATCCTGTGCTATTAGCTTGATCTCCTTTGCCTGCTTGCGGTTCTCGCGCTTTTGACGGCGCAGTTCCTTCTCCGCGCGCTCCAACGCGCCCTTCGCCGTCGCGTAGTCATGCAGATATCTTTCGTGCATTTCCAAAAGGACTCTCTGTTTTAATTCCGCGTTTGCCTTCGCCATCTTCTCCGTCACCTCCATGAATACAGGATTACCTTCACTTAAGTGTCTGAGCTCTTCCCATGTACCGGCCAGAAACAGCTTTGCCCATTGCACCAGGCCGTTCCGATGATCTTCTTCTGTCGCCAGTTCTATCTGCTTCAATGATAACACATTTAGGGCAAAATCGGGAGAGTAAACATTTCCGTTTCTGATATTGATCATCAGGTACTTCGCGTAAAACTCCGGATGTGACGGAAACAAATCAAAGTCCATGATCCCCACATGTGTCGCGGGTTTTGTTTTATCATAATCATCCCCGGACTGCAAATGATCAAATGTCCTTCCAAGATACAGCAGCGAGCGCGGAATCCACCCCTTCTGATTCCCTATCTGCACCTCTATATCCAGATACTCGGCATTGTTCAACTCGACACGCACATCCATCACGATATGCTTGCTCAGCACCTCGTTGTAATCGACCGGTGTCAGCAGCTTGACGGTTTTGACTTCTTCCTCCCGCAGGCCCTTCAGGGCACAGATCAGTCCCTTCAGCGCACGCTTTGATTTCGACATGACCATGTGAAACATCATGTCGTTTTTGAGCGACGTTTCAATAGTGCCACTTGCGCCCGCAAGTTGCCTGGACAAACAATCGTCGTAACGAATCCCGGACACCCTGCCGGCTTCCAGCGCATCCTTCATCGCGCACTCCGGTTCCGTCAGGTGAGTGCATTTTACCTTACTCCGCGCCTGTTCAGTCAGAAATAATAGCTATCCTTACGTCGCGCACCCGTTTACAATAGCTTTCTTCTAATACGTGCTCTTTTCGTTCTTTCTGTCCAAAGAATCTTTTTAATCCAAAGGCCTTGTCTGACAATTTCGAAAACCTGCCTTTTTCTTTATTGACTTCATTTTTCCTAGCCTCTCCAAAACCATCACCACCATCTTCCTGATACGCATCTCCATTTTCTTGATCATAGTATTGCTCATACGGTATATACTCAACTATGCCGTCTACGCTTGCCGCAAGGTGAAAAAGATCAACCGTATCAAAAATATTACTATCATAAATGTCCACAACGCCCATACCCCTCGTATGTATAAAGGAATCCGGCAACTTTTTTTCGCACTCATAGGCCACGAGTTGCTCCACCCCCTGCAATTCTTTTTCCAATGCCCATAACAGTTTACGATTCTCCGACGTGCGAATGAATGTGTCCAATTTTTGAAAAATCGGCGCCAAAACATGATTCCTCAGCACATCAAAGCGTTTATTGAGAAACAGCTTCTCCATAAACAATCCGGCTTCCTTTTTAAAGGATGCGTATGATGTATAGGGATTGATTTCATCCAGCGCACGCAATGCCTTTTGGGTTTCCGTTTCAACCCATTTTACGATAATTTCATCTGTCATATCTGCAAACACATCCTCTCCTGCTGCAACACAAATATCAGAAAACGCCATCAGCCTGTAATAATCCAGATGTTCCGCATCATCCTGATATTGTCTGCGCACCCCTCTCCCGACATCCCTGCACAATTTATGACAAATCGTATGATCACCATATCCTTGGCACAGCAAATACAGATCAATTACATTATCCGTACACAGGATATGGTTCCGGATCGAATCCGGAACAGGCTTTTCGAAAACAATACGATAGTAGTTTTCTGTATCATATCCATATACGTATTCTGATAGCAAGCGGATTCTGTTGGCTGTCCGTGAAACATATTGCATCAAATAGCGAAAAACACCCAAGGATTCTTCTGAAGGTATCTGAAGTTGTTTGATCTCTGCCAACCATTCTGTCAGCCGCTTTTCATCAGGAACGCCCAGTTTTTTTCTCAGCGCCTCTATGGGCTCCAGATCCTCATCCTCCAAACATCCAACATCATACAACAATTCATCACGCAAATCCTGGAGATCACATTTGTTATCCAGCTTTATTTGTTCCTCCAACGCGTTGGTTACGCGCTCTCTAACATCTGACGCGATGTCTGAATGACGCAGGATTTCCTGCAGATACAGCGTATAACGAGTCGCGCATGTATATACCAGCCCCCCCTCCGAACGCCTAAGGTGTATCGACGCTTCTATTTGCGCATGCAAAACCCACTGCAACAATTCCTCTATTCTGTCCGCTTCGCAGAAAGCAGTTACCATCCTGGAAATATGCATCCCAAAAAGATTATTTAATAACTCGCGTTCTTCTTCTTGTTCAAATACTGCTTCTTCCGGTATGACAATCCAGTCTTTCAAATGCTCCACATTATCGCCAGCCATAATCCGGTCGACAATACAATTGATGATAACCGGAAACAATTCATTAAACGTTTCATTAAACTGTTTCATATCTGAAAATAACCAAAACTTGTTTTCACGGTACTCCTTCGGAAACAGAAGCGGCGTTTCACTTCCATAGCCATCATGGAGAACGCATTGCTCTATCAACGTCAAGGATAGCTGACAGATCCGTTTTTTCATTGACTCGACCCTGTCTGAATAACTGACTCTTCGAGATTCAAACTCTGTTGCAAAACGATAAACATCGTTCACAAAGTCCGTTTGATAAAACAACTCTTCCAAATGATAGTTATCCGCACATTGACGCATCGAAGCAATCGACTGAACCCAAAAATCACATATTCTGAATTGTTCTTCCTTTCTTTCACCAAAACCACCATTACAGAAATCCTCAACCCAAAAAGAAAACGCACTTTGGAACTGACGCATGACCGATTCGACCTTATCGTGATAGTGTTCCAGCAAATAAAGCCTGTATTGCCAATTTGACAATTCATACACCCTGCCATAGCCAGTACTTTTCGCCGTCAACACCGGCATCATGTCATTCAGTCTACCGATAAATGCATAGGATAAATCGTCTGCGCCGATCAAATCACAGTACTCTTCCAATGAAAGCTGTCCATACTGGGCTATTGCCACAAAAAACTGCAACATCTTTTGAAAAGACTTTTCATCACTGCAGCTTTGCAGGTATTCCATGTAGCACCTGAAAGCGTCTGTCTCCGTACTCCCCACATCTGACAAGACATCCAGTAAGGGCAAAAGAATCTTAAGACGAAGCAATCTGTAATCCGCCATTTTCAACAATTCTTCTGTTTGCATATCGCTAATGTTCTTTCTATGGTTGCTTTGTATCCATCCGGCAGCATATTCTTTTAAGACCGCCTGATTGATCGGATCATCTCTTCGAATATCAATACAAACGTCAGCCTTCTTTCGAACAGATGCAATCCGAGTCGCTACAAAGTCAGAGACATCCGGTTCATCCGAAAACCTGGATGTACAAATCACAAACACCCCCTCATTCAGCTGTTCTCCGTCGGGTATAAAATCCGCAACTCTTTCGGTTTGCTTTGTGATTTCATCCAGACCGTCAACAACAAGAACCAGCCGATCGATACCTTCCGTTTCGCGATACAGCTTTTGATATGCATTCAGAAGATGTGCCATGGCAACCGCCGGTTCTTTTTCATCCAATCGGATGCGGGGAAGTCCCTCTTCCGCAGGGCGTATCACGTCCGCAGAATGATAGCTTTTACGTCTGAAATCCTCATTCATTGCATTGATAAAATCACTCATTCCCCGAATCTGAGCTGTTGCAAACGAATAGGATCTGACAACCGCATTTTTTATTAAAGATCGGGTCATCAAACCGTCCATAGAATAACAAAACGCAGTCTTTCCCGTTCCCCTCTCCATGGACAGTAGCAGGAGACCCCTCCCATCCGGGTTGTCAAAAAACGTATTTATGCGTTCCAAAAGCTTTACCGGTTTTTTGTACTTATCCGGCTCATGCATCTTTTTCAAAAGCAAATCATCTTCTGTGCTTAAATACCGCTTCGTCACACCCTCATTCAGTCTGAGCTTCATTTGAAAATAACTCAGGAAAAGCTTATCCGATGTAGTCTCTGTTTCTCCCGAATAACAGTCCACATATTTCACCGCCCTTCTTCTTGCGTAAAAAGAATCAAGAAGAAATCGTTTTCCGGAAGAAAACTTCCCAAGCATAATCGTCTCACCCTGAATCGACAACGCCGGATTACCATCGGTAAGCGAATCCATATCCACATCTCCGATAAGAGGAATATCGTTTAACACAAAAAAGCATTCCTGATAAGATGGTTTTTCTTTTTCCAGCTTAAAAACGTATTCCCTGTAATGATGCATCAGTTCATGAATCTCTTTCCGATAATCATCGTGATTTTCAAATTTCAAAGCCCCATGGCCAATTGTATCATTACGCCAGGCAACAATATCTGGATAATCACCCACTTTTAAGCGGTACACATCCTGTGTTGCGCAGATCACATCTACAAGGTCTGCAGGTATCGAGAAAGCCTTTGCCGCCTTATTGATTTCAACCGACAGTTCATACCAAGCCCCCGACGACATGGGTTTTTGGGTGAGAATCCTCATAATGTTTTGATTCCCCGTCAATTTATCTTCATCTTTGTGATCCATATAAATAAGCGCCATCAGCGTTGGAATCTTTAATGACACCTCATAAAGATCACGAAACGCAAGCATTGCACCATACACATTTCCCTTTTCCATTTGTTCCCTAAGACGAAGATAATCATTCACAATCGGCGCAGGCCAAGCTCGCCGTGTCATTTCATCCAAGGCCCACAAGCTTTCATCTTCTGCCAGTTCTTTGATCCACTTTGTTTTATCCATTCTCAGACACCTCTCTCATCTCCAGCCGTATCGCTTAAATCATTAATAAATGAAGTCATATTCAATCTATCCACAACTATTTTAACAGCCAATCATTTTTTGTAAAGCTTGTAGAGGGCATCGCCATCGCAAGAATCATCATCACGCGCTTCTTAAATCCGTTCGTCTTTTTCATGTCGCTCCTCCTTTGTGTTTGTTGTTTTCGCTTCCGACCGTTTCAGCATAGCATCCCGTTTTGCAGAAAAAATGGACATAACAAAAGTGCCCCGCGGGGGGGCGCTTTTGTGCTTTTGTTTCCTTATGCCGGATCCGAAACATTGACGAATCTCTGCAGCTCAATGGAAGCTGAATGTTACCATCCGGTCCAGATTAGCAATCGGGATTTCCTCTCCGGTCACGCCGGTAATACCTTCCGCCCCGAGGTCGCGTAATATTCGAAGGCTTTCCCTGCACAGCGCCTCATCCTCTTCCGTCCGGATTCCCTGCATATTGTGCAGCGTCAGAATGGAATGGTTCCGGATCACGGCAAGCGTCTTTTCTTTCTCTTCATTGATCTCTTCCCGCAGGAGGTGCTCCTCATATTTTTTCGCAACCTTGTCCCGCCCGCACTTTAAGGCAATCATCGCGATATATTTGTAAATCAGCAGTATCGGATGCCCCTGCCACTTCCCGGCCGTCTCCTTTTCCATTTCCTTCATGCTGTCTTCCCATCGGAAGATCCGGTCTGCGGTTTTTGACGGGAGTGTCTCCGCGCAAAAATGATACAGCCCCTTCAGGAACACATAGGCGGCAAAGCGCATCGCGGTCTCAGCCGTGCAGGCAAGTCCCGCGATATAACGCATCTGTTCCTCCGGTTGCGTTTTTCCGCCGAAGTATTCTGCCGCATGGGCTTCAAATTTTTCACGCTCGTTATGATCCGCATAGAAATGCAGCAGATAAGATTGTGTGATCGCGTAATCGGCTGTGCCCGCATCCATCTGGGACAGCGCTTTCAGGAAGATCTCTTCTGCTCTTTTGTCATCTTGGAATGCATAACACTGGCCCAGCTGGCTTAAGCATTTCCCGTAATCCACCTGTTTTTCCGTCTTCACGTCCAGCAGTTCCTGTATTTCCATCATCATCTCGTAGGCATGGACGGTCTCCTCCGTATATGCTTTTGCCGCTTCAAATTTGAATTTGTCGCATATGGAAACCGCTGCATTGTTGCGCATGGAATACAGTCGTTGAAGCCCGGTGTACGGTTCAAACTCCCTGCTCTTATTCCTGCATTCATCCGATTCATTTGTGCGGCCGGAGTGGTTGTAAATCCTGGCACCGGCGGCATACAGATCAAACAGCACTGCCCGTTCCTGCGAATCCCGAAATCCGACATGGCTGGCCAGTGCCTCCAGGCGCTGATAGA
This sequence comes from Lachnospiraceae bacterium, assembly GCA_017551665.1. Classification (GTDB taxonomy): domain Bacteria; phylum Bacillota; class Clostridia; order Lachnospirales; family Lachnospiraceae; genus Butyrivibrio. The sequence goes on from JAFZLB010000110.1 coordinate 9,151, forward strand.
AATACAGCAGTTTGCTGTCAGCCCGATGACTGCTTTGGGTTGCTTGCGCCAATGCCTTTACCGCCTGCGTAAACGATAGTACGTTGACCCTCTTCTCCATCAGGCTTTGCAGTTCCGGCTCCCACACCTTTTTGTAAAACGCGGCAGCCTCGCCTTCTCCCCGCGTCGCGTGGTACAGATTCTGAAGACAGTGATACAGTTCGTCGCGTTCCAGCGCGTCCCGGGCCTGCGTATAATATGTGTCCGCGTCATCATACAGAAACAGGATGTGCCGGTTGCCGCACAGTTCCCTCATCCGTTCCCGGATGACCTCCGTATACACCGGCTCCGTGCGATAGTTCAGCTGATACCCGAGATGTGTACAGACGGCATCCGCCAGATAAAGAAATTCTTTCCCTCTTCCTTCCTTTACAAGTTCGTCTTTCTCATAGGTAATCGAACGGACAAACAGTCCCGCAATATCCTTCTGCTTATACGGAACGCCTGACATTTCCCTCGCCAGGGAAGTCCGGTAAAAATCCGCGCTCACAAGCGGGATCCCGTCCTCATACTTCCCGGTATATTGACCGGTCTCTATATAGCCATTCAGTATTTCTCTGTTCTTTGAAACATACATACGTGATGCCAGATCCAGACAGACCACCTTCTGTTCTCCGAGCCGTTCATTATGGAAAAGCACGCCGGACAGGGCATCCATCGTCATGTGAAGATACAAATTGCTCAGCTTCCCGTCATCGTCAAGGTTGCTCCATAAGGTCTCTTTCCCCTTCCTGCTTTTCACATAGGCGTACACATAGTATTTCCCTTTCCTCGGTTTTCCGTCATCGGAAAGCAGGTCCTGTCCGTCGTAGGTTCCTTTGGTCAAAAATTCCCCGAGCTTTGGGCGATAATATTCCTTCACCCTTCCCACGGTTTCATTGTTCGTTTTGCTTTCGTTGACGTGAAGATCCATGGGATAGTTCGCACCGGTCTCCCGGCAAACTCTCTGAAAAAAAGTACGGATTCTCTGCCATTCGCGCTTCACCTCCGCATTGTAGCAGTTTTTCACCCCCTCGTCTTTCAGATCGTCAAACACCACTCCGCCGATGAAGCAAAAGTCGTTTGTCTTGTGTTTCGATGTCCCATCCCGTTCAAACAATCCGCCTTCATCCATGGAAATTGTAATCATCTCTCTGTCTCCTTTCCCGTGATGTCTTCCCTGATTTTCTTCATCTCGCGAATAATCTCATTCCTGAGTTTCGTGGGTTTCTCCACAACGACGGAGCTGCCGTAGCTCAGCACCCAGGACCGGAAGGCCTCATAGCCGTAAACATCATCCTCAAACACCAGACAGTCTCCGTCCTCCGTCAGCCTCGCGTATTTGCGGTTGGCCGTGTCCCGTCTGACCTTTGCCTGCACATTCGCCTCCGGATAAAAACGGATCCTGACGCGCACCGGCTTGTCCGTCATCTCAAACCCCCAGAGCTGATGCAGCTTTTCGAGCACGCCAAGATCCGGCTGCGCCGTTTTGCAAAGCTCCTTCTGCTCTATGTGGTCAATCTCCGAAAGCGGAATGATCAGCGGCTCCCCCTCCTTCGTCAGCGTGACCAGCGCGTGCTCGTTGTTTGTCGCGTCGTAAAGCACACGGTAGGGACGGACGCGGGGCGGAAATCCGTGCCGTTTCCACAGATAACGCAGCTTCAGCCACCTGCCGTTCGGCGAAAGCTCTCCCGGCATGGCGTCCAGAATCATCTTCAAGTATTCTGTCAGGCGTTCGGTACCCGCGGAGCGGAAGCTGTCCTTGATCGACAGCGCCGGCAGCAGCTTCCGCGTTTTCTTCCTTGTGATTTCGTCATAATTGCGGCAGGCCGTATATTCCCCCACCGTCAGCGGAATCTTGTAAAGGCCGTCCCTGGGATTCGGCAGAAAACGGACACTGTCCGCCCGGCCCTTTTGAATCATTTTTTTGTCAATATTGACCACCAGCGCCCCGCGCATATCCTTTGCCGTTTCAAACAGGGATTTGTTTTGCAGCGAAGGCTTCCGGTCCCTGGACAGGGGCATCACCATTTTGAAGGAAAACATCTCCGCGATGTCCTTGCGCACCAGCGACAGCGGAAAGTCCAGAATCTTTGCGCACTCTTTGATGCTGATCCCCGTCTGATCCGCCAGTTCTTCCTCTGTCGCGCTACTCATCAGATACAAATACTGTGTCATCCGCCAAACCGGATCCGTCATTTCTTTACGCATGCTCCACCTCCCCGTAACGCTCCAGCACTCTTTGCGCCGTCGCCGCCATCCGCTCCTTCAGCTTCTGCGGCGCAATCACCCGCGCCTCACTGCCAAACTGCCGCAGGAAATTCGCAAAATCCCCGATGCCGCTGACCGTGTCCGAATACAACAAGGCATCGCTCTGTTCCTCATACAGCGCATGCCGCCTGCGCGCTTCCAGTCCCGACAACAGCTTCCGGTTCCGCTCGGTGTTTTTGAACCGGACCTCCACCCGTACGGTTTTTTCCGTCGAAACGCTGAAGGCCGTGTCCAGAAAGCTGCGGCAGTCTTCGCTGTCATACCAGTCGTTTTTCCGGTTCGTCGCGCTGACCTTCAGCAGCTGATCCATATCGATGATGCGGTACACATCCCTGCGGGAAGACTGCTGCTCCTTTTTCGGAAGGGCGCTCTTCTTGACGCGCTTTCCCTTCCGGTGCGTCACGATATAAAGCTTATCCTTCTCCACCGAATAGACAATGGCGCCGACGCCGAATTCCTCCCAGTGCTCACCGCTTTTGTCACGCAGCTTTCCGCGCACCATGGTGGTCCGGAAGGGAATCCCGTCAAAGAGACGCATCCGTTCCTGCACGGAATCAAAATGCATATAGGCTCTGCCGACGGCGATGACGCGCTCATCCTCAAAGACCGCGGACTGCTCCGCGCCCAGCGCCGTGGCCACCTTCTGATGAATGCTCTCCCAGTGCTTGTCAAAGGGCGTTCCGCCCTTCAGGTTTTCCAGCATGGCGAAAAACTCCCAGCACTGCTCCTCGTTCAGCTCCAGTACCACGGGCACGGAACGCGGTGCCAGGTGATAGATTTCCAAAGGCTCATCTTCCAGCGCGTCTCCTGTGGATAAGGTCCGGATCACCTCCCCGCGTCCGACCATGTCTTCAATCACGGTCTTTAACTCCTCGCGGCGGACCTTGACCGCCATCATGTCCTTGCTCTTTTTCTGATACTGTTCCACGACCGTTTCCCACATCTCGGAGGCTCTGAGATCCATCTGCCGCTTGATTTCATGCAGATTCATCTCCCGGTCGCGTTCGCTCTCCAGGATGCGCGTGACGTGATAGCGCAGCACGGCGTTTCTGTCGATCGGTGCCGGCAGCTCCGCCCCGTCGTCCTTTTCGCGCTTTGCGCCCGCAGCGACCGCACGCTTTTGTTTTTTCTCCGCAAGGTAGTACAGGGGCGTCCGCTGCTCCTTCCTGCATTCCACGGGCAGGTCCCGTCCCCGCAGCTCCTCGATGTAATTGGCGAGGGACTGCCTGCTTTTCATGCCGAGGCGCTTGATGATCTGGTCACCGGAAATCCCTCCCGCCGGCGTCTCCTTCTCCAGAATCTTCAGTAACATGTCCAGCCGTTTTTCCTTTGATCCACTCATGCTGCCGTCCTTTCTTTTTTTACCCCTTTTTTGCCTTCTTCACATATACCGGACGTTCGCCGCGCAGCTCCTCATAGAGCAGGCGATAGTCCTCATAGCGCAATCGCGCGATTTTTCCTTCCGAAAGCGCTTCCTTCACCGCGCAGTCCGGCTCCGTCAGGTGTGTGCAGTTATCATAGCGGCATTTGTCCGCGTACGGTTCAAATTCGGGAATCCACAAATGCAGATCACGCGCGTCCGTGTTCTCTGTTTTCAAAGACATGAAGCCCGGCGTGTCGCAAAGATACGAGGGCACGCCGCAGGCATACGCCTCCGAAAGCGCAAAGAGCTCGCTGTGGCGCGTCGTGTTCCTGCCGTGCCCGGTCTTCCTTGAGACATCCCCCGTCTCCATCCCCGCCTCCGCGCAGAGCGCGTTGATGAGCGAGGACTTGCCGACGCCGGAGGGGCCCGCGACCACAGAGGTCTTGCCCTTCAGCTCCGCCGCGAGTTCCCTGATCCCCCTGTCCTCGGCGACGCTGATCGCGTGCAGGCTGCAGCCGCTCCCCGCGTAATCCTGAAGCAAAGACGCCGCCTGCGCCTCGTCGAGATCACGCTTGTTGAAGCATAGCAAAAGCGGCAGTTCCTTTTGCCGCATCATCACCAGAAAGCGTCCCAGCAGGTGATGGTTGACGGCAGGCGCCGCGCAGGCAAAGACCAGCAGCGCCTGGTCAATGTTGACGACCGGCGGACGCAGCAGTTCGTTTTTTCTGGGATGGATGCTTTCGATATTGCCCTCTTTGTCAGCCTCATGCGTGACTTCAAAGGACACATTGTCTCCCGCGAGCGGCCGGATGCCTTCGCGGCGGAAAGTGCCTTTTGCCTTGCACTGCCAGACGGTGCCGGTTTCCGTGCGAACATAAAAAAAACCGGCAACCCCGCGGATGAGTTTGCCTTCCACGCGCCCCCTTACGTGTTTTCCGTCATAAACTGGACGGTTCTGGTGATTGTCACCTGCTCACTCGTCTCCGGCGCGGTAAAGGTCAGGAAGATCGTGCCGGAGCCTCTGGAGAGATTATGCGCCTCCACCTCCAGCGGGAAGGTGGTCGTGGTGGTGTCCAGGATGGACACGTCATTGGCGATTTCGAAGCGGACATGGACCTCCACTCCCGCCATGTAAAGTTCGCTTTCCGTGGGCGCGTCGATCTTGCCCACATAATAATATGTGATGTTCTCCGGTCCCTTGCTCTTTTCCAGATTGACGCCGGAGCCGCTCTCCGCCTGCGTTCCGGCGGCCGGCGACTGTCTGCAGATCTTGCCCGTGAGCGCCGCGTCGTCATGGTACACATCCTGCACGTACGCCACCCGCAGTCCTGCTGCCACCAGCATCTGCGCCGCGGTCTGCTCATCCTGCCCGACAACATTGGGCACCTCCACCATCTGCGGTCCCTCCGACGCTTCCTCTCCCGCCGTATCGGACGTACCCGCGTCCGGCTGCTGCTCCGGTGTGCTCGCGGCCGTACCCGCGTTGGAGCCGTCGCTGACAAAGAGCGAGATCTGTGTCCCGGACGGTGCGTGACCGCCGCCCTCCGGAATCTGTCTCGTCACATTGTTGCGGGGCGCGGTGTTTTCCGTATCGACTTCACGCAGCACCGTAAAGCCCTTGGCCTCTAATGTGGACTTGGCCTCCGCAAAGGACGCGCCCACAACGCCCGGAATCTCAATTCCCAGCTCCGCTTCCTGCGTTGCTTCCGTCGCCGCGCTGTCCGCGGTCTGCGCCGTACTCACCTCATCCGAGGCGGCGATGTTCCCGGAGGAACCGAAGAGCCCCAGGGCATTGCCGACGGCAAAAATGAGGATGGCCAGGACGAGCACCGCGATGGCCACGGCCGTAATCATCGTCACGCGTTCGATGCCGCTCGTATCCTCTTCATCCTCACGCTTTGTCTTTTTCTTTGCGGGCGGCGCGGACGTACCGCTCTTTTTGCGCGGCTGCGTGCCGCCCTTGCCGGAAGAGGTTTTCACCGGCGCTACTGCCGCCTGCGGCCTGCGTCGTTCCGGCTGCTGGAGATTCTCACGCAGCTCCCGTTCCTCTTCCTCCGTCGCGACACGGGTGGCCCGCTCCTCGTCCGGATCCGCAAGAAGCACAAAGTCCTCGTCCGGCGTAATCAGCGAGCGCTTCAGATCCGCGATGAGATCGGAGGCCGTCTGGTAACGGCGGTCCGGGGATTTCTGACAGCACTTCAAGACAATCTTCTCCACGCTCACCGGGATGTCCGGCACATACTGCGCGGGCGTCACGATCGGCTCCTGGATGTGCTTGATGGCGATCGCGACCGTCGTGTCCCCGTTGAAGGGCACGCGTCCCGTGAGCATTTCAAACATGGTAATGCCCAGGGAATAAATATCGCTCATGGCATCGGAATACCCGCCCCTGGCCTGTTCCGGGGACGTGTAATGCACGCTGCCCATGACATTGCTGGTGATGGTGTTGGAGGTGGCGGCCTTCGCGATGCCGAAGTCCGTGACCTTGACCTTGCCGTCCTTGGAAATGATGATGTTCTGCGGCTTGATGTCGCGGTGGATGATGCCGCCGGCGTGTGCCGCCTCTAAGCCCATCGCGACCTGAATGGATATGCTGACCGCTTCCTTGACCGTCAGGCGGTTCTTTTCCTCAATGTAACGCTTTAAGGTGATGCCGTCGACGAGCTCCATGACGATGTAATAAATGCCCTTTTCATCGCCCACGTCATAGACATTGACGATGTTCGGGTGCATGAGCCCGGCGGCCGCCTGCGCCTCCGTACGGAACTTCTGGACGAAGTTGTCGTTTTCGGAGAACTCCTGCTTTAATATTTTGACGGCGACCATGCGCGAGAGCTTTTCATCCTTGGCTCTGTACACATCGCTCATCCCGCCGGTGCCGATCTTCTCCAGCACCTCGTAGCGGTCGCCTATGACCACGCCCATCTTAATCATCATATACCTCAGTGCCGGCGAAAGGCTCCACCAAAATCACGGCGATGTTGTCCTTGCCGCCGTTGCGGTTGGCCGCTTCCACCAGCTTTTCCGTCTTTTCGATAATGTCCCGCTGACCGTCCACGATCATGCGGATCTCTTCGTCTTCCAGCATATTGGTCAGCCCGTCGGAGCACATCAGGATGATGTCCCCCTTCTTCAGCTTCACCTGGAAGAAATCTACCTCCACATCCTCCAGCGCGCCCACCGCGCGGGTGATGATGTTCTTATCCGGTCTGTGTCTTGCAGTTTCCTCATCGATACCGCCGGCGCGCACCATCTCCTCCACGAGCGAATGATCCCTCGTGATCTGCCGGATCTTTTTGTTCCCGATGATGTAAAGTCTGGAATCTCCGACATTGGCGACGAGCAACTGATCCTCCCGGAAGGTGGCGGCGACGATCGTCGTCCCCATCCCGAAGAGCTTTTTGTCCTCGGAGGCCCTGACCCGCAGTTTCCCGTTGGCGCTTTCGATGGCATGGCGGAGAATCTTCTTCGGATCCTTTGTGTTGTCCGCGCTGATCTCCTCCATCATCGTCTCCACCGTAAAGCGCGAGGCAAAGCCGCCGCCGGCATGTCCCCCCATGCCGTCCGCCACGATAAAGACATTCGGAAGATTTCCCACCGGGGTGTCCGAGGAATACACGTAGTCCTGATTCAGTTTTCGCTTCTTGCCGATGTCGGTAACGGAAAAACTTTTCAGCAAGCTCAATCCCCCTGATGCCTGGCGCGATGACGGAGTTGTCCATCGCATCGCTGCGCGATGACGAAGCTGCCCGCAGGCGCCGTCGATATCTCTTCCCATTTCTCTTCTAATTGTAACATTTATTCCCATTGTTTCAAGGTTTTTTTTGAATTCTCGAACGTGTGTTTTGTCCGGTTCGCGCAGGCTCTTTTCCGTCACCGGATTCACCGGAATGAGGTTCACGACGCAGAGCATCCCCTTCAGCAGCGCGGCCAGCTGCGCGGCATCCTCCGCACTGTCATTGCGCTCCCGCATCAGCGCGTATTCAAAGGTGATCTTGCGGTTCGTTACGCGCACATGCTCCCTTGCCGCCTGTATCAGCTCCGAAAGCGGATAGTCCCTTGCCGCCCGCGGCATGATGCGTTCCCGTTTCTCCTGCGTGGGCGCGTGCAGGGATATCGCCAGCCCCGCCTGCGGAAAGTCCGCCGCGAAGTCATAGATGCGCGGCACCACGCCGCAGGTGGACACCGTCACATGCCTTGTGCCAAGCCCCATGCCCTTGGGGTCCGTCAGGATGCTCAGAAAGCGGTGCAGGTTTTCGTAATTGAGAAAGGGCTCCCCGCTTCCCATGACAACGACGCGCTTCACCGGTTCCTTTTCCTGCGCGGAAACGGCTGAGACCTGCTCCAGCATTTCCGCCGCCGTCAGATTCCGGGCAAGCCCGCCGATGCCCGAGGCGCAGAAGACGCAGCCCCGGTCACAGCCCGCCTGCGAAGACACACAGACGCTTAAACCGAAGCGGTAGTGCATGGCCACGCTCTCGATCATCTCGCCGTCCGGCAGGCAAAACAGTGTCTTGGCCGTCCCGTCGATCGCGGAGCGCTGTATCTCCACGGGTGTCAGCAGCGTCAGTGGCGCTTCCTCTTCCAGACGCTCGCGCAGGGCACGGGGCAGATTCGTGGCTTCCTCATAAGAGCGGATGCGGTGCACATGCAGCCATTCATACAGCTGCGCCGCGCGGAAGGGCTTTTCCCCGAGGCTTTGAAAAAACGCCGCCAGTTCTTCCCTTGTCATGGATTTCACGTCCGTCATGCCTTCGCGCCCCCTTTGACAAAGCCCGCGATAAAAAAGCCGTCCGTGCCGTACTTGCCGGGCAGAATCGTCACGCGTCCCGGATGTGCCGCGGATACCGCCTCATGCAAAACGGCGGGCAGATGCGGTCTGAGATCTGCCGGCACCAGACCGAGCGTCTCTTCCGCGAAATCCGCCACGCCTTCATTTTCTTCCTTCGTCAGGGTACAGGTGCTGTAAATGAGTCTGCCGCCGTCCTTGAGATAGTTTACGGCGGAGGACAGAATTTCCTTTTGCAGCGCGGCAAGCTCCGTAATGTCCGCCTCTGTCAGGCGGTACTTGATGTCCGCCTTTTTCTGCAAGACGCCCAGGCCCGAACAGGGCAGATCACAGAGTACCACGTCCGCCTGTCCGATGAGACTGTTATCCGTAAAACGCGCGTCCTGCTGCCGGACGGTCACATTGTCCAGCCGCATCCTCGCGGCGTTTTCGCGGATCTTATCGCATTTCTCCTCCGTTAAGTCAAAGGCGTAGACCGTCCCGGCTTCCGCCCCCTGCTGCGCAGGGGCAAGAAAACGCAGCATTTCCGCCAGCTGCAGCGCCTTACCGCCCGGGGCCGCGCAGACATCGATCACCGTATCCCCGGAGGATACGCCCGCGCATTCCGCCGCCAGCATGGCTGCGGCGTCCTGCACCATCCACTGCCCTTCCTGGTAACCGCAGAGCGCCGTGAGGTCTCCCGCACGCCGCAGGCAAAGCGCGTAATGCGCAAAGGGATGCCGCTCACTTTCACAGTCCGGGTGTTCCGCCGGTACCGACGCCGCAATCCGCTTTGCCAGCGCGTCCTGCTCCTCCGGTGTCAGGCGGTTGTCCAGCCTGAGCGTCACGGCAGGCACGGCCAGAAAGGCTCTCGCCATCGCTTCGGTTTCTTCTTCCCCGTAGGTTTTTGCCAGGGTATCCCAGATCCATTGCGGAACGGAATATCGTGTGTATTTAGACGTAAATTCGATATGCTCCTGTTCGGCGGCGACTTTCCTGAGCACCCCGTTCACAAAGCCGGTGAGGTTCCCAAAGCCCCGCCCCCGCGCCAGCTCCACGGAGGAAGACACGGCCCTTGCCTCCGTCACGCGGTCCAGGTATAAGATCTGGCAGACGCCCATGCGGAGAATGTTGCGGATGACGGGCTTCAAGGGCTTCTTCGTCTTCGCGTAGCGGTCGATCACATCATCCAGCGACAGCCGCCGCCGGATGCACTCTCCCGCCAGCATCCGCACAAAGGCCCTGTCCTTTGCGGACAGTGCCCCGCTTTCCGCCGCACGTTGCAAGAGGGCGTACACATGCGCCCCCTCCTTCTCACCTTCCGTTAAGACACGCAGCACGCTTTCCCGTGCCCTGTCCCGTTCCGCCATAACGCTCTTTCCTTATCCGCCGAAGTGTTCTCCCGCCGTCAGCCTGCTTCCGTTTAAGAAATCCGTAACAGGCATCCGCTTCTTGCCCTCTAACTGCAATTCCGTCACCCGTAATACGCCTTCTCCCGTCTGCACGAAAATGCCCTCGGCCTCCGCGCGGAGGACGCTTCCGGGTGCCATCGCTTCCCCTGCCGCGTTCTCTTCCTCTGCGGTTGCCGTCCAGATTTTACAGCCCTTTCCCTGCAACGAAGTATAAGCGCAGGGCCAGGGATTCATGGCACGCACAAGACGCGAAAGATAGGCCGCGTCCTTCGTCCAGTCAATGCGTCCGCTCTCCTTGGTGAACTTCGCGGCATGCGTCGCCTTGTCATCCTCCTGCTTACGCGGAACAAGCTTTCCTTCCGCAAGCATCGGCAGTGCCTTGACAATCGTCTCCGCGCCCAATGCCGCCAGCTTGTCGAAGAGCGAACCCGCGGTATCCTCCGGCGCAATCGCAATGCGCTCCTGCAAGAGAATCTCGCCGGTATCGCAGCCCGCGTCCATCCGCATGATCGTGATGCCGGTCTCTTCCGCCCCTTCCAGAATCGCCGTCTGGATGGGGGACGCGCCGCGCAGGGCGGGCAGGAGCGAGGCGTGGATGTTGATGCAGCCAAGCGCAGGGATGTCCAGCACCTCCTGCGGCAGAATCTGCCCGAAGGCCGCGACAACAAAGACCTCCGCGTCCGTCCCCCGCAGCTGTTCCACAGCACTTGCCTCGCGCACGCGCACAGGCTGCCACACGGGGATGTCCTGCGCCAGGGCAAACTCCTTGACCGGAGAGGCCTGCAGCTTTCCGCTTCGGCCCCTGGGCTTATCCGGCTGCGTCACGACGGCCCTGACCGTATGGCCCGCCGCATGGATGGCGGACAGCGCCGCGGCGGCAAAATCAGGCGTTCCAAAGAATACGATGTTCATTCTTCCTCAAAATCCTCTTCCGTCAGGTCTTCGTTGCGCACGAGCTCGCAGATCATCTTCTCCGTGTACATGATGCCCTCCAGATGATCGTACTCATGCAGGATGGCTCTCGCGACCAGCTCCTCCGCTTCCATCTCAAAGGGCTCCCCCTCCGCGTTCAGCGCGCGGATCTTCACCTTCATCGCACGCGTGACCTTGCCGGAATACCCGGGAAGACTCAGACAGCCCTCATAGCCGGTCTGCTCTCCCTCCTCCGAAAGAATCTCCGGATTGATGCAGCAGAAGGCGTCCTCTCCCGTGGTGTCCACGACAAAGACGCGCTTCAGAATGCCGACCTGCGGCGCGGCCAGACCGACGCCGTTTGCCTCGTGCATCGTCTCGATCATGTCCGCGACGAGTTCCCGGATTCTCGGCGTTACCTCTTTGACTTCCTTGCAGCGCTTGTGCAGCGCCTCATCCGGTTCCTGCCGGACGGTTCTGATGGCCATGTGATCTGTACTCCTTTCTTTGCCCCGTGACGCCGAAGGTCCTTCGGGGCTACTGAATAGTTATAAGGTACGCATGGGGTCCGTGTCAAACTGGACGCTGACATTCGCCGGAACCTCTTCTTTTTCCAGCAGGCCCCTGAGCGCCACCAACCGTTCCACGCTCCCCTGTTTCACATATAAAGCAAAGCGGTACACATCCTCCACAAAGCTGACCCTTGCGGGCGTCGGGCCGATGAGGATGGCCCTCTCTTCGGCGGGCAGAGCCGCATCCGCTTTTTCCAGACGCGCCCGCAGGCGCTTCGCAAAGGACAGGGCCGCTTCCTCCGAAGGGGAAAAGAGGAAGACCGCCAGCATGTGCGCCGCCGGCGGATACTTCAGCATTGAGCGGTACAGCATTTCCTCTTCGTAAAAGCGCGCATAGTCCTGTGCGGCGGAAGCCAGGATGGCGAAATGCTCCGGCTCGTAGGTCTGGAACACCACCTCGCCCGGCCGTTCCCCGCGTCCGGCACGCCCCGCCGCCTGCGTCAGCAGCTGGAAGGTGCGCTCCGCGGCGCGGAAGTCCTGGATGTTCAAGGACAGATCCGCCGCCAAAACGCCCACGAGCGTGACGAGGGGAAAGTCATGCCCCTTCACGATCATCTGCGTCCCGACCAGAATATCCGCCTTGTAATCCGCAAAGGCGGAGAGAATTTCCTCATAGCTGTTCTTCGTCCGCGTCGTGTCCGCGTCCATCCGCATCACCCTTGCCGTGGGGAAGCGCTTTTTGAGCTCCTCCTCCATCTGCTGCGTCCCGGCCTTAAAGGCGGAGACATAGGGCGAAGCGCAGGAAGGGCAGATTTTCACGGCCGCTTCCGTATAGCCGCAGTAATGGCAGACGAGTTTCCCGCCCCGGTGCTCCGTCAGCGACACGTCGCAGTGCGGACACCGGAAGACATAGCCGCAGGAGCGGCAGGACAAAAAGGAATGCAGGCCCCTGCGGTTCAAAAAGAGCATGGCCTGCTCGCCGCGTTGCAGCCGGTCCGTCAGCAGCATCGTCAGATCGCGGGAGAAGGGGGAACGGTTCCCAGCCTTCAGCTCCGCACGCAGATCGGCGATGCGGACATTGGCCAGCGTTCCGCCCGTCAGGCGTTTCGTCAGCGTATAGAGCTGATACCTGCCCGTCCTTGCCGCCGTATAGGCTTCGAGGGAAGGCGTCGCGCTGCCGAGCAGCACCATGGCACCGCCCTCCGCAAGCGATGCCCTTGCGATGGCGGTTTCCCGCGCGTGGTAGCGGGGCGCGGTTTCGCTCTTGTAAGTCATCTCATGCTCTTCGTCGATGATGATGAGACCGAGACTGCGGAAGGGCGTAAACAGGGCACTTCTGGGGCCGATCATCACGTCGATCTCCCCCTCCCTGGCCCTGCGGAACTGGTCATATTTTTCACCGGGGGACAGCGTTGAATTCATCACGGAGACGCGGTCGCCGAAATGGCGGTAGAAACGCAGCAGCGTCTGGTAGGTCAGCGCGATCTCCGGGATCAGCACGATGGCCTGCCGTCCCTGCCGCACCGTCTCTTCGATCAGGCGGATGTAGACCTCCGTCTTGCCGCTGCCGGTGATGCCGTGCAGAAGCGAGGGGCGCAGATCGCCCTGTTCGAAGCGCTTCATCATGTCCGCAATGACATGCGTCTGCTCTTCGCTTAACTGCTTGCGGGCTTCCTCCCCCGCGCCGCGCACCCGGTCCGAAACGGGATTGCGGTAAATGCTCGTCGTATCCACGGCGAGGATGCCCTTCTCCTTCAGGCCGCGGATATTCTGGGCGGCGATATGCAGCTTTCCCGTCACGAGGGTATAAGGCAGCACGCCGTCCGCCGTCTGCAGCAGCGCTTCCAGGAGCCTTGCCCGCGCGAGGTGATGCTTTTTCGTGCATTCCGCCAGCAGCGCCTCCGCTTCCTCGCGGGACAGCGCAAGACGCACGGCACGCTGCTCTAAGGACTTCATTTTTTTGTGGGCGGGCAGGACGGTCTTTAAGGCCTGAATCATCGTGCCGCCGTAACGCTCCCGCATCCACGCGGCCAGGCGGATGAGCGAGCGCTCCACACTCTCCTCTTCCGCAACAATGCCTGCGATGTCCTTAATCCGCGCTTCCTCGATTTCCGCCTGCGAAGACAGTCCGATGACATAGCCCTTGCGCGGCGTATTGCCCCTGCCGAAGGGCACGGACACGCAGCAGCCCGCCGTGATCTCCTCCCGCATTGCGGCGGGAACACGGTACTGAAAAGGCCGGTCGACTTTTTCATGGGATATATCGATGATAACGGAAGCGTATTGCTCAGGCATTTCCGTATAACTCCGCGGCGATGTCCCGCACGATATCGCGCTCGTCCATCGGGTATTTCACGCCCTTGATTTCCTGGTAATCCTCATGCCCCTTGCCGGCCAGGACGATGATGTCCCCGTCGTCGGCATGCTCCATCGCGTAGCGGATGGCCTCTCTGCGGTCAATGATCTCGATGTATTCGCCGTCGGTCTTCGCGATGCCGGTCTTGATGTCGTCGATGATGGCCTGCGGGTCCTCGTCCCTGGGGTTATCCGAGGTGATGATGGTCAGGTCGGCGAGCTTGCCCGAGACCTCTCCCATCTCAAAACGCCGGTCCCGCGCGCGGTTGCCGCCGCAGCCAAAGAGACAGACCAGCCGCGCCGGGCGGTAATCCCGAAGCGTTGCCAGCAGGCTCTTTAAGGCCATTGCGTTGTGGGCGTAATCAATCATCAGCGTGTATTTTTCGGAAACGGGAAGCATCTCGATGCGCCCCTTGACCTTTGCGCTCTTTAAGGCCTGCGCGATCACGTCCGTTTCGCAGCCGAGCGCATTCGCGACCGCGATCGCACAGAGCGCGTTATAGACGGAAAAGCGGCCCGGGTTGGCAATCTCCGCGTGCATGGCAAGCATGCCTTCCGTATCAAAGAAGACGCCGAGTGCCCCGGGCTTGCGGATGTAGGCCAGGTTCAGCGCCCGTAAATCCGCTCCTTCCGAAAAGCCGTAGCGCAAAAGCTCACAGCTGTGGTCCTTAATGACGTCCCCGCAATGCGCGTCGTCCGCGTTGACGATGCCGAGGCGGCACTGCCGAAACAGCAGGGATTTGCAGTGCAGATAATCCGCGAAATCTTTATGCTCATGCTCGCCGATGTGGTCGGCCTCTAAGTTCGTGAAAATACCGATGTCAAAATCGATGCCTGCCGTGCGGTGCAGCATGAGCGCCTGGGAGCTGACCTCCATCACGACGCTGTCGCAGCCCTTCTCCACCATCTTCGCCAGCATTTCCTGCAGGTCGTAGGACTCCGGCGTCGTGTTGCTCGCGTGGATGTGCTCCTCCCCGATGATGTATTCAATCGTGCCGATGAGCCCGCACTTTTTCCCCGCGCGTGTCAGCATGTCGCGGATGAGGAAGGTCGTCGTCGTCTTGCCCTTCGTGCCGGTGATGCCGACGGTCTTCAGCTTTTTTGCGGGATGCCCGAACCAGGCCGCGCTGATCAGCGCCATGGCGTAACGCGTATTCTCCACGCGCACCTCGACCGCCTGCGTGCCTTCCGGCAGCGCAATCTCCTTTTCCGTGACGATGACGCTTGCCCCCGCCGCGGCGACCTCCGCCGCCTTTTCGTGCGCGTCAAACTTCGACCCCGCAATGCAGATAAAGAGACAGCCCTCCGTCACCTTCCCCGTATTGTTGACCACCGCGCTGATTTCCAGTCCGGAAATGTCTTTGTCACAGCGGTATGTCAGCCCCTGTAGCAGTTCGGAACAGATCATGTGTTTTTCCCCTTTGAGATGATTGTCAGAGACTCTATTATACCACGTCTGCGTGCGCAAAACAAAAGAGGCCGCCGCACCGGCAGCCTCTTCTTAACTTCTTGGATGATCGCCTGCTCTCAAATACGCATGCACAGACCGCGCCGTAAGGGACTATTTCACCCTGACGTTTCGTTTCTCAACGCGACCGCAGAGCGTATAGTGCAGCCAGAGCATCTGTCTGTTTTCTCCATAGACGTTGCGCACATCCTCATAACGCGTCGCATAGTCATTCGCGTCAAAGTTTTCCTCCGTCAGCACGTTGATGTATGCTTCCGCGTATCTATGATTGCCGAGGCTGAATCGGACAAGATGCCTGCCGGGCTTCAGCAGTCCCGTTGCTGTCATCCCGATGGTGACATTCTTCCCGTCAATCATCTGATGCGCGGGACCGATCCAGAGTTTTTTGCCTGTGGCCTTGTCTTCTTCGGTCGGAACCTGAATTGCCTCCAGTCCTCCGAAGCCCTTCAGCAGACTCTCAAAGCTGTAAGTGATGCTTTCCGGCTGACCATACAAAAAACTGAATTCAGCAGGATGCACGGATACACGCTGCGGCTCGGGTTCTTTTTCCTCGGCAGGCGCCGGCGGAACCGGCGGGATGTACGGCGTCGGCGTCGCACCGGCTGCATTGATGTGGATGGTACCGATTCTTGTTCCGCCTATGTTGATCTCAACGGTCTCCCTTCCTGTGCTTTGGATCGTCCCGTACACCGTCATAAAACCGCTCATGATTTCCGTGTTATTAGAAGCAGGCGTACGACGAGTATTATAGCGGTAACCAACATTTGTTACGCCCCCGGTCTGGGCGCCCGGAACTGCCTCCCATTGAGAGACGCTTGCAGACTTGCTTCCGCTGAGCTGATAGTAAACCTCAAAGGAATCCCCCGCATCACCGTTTACATAAACGTCGGATGCGCTTGCTTTATCACTGTTATAAGTGATGCTGCCGGTCGCCCTCCTGATCGTGGCTGCTTTTGCCGTCATTCCCCCTGTAAGCAGGGACGCCATTAAAGTGGTCAGCAGTATCAGCAGTGCAAATGCCCTGCGGCAAATGTTTTTTGTTCCGCGTTTCATCAGTATCATGCTGTCCTCCTCGCTGTTTTTTCTTCTGGTATGGGATTCTTGTTTTGCATATTTCCGCGCTTCATTATTACATTTTCTTATATGTCCGTCAAGAGAAATGAGTGCGGTCTCCTTCCCCGGAACGGATTCCAGCACTTCGCTAAAATATCACAAAGAGTATCAGGCGGAAAAAGACGATCGCCACCGCCCAGCCGCCAAGATAGGGCAGGAAAAAATACATCACGAGAGCATACACCTTCTCCTTGTTCTCCACCCTTTGTTTATGCATATACCAAAAATACCCAACGGCACTCAGGATGATCGGAGCATGCATGATCATCATCCCTCGGAAGGTTCTCGTGCCTTCTTCCGGATCCGGCATTCCCGCATCCCCCGGACGGAAGTTGATGCCGGACAACAACCTTCCCGTCAGACAAATTCCCATCCAGATGATGATCAGCACCACCCATAAATACTTCAGGTACTTGTTGCCGGACATAACACTCCCTTCTTCGTCTTCGATCCCGGCAATCTCCCGGTCGAACCGTCGCCATTTCCATCATACCACAGCCCGAATGGACTTCGCAAATGCCGCCACGCTCCTCACCCGCGCAGCTTCTGCAGGTACTCGCGGCGGATGGGACGGCGGTAGGTGATGCGCAGAATCAGGTAAAACAGACCCGACAGCGGAATGCCGAGCAGGGCGATGATGCCGATGGTGCCGGCGGGCGTAATCCCTGCGGCAAAACGGGCAAAGGCGCCGTCCGCAGACTGGAGCGGTATGAGCATAGAAGTCTTATTCGCGGCAATCCAGAAGAGCATGACGATGGCGATGAGAAAAACCATCAGCAGCACGCTGAGCACACGGTTCATCTTGCCGGAGAATGCGGAGATGCCGGAAAGAAACAGCGTGAACAGGGTGTAAACGCCCATCAGGATCAGGGCATTGCCGCTACTCAGATCGGCACTTCTGCCGCTCACGTTCGCATAGACAACCAGCAGACACCACATCAGAATCATGGAGACATACTGCAGCAGCGCCGGGATGACGGTCATGGTTCGTTTGCGGCAGCCGGAAAGCGCCATGCAGTCCGCGTATTCCATGCGCGTCAGGATCGACGCCGGAACGTTGGAATAGGTGCCCCACAAAAAGGCAGGCGTCATCAGATCCAGCCCGTCCCCTCTGTTCCCTGTCGTCGTTACGCCGATCACGAGGAAAAAGATCAGCAGGAGCAGGTTTGATTTTGCCTGATACATGTGGGGTAAAAGCGCAAAGGCTTTTTTACAATCAGCAATCATGGTATTCTTCTCCCTTCATTCTGGTTCCGCGTACAACCATCCAGCGTCCGAGCAGCAGGCCAAGGAACGCACATGCGGCTGATATCATCAGCCCCAGCGGACGGTGCAGCAGATCAAACTCCATCAGCGGAAAAATCAGCAGCGCCGTTGCCCAGGCACAGACCACAGCAACTAACACGGAAAGATTCGATTCAAACTTCAGCAGTCTGCCGATGCTGATGCCCGTCTGCGCAAGCGCGTAAGAGGCGCAGGAAAAAAACAGCCATTCGCCCAGCGCGTGCAGGGGCGCCCGCTTCATCAGCAGCAGGGTGGACAGGATGACCAGTCCCTCGCAGCCAAGATGCATGAGCGCGCGCAGGATCTGATCCCCGGCAAGACAGTCCCGGTACAGCCGCATGCCTCTTGTGGAGGTTTTCAGCAGATCCATACTCGCGCCGCCCTTGCGCATACTGCCGCCGAAGACACGCGTGTCCATGGACGTTTCATAGCAGGTCAGGGCAAGGCAGGCCGCCATGGAGGCAATGACCGACACGATCTCTGCGGCACCGTCTTCCTGCACCAAAATCAGGGCAAGGGCAAAGAGGAGCGCCAAACAGGGAATGACGATGTGCAGGATGATTTTATGCAGCAGGCTTGTAAATAAAAAGTAGCTTTTGATCTGTCTCATGCTGTTTCCTCTTTCTCAAAGCTGCAGCATACTGTGCCGCTTCATCACCGCAACGCTGATCTGCGTGAGGGTGGGTGCTTCCGTGCTGATGTTGCAGCCCGCCAGCTTGTCCAGGTCTTCGGCCAGACACATGCCCTCATAGCCGTAGCTGCCGGAGGCCGAATAGCTGTACAGCACGCTCTTTGCGATGTCCGCGCTGTCCGGCTCGCCCTTCACCAGCACGTATTTTTCCTTTAAGTCTTCCACAAAACCTTCCTCCGCAACGGTACCGTGCGTCAAGATGATCGCGTAATCCGTCACCGCTTCCATATCCGCGATGTTGTGGGTGGAGAAGAAGACGCTGCGGCTTTTTGCCACCGGCGGCAGCAGCGCGTCGCCCTGCGGGGCATCCGATGCGTCCCTTCCGCCCTGTCCGCTGGCAAGATAGCCGCGCAGGATGTCGTTCAGTCTGTCGCGCATCAAAGGATCCAGCGGCGAAGCGGGCTCGTCCAAAATCAACAGCTCCGTGTCACGCGCCAGCACGCCGGCCAGCATCAGCTTCATCCGGTTGCCGTCGGAGAGCTTGGAGACGGGCTTGCCGTCCTTGCGGAAGCCGTCCGTATCAATCGCCAGCGCCTCACACCAGCGCGCAAAGCGCTCCGCGTCAAAATCGTCAAAGAGGATTTCCATCACCCGCCGGACCTGACGCGTATTCCAGCCGGGAAGATAATAATGCCCCGGGCCGGTATAGCCGATGCGGTCTCTGGCGTTGCCGCGGTCAATGTCCGTCGTTTCGCCAAACCAGTTGATTTCGCCCTTCGCGTCGAGGCGGATGCCGGAGAGGATGTTTAAGAGCGTCGTCTTGCCCGCGCCGTTTTCGCCGATCAGGGCGGTCGCAAAGCCCTGCGGGATGCGCAGCTGCGGGATGTTCAGTTCAAAATGCCCTAACTTCTTGTACAGATTTTCAGCCTCGATGACGTTTGTGAATTCCATTTCCGATACCTCGTGTGTTCCCTTTCTGTTTGCCCCCGTTGTCGCTCTATGCTTCCTGCTTCTTCAGCTGAATCAGCGCTTCCAGTGTCTCCTTCAGCTCCGCGTCCGACATTCCCGCCGTCTCCGCGAAGCGGATGGCCTCGGACAACGCATCCTCAACCTTGCGAAGATGCTGTTCGCGCAGCATTTCGGAGTCCTGCGCGTTGACGAAGAAGCCCTTGCCCTGGACGGCGGTGACGAGTCCCTCCCGCTCCAGTTCCTCATACGCCTTCATCGTCGTGATGACGCTGATCTTCAGGTCTCTTGCCAGTTCCCGGATGGAGGGAAGGAAGCTTCCCTCCGCCATCTTTCCGGCCAGGATTTCGTTTTTCAGCTGTTCCGCGATCTGCCGGTAAATCGGCGTATTGCTGTTTTGCAGTATTCTCATGTGTACTCCCCGTTTTTGTGTAACACACAACTGTTTATATGTTATATATACAGCATAAACACATGGATGTCAAGTGGTTTTTGGAAAAATAAAAAAAACTCCGCAGCCGGAACGCTGCGAAGCCGGCGCATCCCCGCGCCAATCCCGCTCAGACCCTGTAATCCGTCAGAATGAGCTGGATGCTCCGCTGTCCGCGGAATTCGTTGATATCGGGATAGTAGGCGATTTTGATCTTGATGTCATAAGAGGCGGCGTCGCCGGAAAGCATGGCCGCAACGGCCTTAGCGCCGAACTGTTCTTCCAGAAAGGCGTGAAAACGCTCCGTCTCGTTGAAGCGCATCATGGTATGCCGCATCCCCTTTGCGTCGCGCACCGTGTATTTCCCGACCTTGCCCTCTTTGCCGAGCATCCGCGCGGACAGGATCTGTATGTCGCGGGCGGCAAAGAGCGGGCGCTCGTTGCCGTTGCCGAAGGGCTCCAGCACACGCCGCCACTCCTCCAACAGCGCTTCCGTCGCGTAAACCGGGGGCAGCTCCATATCCAGATGCAGCGTTTCCTCAAAGTCCGCTTCCGTCAGCACACAGGCCGCGTTCAGGCGCTCGCGCAAACGCTCAACATCTTCTTCCGACCGCATGGACAGCCCCGCCGCCATGGGATGCCCGCCGAAGCGCGTAAAGAGATCGCTCACCGCGCTTAAGGAACGGAACATATCGTAAGCGGGAATGGAACGCGCACTGCCCTTCACACCGCCGTCCTCGCTCTTCGTCAGCACGATGGCCGGTCTGCCGTAAGCCTCGCGGACGCGCCCCGCCACAATGCCCGCGACGGATTCATGCGCCTCGGGCAGATAAATGACCAGCACCTTGTCCGGCGCATCCCCGATCCGCTGCTTCGCTTCCTCCGTATACACCGCCGTGATGTTCTTGCGGCTTTCGTTCAAGTCCTTCAGCTCCGTCGCCAGCCGGACGGCCTCGTGCTCGTCCTGCGTCAGCAAAAGCTCCACGCCGCGCACGGCGGAATCCAGCCGCCCCGTCGCGTTGATGCAGGGGCCTAAGATAAAGCCCAGATGATACACGCCGATTTCTTTGCCGGACAGCCCCGTCGCCGCAATGAGCGCACGGATGCCGCAGATGCTGCTCTCCTTCATCCGCGGGAGCGCATCCTTCACCAGCACGCGGTTTTCGTCCTTCAGCTCCATGACATCGCAGACCGTACCGATGGCGGCAAGCTCCGTCAGGTCATAGAGCAGCCGCTTTGCCGCTTCGTCTTCGCGCCCCATGGCTAAAAAGGTAAGCGTCAGTACCTTATGCGCCACCATCGCGCCGCAGATGCCGTGAAAAGGATAGGACGCGTCCCGCTTCGGGTTGACCACCGCGTCTGCCTCCGGCAGAATCTGCGCACCGCTCCCCTCTTCAAAGGGAATGTCATGGTGATCGGTGACGAGCACCGTCATGCCTAATTCCTTCGCGCGCACACACTGCGTCGCCGCGGAAATCCCGTTGTCACAGGTGAGAATCGTATCCACGCCGTCGGCAGCGGCCTCGTCGATGATCGCGTCATTGATGCCGTAGCCGTCGTGAATGCGGTGCGGGATGCGGAAATCCGCCTCCGCGCCGAGAAAGCGCAGTCCGCGTAAAAGAATCGCCGTCGAGGTCACGCCGTCCGCGTCATAATCCCCGACAACGCGGATGCGCTTTCCCGCCCGGATCTTTTCCGCGAGAAGTTCCGCGCAGCGTTCCCCCTCCGTCAAAAGCGCGGCGTCGTGCATCAGGGAAAGATCGGTGGACAGAAAACGCGCAATCTCCTCTTCCGAAATCAGCTCCCTGTTACGAAGGAGCCGCGCGGTAACGGGCGAAATCCCGAACCGCGCGGCGATCTGTTCAAAGTCGGCCTTCTTGGCCGCTACCATCCATGGTTTCATTTCTTCTCTTTGCTTGTCGCCTTCCTTAAGTCTCTCCACAGCGGCGACGCGATGAAGATCGAGGAGAAGGTACCGCTGATGACACCGGCCATCAGGGGCAGTGCGAAGTTGCGGATATCGTTGACGCCGAAGATAAAGAGCGCCAGCACCATGATAAAGGTTGTGATCGAGGTGAAGAGCGAGCGCGTCAGCGTCTGCGTCACGCTCTTGTCAATCAGCTCCTCCAGGTTCTCACGGGAGGCCGCGTTTCTGCGGTTTTCCCTGAGACGGTCAAAGGTGACGATGGTATCGTTGATGGAATAACCGATGATCGTCAGCACCACCGCGACAAAGGTGGAGCCCACTTCAATCCGCGTCAGCACGTAGCAGGTCACGACAATCAGCGCGTCATGCAAAAGACAGATGACCGCGGAAATACCGAAGCGGATGTCCTTGAAGCGGATGCGGATATAAATGAGGATGAGCACCAGCGCGATCAGAATGGCACGGATGGCGCTGCTGGTCATCTCTTTGCTGATCGTGGCGGAAATGGATTCCGTTGTAATGCTGTCCGCCGCAACCTCGTAATCCTCCTGCAGCATCTTGCCGATATCGGCGCGCTGCCCGGCGTCTAAGGTGATCGTCTTGAAGATGACCTCATTGGAGCCCGCCACCGTCTGCGTCTGCACGGTGGACACACCGGCGATCTCGCGGATCTTCGGCAGGATTTCCTTGTCCAGTTCCTCCAGCGTCCAGTTTTCGTTGAAGGCGACGGTCGTGGATGTGCCGCCCACAAAATCGAGGCTGAAGTTCATGGCACCCTTGCCGGACGTGCCGTTCATCACCATGCCGGCAATGCCCGCGCAGATCAGCACAATCGAGATGCCGTAAGCGATCTTGCGCTTCTCCACCACCGGCAGCAGCTTCATCTTGCGGCTCTTGCCGTAGATCTTTTCGGCGGAGAAACCGAGGTTATACAGAATGACGGAAATCACACGCGTAATAAAGAGCGCCGTGATCATGGAGAGCACGATACCGAGGGCCAGCGTATACGCAAAGCCCTTGACGGGACCGGAGCCCAAAAGCATCAGCACCACCGCCGCGATCATCGTCGTGATGTTGCCGTCCAGGATGGCGGAGAGTGCGCGCTTGTAACCGGAGGTCATGGCGTCTCTCACGTTTTTGCCGCCCGCCATTTCTTCACGGATGCGGGAGAACACGAGCACGTTCGCGTCCACCGCCATACCGATGGAGAGGATGATACCGGCAATACCGGGCAGGGTCAGCGTGATCTCCAGACCGTCCAGAAGGATGATCATCAGACTGGCGTAAAAGCCGAGCGCCAGCGAAGCGGAAAGGCCGAGGATCAGATAGACGATCAGCATAAACAGGATGATGACCGCAAAGCCGTAAACGGCGGCCTTCAGACCGGACTGGATCGCGTCCTGACCGAGCTGTGCGCCGACGACGTTGGAACGCAGCTCTTCCAGCTGTAATCTCAGTCCGCCGATGCGGATGATCGTTGCGAGGTTCTCCGCGCGCTCCACGGTGAAGCTGCCTGTGATGATGGCGTTGCCGTCGGTAATCACGTTTTCCACATGCGGTGCGCTGATGATGTCACCGTCGTAATAAATGCCGATGGATTCGCCGAGTGCCAGCGCTTCCTTTGTGGCGTCCGCGAATTTCTGCGTTCCCTCTGCGTTCAGCGTCAGCTTCACGACAAATTCGGTTTTTCCGTTCTGGTTCTGACGGCTGCCGGCGGAAGCACCGGCGATATCGCTGCCTTCGAGAACGACCGCGCCGTCCGCCTTGAGTTCCTCAATGTCCTTTGACATCAGGTACACCACGTCTCCGTTTTCATCCACGCCGAGCGCCGTGTAGTTCGCGTTGCCGTCGGAATCCTTCTCGCGGAGGAAATACAGATTACCGGGCTGCCCGAGTTCCCTTAAGACCTCGCCCGCGTCCGATTTGCCGGGGATTTCCACGGTCAGGCGGGTGGAGCCTTCCCGGTACACCTGCGCCTCGGTCGAATAATCCTCCAGACGGCGCTGCAGCTTCACGATCGTGTCGGACACATCCGTGGAAGAAGGTTCTTCCTCCCCGACGATGCCGTAGGTGATGGAAACACCGCCCGCAAGATCAAGGCCTAAGTCAACGCTGTTCAGCGAGCCGTCCCCGGCCTCGTTCACACCGTAGAGTGCGATATAGCCCAGTCCGACAAGCGCCGCCAGCACACACACCAGCGCCAGAAACCACTTTCCCTTTTTCATTTCACAACTTCCTTTCGTATTTCTTCTTCTTCCGAAAGCGCGGCCTTTAGCATGATCGCGCATTCAATCCGTTTCTTTTGCAGGGCACAGCCCACATCGTAAATGCCCGTGATCTTCCCGTCGAAGTGATAGGCATTGGCCGCGCAGCCGCCGGAGCAGTACAGCCTTGCGAAGCAGCTGCGGCATTCCTTTCTGGAATACACATTGCACTGCTTGAACTGCTGCCGGATGTCCTCCCGGTCCAGCCCCTTCCACACATCGCCGATCAGAAAGTCCGGATCACCGACGAACTGATGGCAGGGATAGAGCTCTCCCCAGGGCGTGACGCCCAGATACTCACAGCCCGCACCGCAGCCGGACAGGCGCTTGTACACACAGGGGCCTCCTTCCAGATCAATGTTGAAATGAAAGAAGTTGAAGGGCCTGCCCTCCGCCTGGCGCTTCAGCATCTCCCGCGCCAGAATGTCATACTGCTCACAAAGTGCGGGCACATCCTCCATCCGCAGCGCGTAACCATCCTCCGGCGAGGCCACGACGGGTTCCACGGAAATCTGTTCAAAGCCGAGATCCGCCAGATGCAGCACATCCTGTGCAAAATCAAGGTTATGCCGCGTAAAGGTACCGCGGACATAATAATTTGTCTGGCCCCGGCTGTCCGCCGCTTTTTTCAGCCGCTCCACAATGCGGTCATAGGAACCCGAACCGTCCGCGAAGGGACGCATCCTGTCGTGCACTTCTTTGCGTCCGTCGATGGAAAGCACGAGATTGCTCATCTCCCGGTTGCAGAAGTCCAGCACCTCATCCGTCAGGAGCACGCCGTTTGTCGTCAGCGTGAAGCGGAACTGCTTGTCATGCTGTTGCTCCAGCTCCCGCCCGTAGGCCACAAGCTCCTGCACCACCCTGAAGTTCATCAGCGGTTCCCCGCCGAAGAAATCCACCTCCAGATGCCTGCGCTCTCCCGAGGAACGCACGAGAAAGTCCAGTGCCGTTTTCCCCACGTCCGCGCTCATCATGCCGCGCCGTCCGCGGTACTCTCCCTCATCGGCGAAGCAGTAGGTGCAGCGTAAGTTGCAGTCATGCGCGACATTCAGGCAGAGCGCCTTCACCACGGTTTTACGGTTCGCGAAGCTGTCGATCGCGCTCTCGTAGACATCCTCCGTAAAGAGCTGATCCGCTTCGATCAGTTCCAGGATATCGTCCAGCGCTTCCCGCAGTGCCGCTTCGTCATGCTTCTCGCGAAGCGAAGCGTCGGAAAGCACCGCTTCCGTCAGCGCGTCCCTCGCTTCCTTTCCGCCGGGTGACGCCGCGTCCGCGCCTGTCATTTGTTTCAGGCGCTGCTCCGCCACGGGTAACACGTCAAAGACGACGTCGTCCGTGACGTGGACGGCGCCGCTTCCGGTGTCCATGACAATATTGTAGCCGTTATTGCGATATTGATGTACCAAGCTTACTGCTTTTTCACGGCCTCGCAGCTCTGGTTGCCGACCGTGCAGCTGGTCTTGCAGGCCGACTGGCAGGATGTCTGGCACTCGCCGCAGCCGCCGCTCTTGACCGTCTCCTTCAGATTCCTGACGGTCAGCGTTCTGACTCTCGTCATGAAGCCTTCCCCCTTTCTCTGTGTCCCTTTTTCCGGGACTTGTGTTCAACCTGAATAGTATAGCACAATTCAATCGGTAAAAAAAGAAGATAATTACAGGAACGGTTGTTCGCTAAATTATTGATCGACTGTCGCCGATATACATACAAACTCTCTGATCAGGAGAGCCGGATGCGGAGGTAAGGAAACATGAAAGACATACTCTACGGCTTCATCGGCATTATCGCGGCACTCGCGATCTTTGCCGGCGGTGTACTTGTCGGAGCCGGCTATCTCAATCCTGCAAGAATTAATGACATGGGCGAAGACAGCGCGGAGGGAACAACAGATGACACTGCCGTGATAGATCTGACGTATCACAGTTCCGCCGCTCCATCGGCAGAAACAGTTCCAGTTTATGAGGTCGCACAGCATCTTTCCTATACACAGAGTGACCCTGCAGAAAGTGCTTCTGTCGCTGACGAAACAGCATCCCATGGAACGCAAAGCATTCCTCACACATCCCAGACAACTGCGACCGAGTCTATGCAGGTTAGCATCGATACCGAATACAACAATAGCACTCAATCCTCATCCGTAACTGCACAACCTATAAATACTTCACAGGTAACCAGTTTTAGCCAAGAAGACATTTCACAGAGTAAAGCTGTTACAGATACCGAGCGATTGATGAAGCTAAATCAATTCGTCGAATACATCGCTCGTCCAAGAATGGATGATAGCATCTTTTACAGTATCCAGATTCCCAGTGATGATGAGGTGGTTTTTTATATGAAAATCCCTCAGTTTTGGGCAACTGAGCAACAAAAAGCGACTCATTCCGCGGAACAAATCGCGCTGTTCAATCAAACGCTGCTGGATTCATGGACAGCGCTTAAGGAAGAACTCATAACACAAAACAGAGAATTATCTATCGCGATGAGCGAAAACATATCTTCCGGGTGCTATTGCTCTTTTATTGTTGTTAACGAAAATAATCATGATGATGTCTTCTTAATCGTTTCAAACGGTGCCGTTCTCTATGATAGCCTTGTTAATACCGGCATTGATCCCTATGCTTTGTATAACACAAGGCATACTTCCTATTTTTTTAAAAACTGACCCGTCAAAACAATTGACTGTTTATTCTTACACGATATCATGGTTTTGAGCATTGTTTTTGACGCGCTACACAAATTACTTATGGTGCATTACACAAACAATAATACGAGGAGGCTGACTATATGAAAACCACAAAGAGATTCAGTGCATCATTCTTAGAGAAGGAAAATGGGGAGAAAAGCAAAACCATTTCTATTGGCAAAGTTGAGTATCCTGTTGAGTATATCTGTGAAATACAGTCTGATGCAACTGACCATAACGGAACACGATTATTAAAAGCATCATCTACATTTACGCACATAAGCGAAGAGGGAGATGTCCTAATAACACTATTTGATGATATCGCGCATGTTGAATGCATAATAACATTTGATTTGCCATTCTCTGTTTGAACCCCGAATGTATTCAGATATCAACAAGAGCGAGTTCTAAACAGCGCGCGAGTACAAAAAAAGTACCGGCACTGATGACTAGCGGAAATCTTTATTGTGACTTTTATACAAGCAGCGACATCGATCCCTATGCCGCGTACAATTCTCGTTAACATATTACATTCCATGCGCCTCATTGACGCCTGCGCTTCTGATTTCTGATTGCGCCATACCGACGCATCCTCTGAAGCTGTTCCGGCGTTGACTTCGGGCAATCTGCCGTATATACCACTGGCCTTAAATCAACAACCCTGAGCATTTCCCGCTGTTCATCCGTGAGATGCACATCCGGTGTCAGATCAAACCGTTCCATTGTTTCCGGATCAAAATGCTCTAACCGAATCAGTCGTCCGCTCCGGCTGTACACATACTCATAGCCTTCTTTCACAATCGGATTTCCCGGTGTGCCCGGCGCACCTTCTGCAAGATCATTTGTGCTGTCAACTGTTGCCGCTCGCGCCATTCTCGCAGGTGAGACTCCCGGTCTTTTGTACTTCACTCCATTCAGCATCACTTCCTTATACGGCGCAACAGGTTTAATTTCAACTGTGTTTGTTGTTCCCATCCTGAAAACCTCCTGATTCATCTACACAATATCATACTTCAAAGATTCATATAAGGCTTTTTCGTCATCATCGGCTTTTCGAGCGGAAATGATGCGAAAGACTTCTTCACCGTCGTAACTTCGGGTCGTATATACAACAAAAAGCACGTTATCAACGGAGCCAATGATAACTCTTGGTACGCTTCCAACACCCGCGATATCCGCAATATCATCCGGATCAACCGGCTGTCCGGTGATAGATTCACGTATTTCGCCGTCGCTATGTGCATAATCATCATTGATCAGGCAATAATCATCGTTAAAGACCAGCGCAGCCGTTCGAAAATCAATGCCATGCGTCTTGATGTTGTATGCGTTTTTCGCCTTATCCCAAACAAAATGAAGTCCGCTTACGCGGTAATCTTCGTCCTCATGAAATCCTGTCGGCATAATGATTTACCATCCCCGGCAATGAGCTGTAAACAGCTTCTCTCATCGTAGTGTCCCCACGACGCACAGTTATATTATAGCATATTAAGCCTGCCTATAGAACAACTGTTTTTCTGTTATTTCTCAGCCTGTTTACGGATCAGATGAATTAATGATATTGTTAAGATAATTGAATCACAATCCGATATACTATATACCGCAAAAAGAAACGACAACATGTTATGGCAAATGCGGAGGTGTGGTGTGCGTCCAAAATTGTTTTTTCAGGCTCTTCTCGGAGTTGTGTCTGTTGGTGCAATCATTATGATAATGATCGCCTATTTCTTTGGCGATAAAACAACAGATGGTAAAAAAACTGCCGCAAGCACTACAACCGATGCTATTGTCGAATCAGCGCATGCATCATCCCCTGTTGAAATGCGTTCTTCCGGCGATGACACTCAGTATTCAAACCCTATCGCGCAAACAGTTTCCTACACATCATCCCCTTCCGCTATTGGTGAATCCGTTCCTGTTACAACGCCGCAGCGCATAAACAGCGTATCTTCTGGCACACTTCCGACAGTTTCGCCATCCTCTGCATCTGAGACCGGGACTCCGGAAACCGACCTCGATCAAATACTCTCTGATTTGAGCGGGATTCTTATTCAAAATTCAGACGATGGGGTTATTTTCGAGCTTTCCTACAATTATACCAGAAAAAACGTGATTGTATTTATGATCCCCACCGGCAATGAGACCAGCCTGTTTTTCCTCGATAATCTGTTAGGTGGAGAAGAATCCATGCAGATATGGAAGCAGATTGTTTCTGAGATCAATGAGATTTCTTACTCAATTCATAAAGGACTGCTTGAAAAGGGGCACTCAGATATCACTTCTTACGTTCAACTCTGGGACAGGGCGACGAACGGTCGAAACCTCCTTACTTCGAAAAACGGCGAGGTGATTTACGATTTCTTTGAAGAAACCGGCTGGGTCTTTGGACGTAATGAATCAAATGCCACACCGCACACTTCTTCGACCGATACAAGTCAAGCACAAAACGCCACCACAACAGAGGCGTCACTGGGAACAAGCGACGCTCAGAATAATGCTTCGACACAGGAAACACCAACCGTCGGGAACACTGTCACGGTTCAAGCTGTCACCGCGCAAAATCCCTACAACTATGATTTCCCTTCAAACGTCTGGCTCTCCGCCACGGACGGTTACTTCCATGAGAAAAACGCCTGCGGTCACATGAACCCGAATTACGCCACACCGGTCACCCTGAAGTACGCGCTCACACACAATATTGCTCCCTGCACCGACTGCTTCCCCGGCGCGGAAAAATAGTTCCTCAAATCCTCCCCCGTTTCATTTTTCAAGAAAACAAAAACAGTTTCCGATTGCCTCCGCTTTTTTCTCCGGCACATTGCTTTCTTCGGCAAAACGCCGCCAAGCTCCTGCTGCCTCACGTACTTCGCCGATGATGCGTTTCATACGCCCCCTACCGAGATCCATGCTTCTGCCGCAGGAAAGGATATCTTCCTCCTCAATTTCTTCCTGCTTGCCGTTCACGCTCATCTGATGCCTCGCAAGCCAGTAATTGGAAGGCGCAAAAGCAAATGTGATGTCATACGCCGGAGAAAGCCGCCACTGCCCGTCACGGTTCATCAGAAAAGAAGAATTCTTCACATGGTCATCATGATTGCGCGTGATGACGTTGAACACCATTCTCCGGAACAGTTCTTCTGTATCATCCTGTCCCGCGCCGATGCCCCGGAGCACCTGTGCCGCCTGCTCATAACTGTGCGCACCGGGCGCATTGTAATCAAAATGCGCCAGCCCGCCCAATGTCAGGACATGCAGCTTATCACCGGTTTTCGCATCCCTGTCAAAACGCTTCGTCATGAAGTGAAAATGCCCCGCCCTTTTCAGCAAACGGCATGGCTGCATCCGGATTCCTGCCGCGGTTGCCATCAGAGAATAGGCATATTCGATTCTTGTATACGCCCTGTCATCGGGACGGTTTCCCTTATCCTTATTATTCTCCACACCGTCAAACTTGATAATCCAGTATCCGTAGCCGCTGCCGGCATCCACCTGTCCGGAGCGAATATCGCCTGTCTCCTCATTCCATGCCACAACAGCCTTTGCTCTTGCACCTCCGGCGGAGGTTCCGATTTGCAGGATCTGTTCCATCATCTGCCCGGAATCCCCGATATGCATACTTTCACGTTCATTCAGGACATCCGATGCAAGGCGTATCAGCGCTTCCACATCAACGGTTCCGTCCTTTGTGTCCGAAAAGCGCAGCGACGGCACATATTCCAGCGCCCCCATGCCACGGCTCCCCGTGTAGCAAAGACGTTCCACTGCAGTCAACGAGGACAACGTCCTTCCTCTGTCGGACAGGTATCGTTCAATCAGTCTTGTACCGAATTTGTCCGGCAAAGAATCTGCCAAAAGCCCCGGCAGACGATGAAAGCTTTCTTCATTCAACGAAGGGAAAGAAAATACGCGCGCGGAAAGCGGCATCACCAGCGGTGAGACTTCGATGCCGCTGCGCTGGAACGACGGGTCGTATGAAAAACGCGGTACATCAGACACGTCCTCCTGTTCCACGACACCGATCAGACTTCCCCACAAATACACCTCCGCGGCAATCATGTTTCATCCCCCCATTTCCACTCCCGGGACGTCTGTTCCTTTGCACGGGCAGTCACCCGTTTGCGCTTTTTCTCCTGCCGCAGACGCATGACGGGCGTTATCTCCGTCATCGGAATCAGAACTTCCAGAGACGGCAAAAGCATGCAAACGCGCATCACGTTCAGAATGCACTCCACGCCGACGTTTTCACCGCTTTCCATTCGTTCCACTGTGCGCAGGGAAATACCGGCCTTCGAGGCCATATCTTTTTGCGTCAGGGACATGGCAATCCTGAGATCCCTGATGCGACTCCCCAACTCTTCCAGAATCATTCTGTTATTTTCCTGTCCCGTGATTCTCATTACTTAATCCGCCTTTTCTGACGGATATTATCTCATATTGCGTGTAATATGTCAAATATTGCGGATTACACTTCGCTGTCGTGCTCTTCCGCAGGAGCGGCGGCCTCTGCCTCAGTCCCCTTCCGAAGCAAACACGGCACTCGTGCCGACCGTCAGCAGAAGCGATACCACAAGCATGAAGATGCCGCCGCTGATTGTCATCAGGATGCAGATGGCCGCACCGGCCGCAATGACCGGAAACATGAAATACGCGGAAAGCTTCCCGAGCAGGGCCTCGCCGTAGGCAATCACCTGCATGGTCAGCCGGAACAAAAAGAGACAGTAGATCAGTAAGAGTGCAAATGCCATGGGGATATCCTCCTTCCAAATGCTTTGTCGTTTCAGGATATCCCCATTGTGCATCATTTGCTGTACGATAAGACGGACACAAAAAAACCGCGAGCAGTTTTTCGTTACTATTCACAGCCTCTGCGGCTTTCCGGCTTTTGATTTCTTCTTTGCCAATCATTCATAACGATATCGCGCCCTGTTCCCGATCGTAAAAAATGTTGATTTTATGCTGATTTTTACGCTTTTGTGTTGACTTTGCTATCGTTATGTGTTATACTTTTTACATAACGATTGAGGGGGTGACTTATGGCTATCATCAAACAACACG
>JAFZLB010000111.1 GCA_017551665.1 Lachnospiraceae bacterium
GTGCCACGGAGCCGAGACCATAGGCTCGGCGGAGTGTCCGGCACAATAGAGCGAAGCGGAATCATCAATCACCCAGGCAGGCGGCTCACAGTCCCAAAAACCTCCCGCAGCCAACACCCAAGGCAGTCAGCCAGTCAGCCAACCCCCCGGGCGTTTGCGCCGTGCGGGACGTTACTCCTCCGGCGTCACCTCAGAGGTACAGCAAGGACACTTCGTAGCCTCTTTGCTGATCTCGGACTTGCGGTAAGGGCAAATGCGCGTGGTCTTTGGCGCTTCCGGTTCCTCTTTCTTTTTGTGCATTTTGTTGATGCTCTTGACAACCATGAAAATGACGAAGGCCATCAGCAGGAAATTGATGATGGCGGTGATGAAGGCACCGTAGCCGATGACCGCCGCGCCGGCTTCTTTGGCTGCCGCGTAGCTTTCGTAGGTGTTCCCGTCCATCGAGACATAGAGATTGGTGAAATCCATCCCGCCCGTCAGCTTGCTGATGAGCGGCATGATGATGTCGCCGACAAGGGAATCAATGATCGCCTTGAAGGCGCCGCCGATAATCACACCGACCGCCATGTCCATCACGTTGCCGCGTGCGATGAACTCCTTGAACTCCTGCATCATGCCTTTTTTCTCTTCTTTTTTCTCTTCTGCCATAAAAATCACCTTCTTTCTGAAACGGCATCCGAAAACAACAACGTTACCAGTCTACTCCTTTTTTTGGTGACGGGCAAGGGTGTTTTTCCCGTACTTGTGGGAAGGGGGATGAAACGGTATAATTTGGGG
This sequence comes from Lachnospiraceae bacterium, assembly GCA_017551665.1. Lineage (GTDB taxonomy): Bacteria > Bacillota > Clostridia > Lachnospirales > Lachnospiraceae > Butyrivibrio. Next base: position 781 of record JAFZLB010000111.1, read on the forward strand.
TGAGATAAGGATTTTTCATAGGGGAGGGAGAAGATGATTGCCTGTCCGAATTGTGCGGGGCAGATGTTTTTTGATATCCCGTCACAAAAACTGAAATGCGGCCACTGCGAAACGCTGATCGAGCCGGAGCAATACGAAGGTGACCGTCATGCCGATGAGAGCACGGAATATGAGGTGACGGTGTTCAGCTGTTCCCAATGCGGCGCGCGAATTATGTCCACGGATGTTTCCGCGACCGGTTTTTGCACATACTGCGGGGGCGCAGCCGTGTTTGAAAGCCGTGTTTCCGAAGAAAAGAAACCGGATTACATCATACCGTTCCAAAAAACAAAGGAAGACTGTATCCGGGCCTACCGGCAGCGCCTGCGGCGTGCGATTTATGCGCCGGGGAAAATGCGTGATCCGAAGTTCCTGGAACGTTTTACGGGTGTCTATGTGCCGTACTGGGTATATGAAACGCAGATGGACGCGCATCCCGCGCTGCAGGGGACGGAGGAGTTCCGTGAAGGTGACAACCTTCATTTCAAAACCTATACGCTGACAGCGGATGTCAGCGGCGAATATGCGGTAACCTACGACGCCTCTTCCTTTTTCCATGACGAAACCGCGACCGCGATCTCACCGTTCGAGGTGAAGGGAATGAAAGAATTCACACCGGCGATGCTCAGCGGTTTTTTTGCGGATACGGCGGATGTGGATTCGGTCACCTATCTGCAGGAAGCGAAAAATCTGATCGGCGAAGACGCGTATTTGAAAATGGTCGGCAGACATTTTCATTCCGTTTCGCCTTCGGTGCCGTACGGAAGAGTCGAAATGGACAAGATGTTTGCCCTGGATAAAGTGGAGGCAAAGCGCGCGCTGTTTCCGGTCTGGTTTCTGACCTGGCGAAACAAAGACCGCGTATCCTACGCGGCCATGAACGCGCAGACGGGAAAGCTGGCGGCGGATATTCCGATCGACGCAAAACGCTTTCTGGCAGGCTCTGTGCTGCTGGCCGTTCCCTTCTGGTTCCTGTACCGCTCGCTGTTTACGGCAACCGCGCCGAAAACGCTTCTGGTGACGCTCCTTGCGGGCTGTCTGTTCCTGTTGTTGTTTCTGAAGGCGGGTTGGCGTTACTGCGAAAAAGAAAGCGGCGAATCTGATACCGGCATTCTCGCGAGAAAGCATACGGACGAGGGCGGTTCGGAAGGAAGCCGTCCGGTCTCGGCAGAATTCCGGCCGCCGAAACTGCCCCGCCACATGAAGAACCGGGGAAATACCCTGCAGGGACTGGACCGGCTCGGTCTGGGAGCGGCCGGCCGTGCGGTGTTCGGGGCCGCCTTCGGCGTGATCGCGGGATTGATTGCGAGCATTTTGCCCGGCATGATGCGGACGACAGGCAATCACAAAGGCTATACCTCCGCGTCGCGTACACTCAACGCGGTCACCATCGTCAGCGTCGGACGGTTTGCAGGCGTGCTGGCAGGGATCCTGGTCTGCGTTCTGCTCTTCCGCTTTTTGCGGAAGTCGGTGCGCGCGCGTGCCGGAAAGGCTGTCCTCTTCAGCCTGCCGGCCTTCGCGGGTCTTCTGGCGGCGTCCGTCATCCTGGTCATGGCACCGGTGGCGGATCTGCCGTATTTTGCCAGCGTCGTTGCCGTTCTGGCAGGGGAGACGCTTTCTTTTCTGGGGCTGATTGCGGTGTATAACCGCCTGGCAACGAGGGCGGTACCGAATTTCCATCAGCGGGAAGGGGGTGACCAGCTTGCGCCGTAGAAGATCTGTTGTATGGCATTCCCTTATCCTTTTTGCGCTTAGTGTGCTGCTGTCCGCAGGGCCGGTTTTCGCCGCGACGGAACCCGAATACAAAAATCCGGAAACCGGGTATGCGGTGTATCTCGATGACGTGGAAGGACTGGTCGAAACGGAAAAGGTCCTGGAGGCAATGATTCCCGTCACCGCATACGGGGGCGCGGCCTTTGTCAGTGCTTCTCCGGAACAGACAAGTGATGTGTACGCGGAGCAGCGCTACCGGGAGTTTTTCGGTAGCGGCTCCGGCACGTTATTTTTGATTGATATGAACAACCGCTATCTGTGGATCTATTCCGACGGCGCCGTTTATGAGGTGGTGACAGGCGCGTATGCCGATACCATTACGGACAATGTTTACCGTTATGCCACGGACGGAAACTATACGGCGTGCGCGGTGCGCGCCTTTGAGCAGATTCATACACTCCTGCTGGGGGGACGGATCACGCAGCCGATGAAGCATATCTCCAACACGCTTCTGGCGCTGCTGACGGGCCTGAGCCTGAATTTTCTGCTGATGGTTTCTGTCTCGCAAAAGGAGAAGCCCCTGCCGGAGGAACTCGCCAAAGCGGGCGCCTGGCATGCCGCGTTTTCCCATACGGAAAAACAACTGAAGTCGGAAAC
>JAFZLB010000112.1 GCA_017551665.1 Lachnospiraceae bacterium
GGCGGAAGGAAGCACCCCTGTTTACAGCGGCCAGACACCGACAAAAGCTGCGGACGCGCAGTACACGTACACGTTTGCGGGCTGGGACCCGGCGATCACTGCTGTAACCGGCGACGCAACATACAAGGCGACGTACACGGCAACACCGATCCCTGCGACACAGACACGTACGGTGACGACAGGTTTGACCGGGGGCGTTTCTGGAACGGCGTTCAACACAAAGGAGGCGGTAGAAGATGAGTTGCTGTTCTGGGTTGGCGTGAACCGTACAACAGCAAACGGACGGTGGGTTTCCTACGATGTGAAGTTGCAGGTCAACATCAATGGACAATGGGTGGATGCCACACCGGCGAACTTCCCTGCCGGCGGATTGACGATCACACTGCCGTATCCTTCAGGAACCGGGCGTTACACACACACCTTCAAAGTGGCTCACATGTTTACAAAGACCATGCCCGGTAAGACGCATAAGCCCGGTGATGTGGAGACGCCGCCTGTGACGAACGGGCCAAACGGCATACAGGTGACGCTGCACGGATTATCACCCGTGGTTATCACATGGGAAGAAAAAACGGGCGGCAATCCGTCGAATCCCGGTGGCGGCGGAAGCTCCGGCGGCTCTTCCGGAAGCGGCACGTACACGCCTGGGCCTGTCCCGCAGATTAAGCCGAACTTTGATTCCAAGTATTACGCGGATACTTATCCGGATCTGAAAGCGGCATTCGGCTACGACCATGACGCACTCTGGAATCATTATGTATTGTTCGGAAAGAACGAAAAGCGTAAGGTGCGCTTCATCCTGAACATCAACAAGCCTCAGGAGGGCATCTTCAACTATACCGACCGCTGGCAGATGGATGATGTGATGTTGCGTGCGAAAATTCCTGCATCCGCGTACTTTGACACGGACGCCTACGCTGACCTGTATCCCGACCTCAAGGCGGCGTTCGGTTATAACCACGAACTGCTCTACAAGCATTATCTGGAATACGGCAGATACGAGGGGCGGAAGGTTTACACGAGAAACAACTTCAATGCAAAAGCATACGCCGACCGCTATGCAGATTTGAAAGCGGCTTACGGTTATGACAAGGTCGCGCTGTGGCGGCACTATCAGATCTTCGGTAAGGTGGAGCGGCGCTTTGTTGAGTGGCTGGAAGAGGACGAAGCGGACAAGGACGTGAAATAAGCAGGCGGAGCTGTCGGTATGGATGCCTGTTTACCGTCAGGAGCTGGCATCATGGAGTTCGGCAGTATAATCAGGAAAACCTGCATATAAGGCCGTTGCGTGAAAAACAACGGGTTCAGAAACGGAAGGCGCGTTGATTTATGGCAAAGAAGATACTGGCGGTGGATGATGACAATACCATGCTGGAGTTTATCAGTTGTACGCTTACACAAAAAGGATATGACGTAACCTGTATTACCGGCGGGCAGGAAGCGATTGATATTTTGAAGGAACAGGTCTTTGATGGCATGATCCTTGATTTCTACATGCCGGGGAAAGACGCCATTGATGTGATCGGTTCGATGTACACGAGGGGCGACCACACACCGACCATCGTGTTTTCATCCAAACTCTCCGCATCCCATGAGGCGGCAGTGCAGGGGTTTGCCGGTATCACACGCGAGGTGCTGAAAAAGCCGTGTACGGCGGAGAAATTGGTAGAGGCTGTGGAGAGGGTTGTAAATAACGGATAGGCGGGCAGGTAATCAACGGATGCACATCGCCTGTCTGTTTTGAACACCGCAGACAGGCGTTTTTTTACCCAAAACGGGATATATTAGCGCAGTTGAAAAGAAAACCAACAAAGATTTTTAGAAAGAGAGGAGCCGGATACCGCAGGTTAAAACTGTGCAGACGGGATTCTGTTTAACGGATCGCGGGGAGGATACGCAAACAGCATATAAAGATTGTGTAGCGGTCGGATAAAACCGGCCGCTACATTTATGAAGATTCTGAAAAGCATTACAATGAACTTGCGTGAGAACGCTGCCAACATTATAATAGTAAGCAACAAGCGTGTTGCGGATGGAGGAAAAACCAATGATGCAGGTTAAGATTGAAATGGATAAAAAGAAAATTGCACATGATGACGAATATGAACCCGAAAGCATTTATGAGTGCGTTCGTCAGCATTTTTATCCCTACAATAATCTGAGGGAGGTTCCTCAGAAGCAGACAAACGTAATCGTTTTTGAGGACTCCGGGACAGAAGACGATTTCGGTTGTCTTTGGGCGGCAAATATGGAACTTCTGGATGAGGATTGGTTTGCCAGATATGTTAAGTCCTGGAAATGGCATGACGATGAAGACGGCGAGGAGGATATCCTGTCGCAAGCGTTAAGACGACGTGACGGGGCGTTTGCGTATGCCTAATGTCAGAAAGCAAATCGCGTTTGATTTGGACACTAAGCTTCTCAAGTCGATTTATTGTGAAAAGACAGGGAAGCATTATACCAGAGCGTACTATGACCTTGGCGCATACCTGAAAAAGAGGGGCTTTCTTTGGCGTCAGGGTTCTGTTTATGAGTCACAGGGCGGGATGAGCTTTTATGAGGTTGCCATCGTAACAACGGGTGCTGTTAAGAATCTTCCATGGCTTTCTGAATGTACCCGTGATATTGTTGCAACGAATATCGGGGCGCGACATAGCTTGATGCCGGAGATCACGGCGCCGTCCAAGAAAAAACAGGGCAAAAAGAAAAAGCCGGTGCCCAAAAAGAAGAAAAAGTGATATGCAAGAATCAAATGCCGCCTGTCTATTCTGAACAGAACAGATAAGCGGCTTTTTTATTTCATCAATCCCTCCGGCCACTCAGCCGGACACCCCCGAAAGGAGCGCACAAATGAATATGATCACCACCCGATGGTGGCTATGGCGTTACCATGAGCCGTAGCATGTTTTCTGATGTTCAGAAACCTGTAAACCACAACATTTCAAACGGAGGATATAACGATGCAGACAAATTTGAAGGAAGAACCGAAGGCGTTACAAAAGGCACTGGAACAGAAGCAGCAGGCGGAGGCGCGGCTGGCCGCAGAGCGGACAAGGTACGCCGCAGATCTGCGGACAGCGCAGAGCCGCCACAAGCACATGATCGGCGGCGCGGTCGTGAAGTATTTCCCGGGCGTGTACTGTTTTGATGAAGCGGAAGTCAACGAGATCATCATGTCAGCGCTGGCGACAAGGGAATGCCTGAGAACAATCAAAACCATCGAACGGCGGAATCATGTGGAAGAGAGTCATACGGACGAAATCATGAAGCGTGTGGAAGCCATGCGGAAGACGATGGATCTGCCTAATACCGTAGGGGCTGTCGAGGACATGGCGGAAGAACAGAGCGCCGTAAAAGGCGCATATCAAAAGCGTGACGGAGGTGACGATAATGGCTAAATCGGAACAGACTGTCAGGCGGCACTTTTTTTCACCGAGATTTCTCGGTGCGCACAGATATACCATCGCGGAGCGATGGTATTGTGCGCCCTGCCGGGGGCGTCTCCCGACGGGCTCCTGCGGAGGGCCTGTCCGCGTAAAGACGCGGATCACAGGGGCACCTACAGTTCCCCTACGCCGGAAATGCACCGGCTACCCCGTCGTCCCCGCTTCATCCGGATACGTCGTGGTGATTCCGTATCCGTCTGAACCGGCGCTGCTGTTCCTGCCGTATCGTACCCGCCTGCCCCGTGGCGGTTACGACAGCCCGAAACAGCAACGCACGCACTCCTATACCCGTGCGTGCGCCGTCCGAACAGGGGGATATGTCCGGACGGCAACCATGACGGACGGAAGGCGAAGAACTACGCCTCCCGAACCGCACCGCCACCGATGTCCGGTGAGGTGCCGTCATGCTTGAAAAGACGGTCAGCTCCCGATTCAAAATTGTCGGTCGCAGCATGAAGTGCAAGGGTGGTCATTCCGTCGTCGAACAATCCGCCTATATCAGCCGTACCACCA
>JAFZLB010000113.1 GCA_017551665.1 Lachnospiraceae bacterium
CAACTTATAGGTTACAGGTAAATCCACGAACCTACAAATCGGAGGTCATTACATATTGTCTACCGACCCGACTGTTTTGCGTTCCGCCACGGATGGCGGAACAGGAGGGGAGTGTGGTATAATTATCTTCTATGGGAAAACTGTTTATCGTCATGGGAAAATCCGCCTCCGGCAAGGACGCGGTATACCGGAATCTGCTGCAGGACAAGAGCCTTGACCTGAAGAAAATCGTGCTGTACACAACGCGGCCGATGCGCCAGAAGGAAGAGGACGGTAAGCAGTATTTTTTTGTCGATGAGGATTTTTATCAGGAAAAGGAGCGCGCGGGCAAGGTCATCGAAAAGCGGGATTACCACACGCAGTTAGGCCTCTGGCGGTACTTCACGGCAGATGACGGGCAGATTGATCTTGCCGCCGGCAATTACCTGATGATCGGCACCGTGGACGCATACGTTTCCATGAAGGAATACTTCGGCGCAGAAAATGTCGTGCCGCTTTTGATTGATACGGACGACGGTATCCGCCTGGGGCGCGCATTAAAGCGTGAGCTCCGGCAGGAAGTGCCGCGCTATGACGAGATGTGCAGAAGGTATCTCGCGGACACGGCGGATTATTCGCCGGAGAGATTGGCGGCAGCGGGCATTGAAACGCTGTTTGACAATAATGACACCATCGAAAGCTGTATCAAAGAAGTGACCGCCTGTATTCATTTTTCCATTCGCACCGGCTGAAGATTCAAGCCGATTTGTGCACAGTCGCCGTTCCCCTTGATGTATATGTTATACTGCGTATATAACACATAATCCTTGTCCGTGACCAAAAGCTCATTCGTCTCCTCACTCCATTTGTCATAGCTGGAATGCGTACGATGGGAATCGATGTTGAACGTATATACAGTACAACTCTGATGATCCACGTACGTGAAACCCGTTTGATACGTGTGATCAAAGTTGATATCTTCATAGATCGAGGGGCTCTCCCGCACCTCCTGAAAATACGGCAGCCATTCCTCCTTCAGAATATCATAATTCATGTTTTCGCCGCCCGCATGCAGACCGCTCCCATACCACACGAAAGGGAAAGCATTTTCTTCAATCTGGACATGTGTATAAATAAAATCGGATATCGGACACATCCCGTCCGTTGGATTTGTACCGTGGATTCTCAAAAGAATATTCCCGCCCCTGGCTATATAGACCGTTCCGTTACTCAGGGACAATTCCTCCGGAGAATAAGGCGTCATATCCGGATAATAAGCTTCGCTGTTAATGTTGGAGCGGATATCATAGCGTCCCGCTTTTACAAAAACATCTACCGCCTCTCCGAGCGTCATTTCCCGCAGGGGATCGAAGATGATGTCGTCGATCTGGAAGGCGCCGTGCTCAAGCGAAATTTCATACATCTCCTTCCGGCAGGAAAAGCCTTCCTGCCCGGACGCAGCCGCTTCCCCCCGGCTGTTGCCGCCGCTGCTACCGTTGTTGCTTTCGGTCCCGACCGCCTGTCTTGCATTGTTCACCGCCTGCTTCACGGAAGAGCCGCAGGCACTGAGCATGACAAGCGCACAGAGCATCACAAATACCGAAACATGTCCCCTCTTTCTTTTCATACGTTCCTCCCCCTCATGTGTCATAACCGCTCTCTGCTGGATCTGTTTCCTGACCTTCAATACCATATCGTTTCTCCACAAAAAAGCCGCTGTCGTATCCATGATACCACAGCGGCTTTTGCTTGTATATAGTTCGTGCACGTCCGGGGATGGCGGAACAGGAGTGGAGTGTGGTAAAATATTCCCATGGACATAAAAGTCAATGCCGCGCAGCCGGTGCAACAGACGCAGGCGCCGGAGCAGACACAGGTGATCGACGACAAATTCCGCTTCATCCTCGAGAGTCGCGTGGAGGATGACGGTCTTGCCGCGCGCTTAAACACCATGATTGCCGATATCACCCAGCAGGGGAAGCTCATCGGCAAAAAGAACGACATCCGCGATATGCAGCGTTACCGCTCCATGATCAAGGGCTTTTTGAATGAAATTGTGACGCGCTCCCATTCCTTTTCCAGGGAAAACTATCTGGACAAAAAGGGACGTCACCGCGTTTACGGCATCATCCGCCTCGTGGATGAAAACCTGGATGAACTGGCACAGGAACTGTTGAAGGACGAAAAAGACACCATCGCCATCATGGGAAAGATCGGCACGATCGAGGGTCTTTTGCTGGATATTTTCACATAAGGTCATGCCCGGATTCAAAGACATCGTCGGACAAACGCATATCAAAAACCTTCTTGCGCGCGCGGTGCGCGAGGGAACGGTGTCGCATGCTTATCTTCTTGCGGGGGAGGAGCTGGCAGGCAAGCAGTTCATCGCAAGGGTCTTCGCGCAGGCGCTGATGTGCGAGCAGCGCTCCCCGGAGGGCGAAGCCTGCGGCACATGCCCTTCCTGCAAAAAGGTCATGGCCGACGCACATCCGGACGTGCGGACGGTGGTGCATGAAAAGGACAACAGCATCCGCGTGGACGAGGTGACGGAGCAGATCGTCAATGACGCGCACCTCACCCCCTACGCCGCGGAGCGCAAGATTTACATCGTGCCGGACGCACAGCTGATGAACCGGCCCGCGCAGAATAAGCTTTTGAAGACGCTGGAGGAACCCCCTTCCTTTGTGACGATATTGCTTTTGGCAACGGGGACGGAGGCGATGCTGCCGACGATCAAAAGCCGCTGCGTGCCGCTGCCCCTGCGTCCCGTACCGACGGGAGAGCTGTATGATTTTTTGCGGCAGCGGGAGGGCGTGAGCGAATACAAGGCCTCTCTCTCCGCGCGTTTCGCCAGGGGCAATACCGGCAGGGCCAAGGCCTACGCCTCGGACCCGGAGTTTGAACTGCGGGCCAGGGCGGCCATGCGTCTGATCGGGGGGCTGCGGAACGTGACGGTTTCGGAGACGAACCGGCAGATGAAGGAGCTCACCGAGGGTGCCGCTTCGGAACGGGAAGCGAGGGAAGAGGTGCTCGGTATCATCCGCTGCCTGCTGCGGGATCTCATGGTCTACAAGGCGACGGGAGAGAAGGAATACTTGATTTTAGGGGAGCAGGAGGAGTATATTAGAGATACTGCCGCGCAAAGCTCCTTCCGGGGTCTGGCACAGACGTTGGAGGCGCTGACGCAGGCGCGGGCAAGAATCGAAGCAAATGTCAATCCCGTGTACGCGCTGGAACTGTTTTTCTTAACGGCACGGGATCGTCTGGGAGAAGGATGATGAGTCATATTATCGGCGTGCGTTTCCGGGAGGGCGGAAAGTCCTACTTTTTCACCCCCGGCGCGCATCAGGTGAAAAGAGGCACCAAAGTCATTGTGGAAACAAGCCGCGGTACGGAATTCGGCACCGTGGTCTATGATCTCGGGGAGGATGATTCCCGGTCCCACGGGCAGGTGAAGGAGATTCTGCGCATCGCCACACCGGAGGATGAGGCGAAGGCCGCGGAAAACCGCGAAAAGGAAAAGAAGGCCTTTGAGATCGGCCTGGAAAAAATCGCCGCCCGCGGTCTGGAAATGAAGCTGATCGACGTGGAATACACCTTTGACAACAACAAGCTGTTGTTTTATTTCACCGCGGACGGACGCGTGGATTTCCGTGAACTGGTGAAGGATCTGGCCGGCGTGTTCCGCACGCGCATTGAGCTGCGGCAGATCGGCGTGCGTGACGAGACGAAGATGCTGGGCGGCATGGGCATCTGCGGCAGGGCGCTCTGCTGTCACGCGTACTTAACGGACTTCATTCCTGTTTCCATTAAAATGGCCAAGGAGCAGGGGCTTTCCCTGAACCCGACGAAAATCTCCGGCGTCTGCGGACGTCTCATGTGCTGTTTGAATAATGAAGAGGAAGTGTATGAGGAGATCAACGCGCGGATGCCCGCCGTGGGCGATACCGTAACGGCTGCGGACGGCGTGCGCGGGGAAGTTTCCTCCGTCAATATTTTGCGCGAGACCATGCGCGTCTTTGTGGAAGCCGGCGACGAACGCGAAGTGCATGACTATCCGCTTTCGGAGATCAAAGAGATCGAGCGCAGGCGCAAGAAAAAACAGAACCAGGGCGGCGGCAAAAAACAGAAAAAAGGCAAAGACGATGCGGACGGCGGTAGAGTGCCGCATGCCGCGGAGAAGGAATCGTGAGCGGAACGCTCTATCTTTGCGCGACGCCGATCGGAAATCTTTCCGATGTCAGTTCGCGCGTGCTCGAAACCCTGCGGGCGGTTTCGCTCATCGCCTGCGAAGACACCAGGAACAGCAAAAAGCTTCTGACGCATTTCGATATTCACACACCGCTCACCTCGTATCATCACCACAACCGATATGACAGGGCCAGAGAACTCGTGGCGCAGCTGAAGGAAGGGAAGGACATTGCCCTTGTCACGGACGCGGGGACGCCGGCCATTTCGGACCCCGGGACGGAGCTGGTGGCGCTCTGTCACGCGGAGGGCATCGCCGTGACCTCTTTGCCCGGCGCAAGCGCCTTGACCTGTGCGCTTTCCGTCTCCGGCGCGGACGTGAGGCGCTTTGTGTTTGAAGGCTTTTTGCCTTCCGCAAGAGAGGCAAAAAAGGAACGCGCAAAGGTGCTTTCCTCTCTGCGCAGGGAAGAGCGCACGATCGTGCTGTATGAAGCGCCGCATCATCTTCGCAAAACCCTGGGGGATTTGTGCGAGACGCTGGGCGAACGGCGGCAGATCATTCTTTGCAGGGAGCTCACGAAAAAGTTTGAGGAAGTGAAGCGCATGACGCTTTCCGAGGCGCTTGCGTTCTATGCGGAAACGGAACCGAAGGGCGAGTTTGTGCTGATCATCGAGTCGCGGAATGCCATGTTGGCGGGCGCGGCGGACGTGATGACCTGCGCGGATACCGGTGCCGTGATTCCGGACGGCGATCTGGCGAAGACGGTGGCGGAGTATGTCCGCGCTTCCGTTGCCCTCGAAAACGACGCGGCCGGCAGCGCCGACAGCCTGCCCGCCGTGGAAAGTCATAACGGTGATCTTCGCATCAAGGATCTTTCCGGCGAGGAAATTCTGCAGATTCTGCTGCTGCAGCTGGACGTTCCCTCCCATGTCGCATATTACGAAGCGCAGGGGCTGGACCGCAAGGCCGCCATGAAGCGCACGGCGGAAGACCGCGGCGTTTCGAAGCGCGATATTTATACGGCGCTCTACATCCCGCAGGGGGAGTAGGCATGATCAAAGAGGCACTGCAGGAATATCTGGAAAAGATGAAGGCTGACCCTTTTTACAGGCTGACGGCCAACGTGCAGGAAGCTGACCGGAAGGAAAGCACCGAAGTTCTTGACGAAATCGGACAAATGACGGATGATGATATGACAATTGTTTCTTCGGAGCACATAAAACCAAAGGACTTTTCTGAATGAGTGAAAGCGTATACGAACTACTCGCATATTTCGGAAATGAGTTTGTCTGCAGGCAGATCGACCGGTCTTCCGTGAACGGAATCTTAGGTATCAGGCGATATCAAGGCGCTTCAACAATCCCTCCTGCAGCACCTGAGAGCAGTTAATACCTTTTTTATCGGCCAGGGTGGCCATCCATGCGGGAAGGGAAACGTTTTTACGCACCGCGCGCTCATCTGTCAGATTGCGGTAGATCAGCGTGTCGATGCAAATGACGGAACAGGTTGCGCTTGCAGGCAGTTTTAGTTTTTGTTGCGGCGTGGAAGGCGGGATGGTTAAGCCCTCATCCTCGGCAACAACAAGCCACCCGCTTGCGGCATCCGTGATTTGTTCAATGGCATCGGGATAATCGACGCCGGTTGTGACGCAGCCCGGGAGATCCGGAACGCGGCAGTAAAGCTCCGTTCCGTCTTCGGACGGCGTAAAGATGGCGGTATAGGTATATTTCATGGCGTACCTCCCTGTTGCCGGATTTCTTTGCGGATATAGCGCAAGGTGTTTTTCGTAAACTGATGCCGTTTTAACGGAATCATTCCACGCGTTGCAGGGTTATAGTATATGTCATGGTTGGCACCATGCCGTTTCAAGGTATAACCTGCTGCGGCAAGTTCGGTTTTTGCAATATCGCGTGGGGTCATGTGCGTACCTCACTATAATTATACACACCGATACACAATGCGTCAAGAGAAGAATTGCAAAGGGAGAGATGTCATGGATCTCCAGTACTACAAACAATACGAGCCGCTGTTCGGGGCATCTGATGCCGGAACTGTGGGCGGTTTTGCTGAATGCCGGTGTATTATAATCCGGAGCAACCGCAACAAATAAGGAATAGCACCAATGATGCTTTCATTTGACAAGTAAATATATTGACAAACGTCAAGTAATACGATATTCTTTAATCGGAACGGAAACAGTGTTTTTACGGAGTGTATGATGCTGCAGGCGGATCTGGTGAAAGAATGTCAGGATCTTCGGTTTCTGGAGTGGTCAAAGATACGTCATTCGTCCGGAACGGCGGGTTCTTTTTTGAAGGCCCGGCAGACCGTTCCGGGCAAAACCCTGTATTACAAGCTGTCCTGTTACGATTCCGTGCACGGTATCGTCGGTCATGAGTGCGTGAATGAACTGCTGGTGGACCGCCTGTTGGGCATATTGGGGGTTCCGCATCTGCGGTATTGTCTGATGCGTGCGCTTGTGTGCGTGGAGGAGAAAGAGATGGAAACCTTTCTCTGCGTGTCGGAGAATTTCAGGGAACCCGGTGAAAGCAAAGTTGCGCTGGATGATTTCTATGATCTGGAAAAGGAATCCGGGGAAACGATTGAAGCGTTTTTTGAGCGCATGGGATGGACGGATTATCTTTATACAACGCTTGTTGTGGATTATCTCATTTTGAACCGGGACCGGCACGGCGCCAATATTGAAATTCTGCGCAACAGAGAGACGGGACGGGTGCGTCTCGCGCCGCTGTTTGACCACGGCATATCTTTTTTGCACCAGTGCAGGACACAGGAGGAGGCACAGGCCTTTGATCCGCTTGCGGACGTGCCGGTGCAGTGCTTCTTTGGATCCCGTTCCGCGACAGAGAATTTGAAGATGATTCCTCCCGGGAAAAAACCTGCGCTGCGCAGACCGGAGGATCGCGACCGGGGTCTTTTGTTTGCCGGATTGGAGGATGTATTGCCGGATGCCTTCCTTAACAAGATTTGGGAGATGATTACGGCGCGGTGGCGTTTTTATGAAAGTCTGTGAGATTCGTGATGAGTACAATCAAAAGTGCGTGATCGGATATCTGTTTTACTTTCCGACAGATGACATCTTTTCGGTCGAGATTTCGGATGACGCGGGGGAAGAGGATGTCCCGCTGTTTTTGTCTTCCTTTGTCAGGAAAAACCAAAGGACGGTGGATCCGCAGTGGAGTTCACGCTGGGTGGAAAGCCGTATTGTACCGCGTGACCGTCAGAACCTTGGCACCGTGTTGCGGGACAACGGACTTGACGGGTATGACCGGTTCCGGCTTTTAATGCTGGGAGAGGGCAGATGCGCACAGGATGACTGTGCGCTTGTGCCCGTGCAGGAACGCAGGCTCCCCGCATGGCTGCGTGGGCGCATGGAAAAAAAGCTCAGCTTTGTGGCGGCGCTGCCCGGATGGGATCTGTTGTGTATCTTTCGGGACGGCAGCATCCGCAGGGTAAATATCCGGGAGCGGGCAGAGCGTGAGCGCGGAATGCAGATTCTGGTCGCCAGACCGCGCAGGTTTTTTGAAGCGCGTGTTCTTGCCGGCGGCGTCGGCGTCACCTGGGGAGACGACACGTTTCTGTCCGGCACGTTTTTGTATCACGCAGGGAAAAAACTCCCGCTGACGCGGGAGGAACTGCGAACGATTACCGGCCATTATGTATTGGACACGGCGGACGTTTGCAGGGAACTGCATTGCTCGAGACAATACGTCAGCCAGCTGGTGAAAAAAAACGTGTTGACGGAACTGAAGGAGGGCGGGCACACGCGCCTGTACACGCGGGACGAATTGCCGCTGTAGGTCTGCTTCTTTTCCGGAAGCGTCACAGTCTTTCCGCGAGGTGCGCGTTGCTCCGTTCCTTCATTTTCTGAATGACGGTCGGGACGGCGCCGAGTGCCGTGAAGGCGTAGGTCTTAAACAAATCCGAGTAGTAAACGCTCTTGAGTTCCGGGAGTTCCTTGACGAAATCGGGCAGCGTCTTGAAGGCGTCAAAAAAGCTGAAACTGATTCCGTAAGAGCCGTACTCCTCGTTCACGGCTTTCATTATTTCAATGGCGTAGACGATGCGGTTGGAGAGATACACCATCCCCACCATGACAAGCGCACTGATGACAATACCCTTGACCGTCAGCTTTCCGCCCAGCATCCGGTAACCGTACAGTGTGCAGACGCCCATCACCACGCCGGAGATACCGGAGATAAATCCCAGTTGACCAATCAGAACAATGGCAAGGCCGCCGACGAGGGACCCCAGCAACGCGCCGACCAGACCGGCGACGATGTTTTCCCCTTTGGTTTCTTCCTCAAGCTGTGCTTCCGCCAGGCTGTTGCTGACGTTGGAAAAACAGGAAGGACAAAGCAGTGCGGCGCGTCCCTTCACGTTATAGCCCGAAGTCTCCGTGATCTGTCCGCACTGTTCGCAGCAGGGGCTGTAACCGTTTCTGGAGAAATAGACGGGAATCCATTGCAGCGCTTCTTCGAGCATTTCCTGAAACCGCTTTTTCGTCGCGGCACCGCGCAGCAGGAAAAACACATGGTAACCCTTTACCACGCAGCGGTGGATGGGCTTGCATTCTTTGATGCCCTGCTTGATGGCGTCCGCGGTCGGCGCCATCCCCGCCTGGGAGACCGACGCGGATATGGTGTAAGTATTGTTGTTATATTCCACCGCCAGCGGATATGCGCCGCGCTGTCCGTACATCATCCCGCTGTGGGGATCCACGCGAAAACCCAAATTGCCGGCAAGTTCATTTAAGCGATCCATATTTGACATGTTTTTCTCCTTTACGCCTGTTACGCCCTCTGACAGGGTTTATGCCCGCATAACAGTGTATCATGCTTTTCCATTGTTTCCAATGTTTTTTTGAAAAAGTATCGGCGAAAGGAGATGCGGTCATCGCCGCGAAAGATAGAGCGCCGCCGACAGGCAAAGAAGTCCCGCGGGCAGATACGCGTAAAGAAGCGGACTGTCCGTTCCGTAGATATCCAAAGCACCCCGCAATAAAGAACCGATGGTCAGCGTGGCGAGACCGGCCCGCCACAGAGGGGCGGCGTACGCCTTCACCGGCAGTGCGCACCCGGTTGCGGCGGCCGACAGACAGGGGAGGCAGCCGCCTGCAAAGGGGATCAGAAAGGCCAGGTGCATGTAGGAGGATGTTACACCGAAACCGAAATACTCATAGACCAGGCCGCCGGTAAAGCAAAACAGGGTGACAGCCGCGTAAAACAGGCATTTTCTCAAATTGTATTTTTCGTAAGCAGTCATGGTTTATTGCCTCATTCCCCGATGTAAACAATATCGCTGATATCGCGCTCGCTGACGCGGCTGCCGCGCGTGGTCGGTTTGTTGATGACCTCGCCCAGGAACACCATGGTGGAGCTGCCGCCGCCGTCCAGGTTATAGGCGTCACGGACGCCGGCGGACTGCAGAAGCGTGGCCAGCTCGTACAGGCTCAGTCCCTCGCTTTCACTGCTGCGGCCGTCGCTGACCACAAACATATAATGCAGATCGTCAATCCGGCCGATCGCGGTGCGCGGGTTGGAGGCCATGGCCTTCCCCACCTCGTCGTTTTCGTCTACGAGGATGCTGCCGTCCGAAAGCAGGGCGGGCCCGAAGGAGAAGACCTGCAGGGCACCCGCGTTCAGCAGTTCCTGTGCGCTGTATTCGGATTCGTCGAAGAACAGGAAGGAGCCGTCGGAGAGGATGGCAAGGTCTTCCCTGCCCGCGGCGCCTTTGTCGCGGTAAAGGACGCCGTTGCGGATGACATAGCCCTTGTTGCGGGAGCCGTAGAAGTCGCCGTTGATCGCGAGCACGGCATCGTGGTCCTCCGCGATTTCGCTTGTTTCCTGCTTGACGTTCTTGCCGTAGGTGTCATAGGCGAAGGCGGTTTTCAGGACATCGGGACTTGTGACCGCCACCTCCGCGAAATAGATCGTGGTATCGTAAGCGCGCAGTGCGGTGACGGTAACGGAGGCGTTTTCGCCGCTCCAGCTGCCGATCACTTCTCCGCTCAGGGAAAGCGTGCTGCTTTGCGGCAGCGTCACGCCCGTGTCCTGCGCTGCGTCTTGCGCGTCCGCTGCTTCCGCTGCTTCCGAAGCATGTACGGTCTGTATCTCCGTTACCGCATCGCCTTCCCGCAGCGTCTGCGAAAGCGCTACGGTCTGCGGCTCCGCTGCCGCCAGCTGCCGCGGAATCACGAAGGTATCCAGTACCACATACAGGCTGAACGCAAGGAGCAGCGCCGTGTAAATGAAAGATACTTTTTTAATCGTTTTTGAGCGCTTCATCGTCTGCCGCCTCCGCGTCCGCCGGGACCGCCCATTTGCTGGTTTGTGACGGTATCCGTTTCCTTGCCGTTCACGATGATGGTGCCGCCGGTGTGGGAAATGGCGCCGTCATAGTCAAAGGGCGAGCGTGCCGTAATGTCCAGCGTGCCGCCGCTGATGATCAGGTTTCCGTTGGAATCGATGGCGTCCGTATCTCCCTCGCCCATCACAATCGAAACCGTGCCGCCGTTGATTTCCACCAGCGGCGTCGTGTAACCGGATTTCCATCCGGCGTTGATGGCGTCATCGGAAGCGTTGATTGCGATCTCACCGTCGTTGATGAAAATCTGCGTGGCCTCGAGGCCTTCCGCCGCGGTCAGCTGTAAGCTGCCGCCGTCAATGCGGATGTCCGTTGTCGCGTGGACGGCATCATCACCCGCTTCCACCGTGAGCGTGCCGCCGCCGATATAAATGGCACCGTGCGAGGGGTCATCGTCATCCTCCGCGTGCAGTCCGTCCTTGGGGGTGCGGACGGTCACATTGCCGTCCGACATCAGGATATCGTTGTTGGCCTCCAGCGCGTCCGCGGTACATTCAATAGAAAGCGTTCCGCCCGTGATTTTGATGTCATCCTTGGAAGCGATGCCGTTGTCCGTGGAAGTTATTTTCAACGTGCCCGTTCCGTTCAGCACAAGGTCGTCGCGCGAAAAAACCACGGCGTCCGTGTTTGTATCGCCGTCCGCGCGAAAGCTCCCCGTGACGGAAAGACTGTTTTCGCTCTCCGTCGTCGTGACAAAGACCTTGTCCGCGTTCTTGACGTAAATGCAGGGAAAATCATCATTTGTTATCTGTACACCGTCCAGGATGAGCTGCACCTTGTCTTCGCTGCCGGCGTCCACGATGACGGTGACGTTCTTCGCCGTCCCGCTGAGGATGTGCGTTTCATCGCCGGTGATGAGAATTTCCGCGCCGTCGGTCAGTGTGTCCCGCACCGCGCCGGTGGCGTCCGCCTCCTGTGTCAGATCGCGTTCCGTAAAAAGTGTTTCCGTCGCAACCGTTGCGATGCTGCCGGAACCAAGTGTCTGAACGGCGCTCTGCGTGCCGGAAGAAGCCGTTGTTGTATTGCCGCTTCCCAGGGCGCAGGCACCGACGGCCAGGACCGTCATTGTCGTCGCAAGAAGGGCGATGCCCGTGTTGATCTTCATGTTCTTCACCTCCGTTGATGTTGTTGCCGGTTGTCCGTATCATGCTGTTATCATACGTCCGCTTTCTTGAAAAAGAATTGAAAAACACAAAAAACTTTTTCAATCTTGTTTCAAGCTTTTGCGGTATAATCGGGAGTATGAAAATCCTTGTGATCGAAGACGAAGAGGGGCTGCGGGAAGCCCTGATCAAAACGCTGCAGGACGAAGGCTATCTTGCGGACGGCGCGGAAGACGGCGGCATCGGCATGGACCTGATTGAGACGGGGCTGTATGACCTCGTGATTCTGGACATCATGCTGCCCGTCATGGACGGCTTTGAGGTGCTGCGTCACGCGCGCAGCCGCGGGCTTGCGGTGCCGGTGATTTTGTTGACCGCACGCACCGCGTTGCAGGATAAGCTGAACGGTATGGATTTAGGTGCGGATGATTATCTGACAAAGCCCTTTGCCATGCAGGAGCTTTTGGCGCGGATCCGCATGGTGCTGCGCAGGGGCACGCAGGAAACGCAGGACCGGAAGCTGCGCGCTGCGGATCTGGTGCTGGACCCGGAGACCTACGAGCTTTCGCGGGAAGGAAACGCGCGCACCGTGCGGCTGCCTGCGACGGAATACCAGCTGTTGGAATATCTGATGCGTCACGCCGGACAGATTCTGTCCAAGGAGCAGATCATTCAGCGCGTCTGGGGCTTTGATTCGGAGGCCGAATACGACAACGTCGTGGTGTATATGTCCTTTATCAGAAGGAAGATGCAGTATATCCGGTCGGAGGCCGTCATCCGCGCGGTGCGCGGCGTCGGCTATGTGCTGGAGGGAAAGAGCGGTGATTGACAGGCTCAGAAAAAAAGTGTTCTGGAGTATTTTCTTAAGCGCCTCCGGCGTGCTCTTTGTCGTGCTGCTGACGCTGAACATTCTGTCCTTTACCAGAAACGAACAAAAGGCAAAAAACGCGCTTTCAAGGGCGGAGATGCTGTTGAGCGGGGAACAGGAACCGGGTCCGGGCGGTCCCCCGCGCATGCCCGGCGGCCGTAAGGACAACACAATGCCGCGCCCGTGGGAGATGGAGGAGTTCACGATCGTGGAAAGCGGGGAAGAGGGGCCTTTCCTGATTCTCGGCGATGCCGATTTCCGCCGCGACGAAATCACGGAGACCGTGCTGGTGTCGCTGGCGTCCTTTGTCTGTGCTTCCGCGCTCTTTGCCGTGATGGCGCACATCCTTGCCAAACGCATCGTCGCGCCGACGGAGCGTGCGATGAAGCTGCAGCAGCAGTTTGTCGCGGACGCGTCGCATGAGCTGAAAACGCCGCTCACCGTCATTGAAGCCAACACCACGGTGCTGGAAAAGAGCATGGGCGAAAACCGCTGGCTGACCTATATCCGCGACGGCAGCAGGCGGATGTCGGAGCTGGTGGCGGCGCTGTTGCAGCTCTCGCGCCTGGACGAGGAAGCGGAAGCGGTGCCCGTGCCGGAGCAAAAGCCCTTTGACGCGGCGGAGGCGGCGATGGAGTGTGCGCTGCCGCTGGAGAGCGCCGCGTTTGAACGGCATCTGACGCTGGAAACGGAGCTGCCGGACAGCCTGCAAATCACCGCGGCGGAAGAGGACTACCGGCAGATCGTGACCATTCTTCTGGACAATGCCATCAAGCATTCCGCGGAAAGCGGCGAAATCACGCTGCGGATGGAGCAGTGCACAATGAAGCAGGGACGCCGCGTCGTGCCTGCCGTCAGAACCGTCGTCCGCAATACCGGCTCGGAAATTCCGGCGGAGGCCCTGCCGCATCTCTTTGAACGCTTCTATAAGGCGGACGCGTCCCGTGAGCACACGGACGGCGGCTTCGGCCTCGGCCTCTCCATCGCGAAGGGTCTCGCCGAGCGCAACCGCGGCAGCATCCGCGCGACTTCTTCGGACAACAGCACGGAATTCATCCTCGAACTGCCGGTGTAGGCATGCACAATCCCTGACGGAACGTGAATCAGATAATCCCCAGTAGGTATATTTCAATTTGGGGTTTTATTGACAGATGTTGAGTGGTAAAATAAGTCGGAAGGTACAATATCAATGCATGGATAAAGGCTATGTAAATTGAGAGGGTACTATGGAACAACGGTTTTGTAAAAAATGTGGCGCTATAATACCGGCAACATATTCGGAATGCCCATCCTGCGGACAGCCTAAGGAAAAAACAATGACAGCGTCCCGTAAAGTGATATCTTTTTTTCTAATATTCCTAATATCTATTGTTGCATTAATAGGCATATCTTTTATTGATTATTATCTTCATGTAAAAGAGATATGGACAATCCATGGATTCAATGTTTTTGGTGTGATTCCCATTGGAGCCATTTGTATTGGAGCCCTATTAGCTGGTATTATTCGTTTTGCACAGCGGAAATTTGGTTCGCCAAAGGATAATCGGCGTATAGTTGTGCTTGGTACTGTGTTAGGTTTTCTGATAATCCCGATAGTATTTGCTTTCCAGTTTGCCACAGCACGTTTGGATGAGCGGTATAATTTGTATTATAGTCTATCTGGCGATCATATTTCAAACTTCACATATAAGGACAAACAGATAGATTATTTAGTATTCATTAGACTAATAGAGGAGAATACATCAAGGACACTTACTTTCAAATATAATAAGAATAACCCCATTGATTTGGGCTCAAACATGTCGGTAAACTACTTCTTTACTGTTCTTGAAATGGCGGCTTGTGGATTAGGTAGTTTTATTGTCCTTGTGGTTTGTAGCCAAGATAATGCGTATTGTGAGTCATGCCAAAGGTATTATAAATCACATCATATTACAAATATCCCAGTTGCAGAGTGGGAAAATGAGATAGGAAGAATAAATGATTGCATAAACAAAAACAGTCATTACATACCGAGCAGTTCCTCGATTGATAAAACAAATTATTTTTCTGCAGTGGTTAGGAAATGTCCGAATTGTAACAGAGGTGTGATGACGTTTCAACTGTACCGACGAAATGAAAAAGGGGAATCTAAAGCAGATAGCAAAATAAAGTACCAAATAGAGGTTACAAATGCCGGACTGTTTTTGGGTAAAAAATGAAGTGATGGAACTCATATATAAAGTACATGCGCTAAAAGACTAGTTACGAGGGAGTTCAGAGGATAAAAAGTATTTTGTTCCGCAGGAAGCCCTGCGGGAAGCTTTATTGAACGCTATCAGCCACAAGCAATACCTATCCGTCATTAAGAATTGTCAAAGAATATTCTTACCGCATAATAGAGCAGAGGATAGTAAGTGATGAAGCTTTTTTTAAGGAATTAACTATGCCCTATGTGTTGACGGAAAAGTGGAAACGGGACTGTCGGATGAGTTGAGACTGGGGATCGGCAAGAAGGCGGTCTGACAGGAACTGATACGAAGGGGTGAGTAAATGACAGTGGGAAGAGATTTAAGAAGCAGAATCGCATACACTACGGCGTGTGTGTCTGAATTTGCCAGGCGCAAAAACATATCTGCACAGACAGCGTATATCTATATGGCTGACCATGGCGGTATCCAGTTTTTGAAGGAACACTATGACATCGAACACACGCTGTCCTTTGAAGATGCGATTGATGATCTGGACGCGATCTGTGCGCAGAACGGAGGGGAATTATGATCCGTTTGTATCATGGTTCCAATACGGTGATCGATACAATTGATCTATCCAAGGGGCGACCGAACAAGGACTTCGGACGCGGATTCTATGTGACAACGATCAAGGAACAGGCGGAAAAAATGGCTCGTCGCGTTGTCCGGATTTATGGTGGGGAGCCATATGTTACAGTTTTTGAGTTTGATGAAAAACGGATTGCGGCGACAGGTATTTCCTGTCGTCGTTTTGATAGACCAACAAAGGAATGGGCACTGTTTGTAATCAACAATCGGAACCGACATTTTGAAGTCGTTGCAAGTCCCGAATGCAACATCGATAACAAGTATGAAATCGTCATCGGCCCGGTCGCGAATGATGATCTGGCGCTTCTTTTCCGGCAGTTTGCCGGAGGTTTCATCACGGTGGAGGAACTTACGGAGGAAATGAAATACAAGGAGTTGACACTGCAGTATTCATTTCATTCGGAAAGAGCCGTCGGTTTGCTGAATAAGGTGGAGGACTATCATGGATAAGAGAGACATGTTGCTCGAATTTATTTGTCAGGATGTGATATCTTTCATCATTGAGGATGAGGATGTAGATATGGAGGAAGCCATGGATCGGTTTTATCGCTCCAAGACTTTTTCGCATCTCCAGGAGAAGGAGAATGAGTTGTATCGGGAGAGCGCAGGATATATTTACAACATGTATCAGGAAGAATGCGCATGACGGATACGTGCTGACATAATTAGAAATTATAGCAAGATAGCATATTTGCTATTGAACACCCATATCAAATGTGCTATAATCAAGAGGCAGAGATGTTTGAACTTGAGTTTTATGAGGATGAACGCGGACATAGCGACGTGCGCGACTTTATCAACGAGCTGGAGATAAAGGCTGGTACAAGCAAGGACGCGCGGATAAACCGAAACAAAGTAGTTGCGTATTTAGATATGCTCGAAGAAATGGGAACGCGTGTGGGCATGCCGGTCACGAGACATTTGGATGGTGAAATATGGGAGTTACGCCCGCTTTCAAACCGGATTCTTTACGCATACTACAAAGACAATAGGTTTTTGCTGCTGCATCATTTCGTAAAGAAATCGCAGAAAGCGCCGAAGCGCGAGATTGAACAGGCGATACGCGAATTGGAAGATTGGAAAGAAAGGCATTGATTGTTATGGCTACCTGGAAAGAAGTACGAAACGAACTGAATCTGAAAGAGGAAGATGAGAATATCATCGAACTGGAGAAAGAACTGATCAGAGCGATGGTTAAAATTCGTGAGGAGGAAGGTCTTTCCCAGGCACAGCTTGCCGAGAAGTGCCATGTAAAGCAACCGGTGATTGCACGTATGGAAAAGGCAGTGCATTCGCCTCAGATCGACAGTTTGTTGAAGATTTTGACACCGCTCGGATATAAGTTACAGATTGTTCCCATGGAGAGAAAAGCATAAATGCTCCTATGGCAAAGCGCATTCCGCGGACTTTTCTTTTGACGAAAGCGCCGCCGCCGTGATACAATGGTGGTTGCAGCATTTCCACAGATTCCACGAAAGAAGGTGTATGTTATGGCAAATCTCGATCTCACGAAGTACGGCATCACAGGAACCACAGAAATTGTATACAATCCGTCGTTTGATGCGCTCTATGAAGAGGAGCTCAAGCCGGAACTGGAGGGCTTTGAAAAAGGCCAGGTTTCGGAACTCGGCGCGGTGAATGTCATGACCGGCATCTACACCGGCCGTTCCCCCCAGGACAAATACATTGTCATGGATGATAATTCCAAGGATACGGTCTGGTGGACGTCGGATGAATACAAGAACGACAACCATCCTCTTTCGGAGGAAAACTGGAAGATCTTAAAGGACATCGCGGTGGACTGCCTCTCCAACAAGAGACTGTTCGTCGTTGACGCGTTCTGCGGCGCGAACAAAGACACGCGCATGGCCATCCGCTTCATTATGGAAGTGGCCTGGCAGGCGCATTTTGTCAAGAACATGTTCATCATCCCGACGGAGGAAGAGCTGGCGAGCTTTGAGCCGGATTTCATCATCTACAACGCTTCCAAGGCAAAGGTGGAGAAATATCAGGAGATGGGCCTGAATTCCGAGACGGCCATCGCCTTCAACATCACGAGCCGCGAACAGATCATCATCAACACCTGGTACGGCGGCGAAATGAAGAAGGGTATGTTCTCCATGATGAACTACTACCTGCCGCTGAAGGGCATTGCGTCCATGCACTGCTCCGCGAACACGGATATGGAAGGCAAGAACACGGCGGTCTTCTTCGGTCTGTCCGGCACCGGCAAGACGACGCTGTCCACGGATCCCAAGCGTCTGCTGATCGGCGATGACGAGCACGGCTGGGACGATAACGGCGTCTTCAACTTCGAGGGCGGCTGCTATGCGAAGGTCATTAACCTCGATAAGGAATCGGAGCCGGATATTTACAATGCAATTAAGAAGAACGCGCTGCTGGAGAACGTCACGCTGGACGAGAGCGGCAAGATCGATTTCGCGGACAAGTCCGTGACGGAAAACACGCGTGTTTCCTATCCGCTGGATCACATCGAAAAGATCGCGCTGAACGTCAACCCGGTTTCCGCGGGACCCGCGGCGGAGAACGTGATCTTCCTGTCGGCGGACGCCTTCGGCGTGCTGCCGCCGGTTTCCATCCTGACACCGGAGCAGACGCAGTACTACTTCCTTTCCGGCTTTACGGCAAAGCTTGCGGGTACGGAGCGCGGCATCACGGAGCCGACCCCGACCTTCTCCGCCTGCTTCGGCCAGGCCTTCCTGGAGCTGCATCCGACAAAGTACGGTGAAGAGCTCGTCAAGCGCATGGAGAAGAGCGGCGCGAAGGCTTACCTCGTGAACACCGGCTGGAACGGCACGGGCAAGCGCATTTCCATCAAAGACACGCGCGGCATCATTGACGCGATTTTGAACGGCGATGTGGGCAAGGCAGAGACAAAGAAGATTCCGATCTTTGACTTTGAGGTGCCGACGGCGCTGCCGGGCGTGGATCCCGCGATCCTGGATCCGCGTGACACCTATGCCGATGCTTCCGAATGGGAGACGAAGGCGAAGGATCTGGCGGAGCGCTTCATCAAGAACTTCGGCAAATACACGGGCAACGACGCCGGCAAGGCACTGGTGGCGGCGGGGCCGTCATTATAAACCGCAGCGATCATTCAGAGCCACAGCTCGAAATTTGCTTAAAGCAAATTCCTCGCTGTGGCGTATCCGCCAAATGACTTCAAAAAAGGACCCCATCGCAAGTGAACTTGCAGGGGGTCCTTTTTTAGAAGCTGCTTGGCTCTGAACGAAACAAGTCATCCGCTGTTATAACCTTTTGAATATCTCCCGTATAGGAACCGCCGGTAACGCCATAAGGTGTGACCAGTATTTCGTGAATCGCATAGCGGGTGCCGGTGGCCGTCAGGAAGTCCGAGCTTTTTCTTCTGATATCCTCGGCAACCTTTTCCGTTACGGCGTACGCTTTCGCTGAAAACTTCATTTCGCAAAGATTGATTACCTGATCTTTTCTTACAATCATCAGGTCGATCTGCGAGCCGTAAATGCCGTTTGACGAGTCCTCTTTACAGGCCCAGGCGTATTCTTCGCTCAGAACGCCGGAAATTCCCAGTGCCTGCTTCAATTGAGAGACGTGCTCCAGGCATACCCTTTCAAAGGCCAATCCGCACCAGGCGTTGCGGCCCGGCGTATTGATCTGATTGCTCCAATAGTGCTCGTCGGTCGGCCTGTTTTCCAGAAACTTATAATAAAACAGCGTATAGTTATCGATCAGCTGATAGTTAGCGTTCCTTTCTTTCATACCATATCGACGATATTTTCGAAGAAAACCGCAGTTTTCCAAGTCCTGCAATCGTGCCGAGAAATTACCCGAATCCGCCGAATGTGTTGCATGCAGGAGCTCTTCCCTGGTCATGCCTGTTTTCTTTTTTCCCAAAGCGGAAACGATTTTGATGTAGGGCTCCGGATTCCTGAATAACGCGGCATACAGATAGTCAAATTCCTGCTCCAGCGGCGCATCTTTGGCAAAAAAGATGCGGTCGATGTTTTGGGGGAGGCTGAGCCCTTTTTCAAGAAAACTCCAGTAGTACGGAATACCGCCCATAATCATATAGCATTCGAGGATTTGATGACGATTCATGATAATGTTCCGGGACTGAACATACGCCTCGCATTCGTTCAGCGTAAACGGCTGAAGGTGAATCCGGCAGGATAGGCGGTTATACAGTCCGCCCTTATTATGTATGATTTTGCGCAGCATCCAGGATGTAACAGAGCCGCAGACGATCAGAAGGATATCCTTTCTGGCGGAAGCCCAGCCGTTCCAGAACCCTTCCAACGCCATGAGAAAATCACTGCCGTGGGTATCGATCCAGGACAATTCATCCAGAAAGATCACTTTCCTTTTCTCCGTGGAACTCCGAATCAGGTCTTTCAGTAATTCAAAGGCCTCAAGCCAGTTCTCCGGCTTTGAAAAGTCCTTTCGTCCATACTCCCGAAGGGAAGCGCAGAATTCAAACAGTTCATCCGACAGTTTTCCGCCATAATAACCTGTGTGCTGGAATGTGATTTTTGAGTTCAGGCTTTCACGGATCAGGTATGTTTTCCCCACCCTGCGCCGTCCGTACACGGCAACAAAGCGGGATTCCTTCGCATGATAGGCTTCTTCCAGTATTTTAATTTCTTTTTTCCGGCCGATCAGCATGCCTTCGCTCCTCTCAAAACATTGATTTTTGGCGCTAAGTGCATTTTAATATAAGTTACCGCCAAAATCAAGCGAATTTCACGGCGGTAAGTGGAGATTATTAAGGATTATCGCCGAAACCATCATTGGATTTCCTGCTCCAACCGATCAAATTCTGTTGCCGAAAAGAAATCGCGGACCGATATTTCCAGACCGTCACAAAGTTTTTTGATCGTGGAAACGGAGACGCTTCTCCGGCGGGAATCCATCAGACTGTAAACAGTTGACGGCGTGACACCGGAGCGCACGGCGAGATCATTGAATGAAATATTCCGCTCATAGCATATACGCCTGAAACAGGCTGCGACAGCATCTTTTATCTGCATTGTATGCTCCACAAAAAAATGGTACAATACTCTACGCAGACGCGTATACGCAGGCGCGTATATTTTATTTTTCAGACATAACGGGTATTCCTAATGGAGCAGGAAAGGCTGCAGATATCATATCTGCAACGCGAAGAGCGTGAGATTGACCTGAAGCAACTAATGGTTGTGGTGCTTGCAAAATGGCGTCTGATCGTTATTGTTGTCATATTCTGTATGTTGTCAGGCGCGGCTGCCGGTGCATTCCGAAATCTCAATCAGACGGAACAGGAAGGCAATCCTCAGGAAATGTCTGACGTAGCATCTTCTTCGGAGACGAAACCTATGACGCCGGAAGAATACCGGGCTGCATTGGAGGATTATCAGGCTGATCAGAACTATTATAATTCCGCGACGGAAAACTATCAACAGTGGATAAGAGAGGATACGGCGCTGTTGAATGAAAGAGATACCTATTTGAAAACAAGCATCCTCAAAGGAATAGATCCTTATCACGTTGCATATTCCATTGCGGAAATCCATATCCTGAAAGAAGACACCGCTCTCGGGAGGGCAGAAGCCAGTGGAAGAATTGTCACGACAGACAGGGAGATGCTTCGCCTCCTCCGGCTGTATCAGTCTTACCTGACAGACAGTGCTCTCCTTGATAAATGTGCGAAACAACTGCAAACAGAAGAGAAGTATATCAGAGAGATTGTATCTTGTAGTACTGATGGCAATATCGGCTATGTGTTGTTAAGTATTCGCGGGCAGAGTACGGACACAACGGAAATAATCATGGATACCATGTTGTCTGATCTGGACGAAATACATCAGGAAATCAGTGAGACGATCAGCGTGCAGCATGATGCGGTCGTTCTTTGGCGTAATCATTACTATGGTATCGATGACGGGCTTGTTTTGCAGAAAACAAATGAAATGCAGGGGCGATTCAATCAAAAGAAGCGGATTGCTGACAATATCCTGGCGCTGGAAAAACTGGACGAGCCGGTTTTGCCGACCGGTTTGGAGGCATCAGCGGATTACGACGATGACGGGAATAAGATGACTGCCGACGGGGCGGATGCTTTTTCCGCAACGGAAGCGAATCCACCAGGAGCAGCCCTCCGATGGGCATTTCTTGCTGCGTGTTTCGGATGCTTTGCGACGATCTTTTTGTTTGCCATGTACTATGTATTAACAGGCAGGGCGCTGTCTGCGGGCGAAATGGCGGATAATTATCGTTTGCACATGATCGGAATGCTTTCCTCCGAAGGCGCAGGGGCTTCCCGGATTGATCGTAAACTCGTATCGCTTGGGGCGGACTATGCGTATGATCACATGACGGTTGCGGAACAACTGGCTGTTGTCAAGACAAATCTGTCCGTTTATGCGCCGGAAACAAATGCGTTTCTTCTGGTGGGAAGTGTGAACCGGCAGGTGCTGGAACAAACCGCCGGACAACTACGTCAAGTGATGCCGGAAGCAACGTTTTCCTGTGCTGCACGCATTCATGAAAATGTCGCCTCCCTGGAAGAATTGAGACGGTTTGAACAGATCATTCTGGTGGAGGAACCGCTTCGTTCCAAGTACGGTCAGATGGATCGTGAAATCAGGATGATCGCGGAATGGAAGAAACTTATTGTCGGGCTCATTGCAGTCAAAACGGTAAAACCTCTCCCGTAAACGACGCTTTACTTTTCTCAGACCGTACCCGATATAGCGGCGATGATCAGAAAAAACCGTTTCACGTATATGCTGTTTTTGTCAACACAAAGATACCGGCGAAGGTCGCCGGTTAAAAACAAAGTGGTTTTCATGCGTAATCACTGCTTTTACATGCATTTGGCGGATACACCACCGCTGTGGTATACTGAAAGCGATACCGTAGCGGTGTTTTTTTGCTCTGTTAAAGGGGAACCTTATGGGGAATAAGGGCATACCGGAAGAACGGATTCGCAAGAACGGCTTCGCGTTTGAGGGAAAGAACGTGCTGATCGGATGAGGGAAGTTACGCAAATAACGGAAATGCTTGATTTTGCGCAATTTCTTATATATAATGGATTTTGTGCGACTTAATCCACACGCCGCACACAGTGTATGTTTTTCAAAGGAGGAACTTCCACATGAACGAACTCAGTAATGTGTATGTCGCCCTGATGGGGTTCGGCACGGTGTTTTTCGGTCTGATCTGCATTGTCGTGCTTTGCAAGGTGATGAGCGCGGTGATGAAGGGGGCCGGCACGAAAGAAGCGCCGAAGGCCGCAGTTCCCGCCGCGGCACCCGCGCCGCAGATTGCG